>DASWRC010000045.1:0-2329 GCA_036403375.1 Pyrinomonadaceae bacterium
TATGTTTTTCCGCAATCGTGCCGAGTTCATTTAACACGCGTACGGATTCATCGATAATTTCTTCCTCGCTCGCATTTTCCGGCAGCTTGCCGGGCACGACGACGACGTACGGGCAATTTATTTCACCGGCGATGCGGCTGAGTTCTTCCGTTTCGGCTTTTATTTTCCCGTAATCCTCGTCAGAGCGAAATGTGATGTGTTCGATTGAATTGATTGAATACGGTTCTAAATTATTTTCTTCCAGTAATTTCTTTAAATCGGCGGTTGTTTTAGTTTTCAAAAATTCGCGCAATTTTGCCGCCCAGATTTCGATAAGCTCAAAGCCCGCCGCGCTTGCCGCCTTTATATCGGTTTCCAAATCGGCGTGCATCGTGGTCGCGCCGTTTAATGCTATTTTCATGTTTTTACTCCAAAATTAATCGGTTTTGTAGATTGTATCACGAGTCCGGAAAGGCGTTATATATTCAATTCACTAATAATAACAATCAACATTTATTAAAAATGCTAAAGACATGTTAGTTTTCGGCAGTTTAAAGCCATTTATATATGAGAGCCTCATAATCTCGTTTAATTTGTCGGTTATAGGTTAAATGAGAAAACGGAAGTCTTAGATACCTCAGGTTATTCATTCTTCACATGCCAGTCTAATTTAAACAAAGAGCGAGACTTAGAAATAAGTCTCGCTCTTCCCTTTTTAAACCCGAAATTTTATAAATCCTTAAATTTATCGCCCGATTTGTAAAGCAAATCTATCTTTTTTTCGCCGAAATGCGCGACGACCAGATTTGTCTGCTCCGCGTAGCTTTCAAAAAATATCGTATTTTGCAGCCTTGTGCCCTCCGTCGATTCTTCAAACGGAATCTCGCAGTACACATAGACCATGTCGTTTTCAAATTCCTTGCCGACCCATTTTAATTTTTGCGCTTCGCCTTTTTTGTTTTGAAAGACGAAGGTTTCGCTCAAATATTTAAAGATTTCGCCGTCTACTTCCGTCGTTTTTTCAATATCGACGCGCTTTTTCAAACGACGTTCGAGCATCGGCACGACGTCGTGTATAAAAAGCTGGACGCTGATTTCGATGTTTTTTTCTTTCGCGTTGTAATCCATCCGCGTGAGACTCGTGTGATACGTGTGCGCCGCAACCGAAAAGGATGAGGGATGAAGGATGAGGAACGAAATAAAAAGTATAAAGGCAAAAATAAATCCTCGATTGAGCCTTAAACCAATTTTTTTATGTATTAAAACCATAACCTTTTGCCGTTAAATTACTGTCTTCGACGCTGACCTTGCTGTATTTGCTGCTTGTAAACCTGAAAGCGCGTCGGCACGAAGCGGCGCGGAAAGAAGTTGTTGTTTAAATCGGCATCCGCCGTTTCCAGATTCGGATCGAGCACAATCGCTCTGGCTTCCTTTTTGGTGATAATCAGTTTTGACGCGTCCGTATTATTGTAGCGCCAGATTTCCGCCGGAATGCGGATTTCTTCTGTGCTGCCGTCAACGTATTCGACTTTGAAAATCACCGGCATCACGAGTCCGCCGATGTTTTTCAAATCCACGACATAGAAATAATTATTCGCGTTGAGCAGCGCTTTTTCCTTGTCGGTCAGGCTTTCCAGAAACTTCTGGTAATCGGCTTTGTCTTTTTCGGTGACTTCGTACTGGTCGAAATCGTTGTAATAATCGCGCAGTGACGGGTACTGGTCGAGGCGTTTCGGCAGGGCTTCGTTGCGCTGCTGCGTCAATGTGCGCGGCTGCGAATTTGCTGCGCGGCGCTGGATTTCCTTTTCGACTTCCGGGTTTTGGGTGTTGATTTGATAAAGCCGCACGTTCTCGATTGCAATATCGACGTGGTCGGTCGAATAAAACCAGCCGCGCCAGAACCAATCCAAATCCGTACCGGAAGCATCTTCCATCGTGCGGAAAAAGTCCGCCGGTTCGGGACGCTTAAACTGCCAGCGGCGCGCGTATTCCTTGAACGCGAAATCGAACAATTCCCTTCCCAGAACGGTTTCGCGCAAAATATTGAGCGCGGTCGCCGGTTTCGCATAAGCGTTGTTGCCGAACTGCAAAACGGAATCGGATTGCGTCATAATCGGCACCTGGTTTTCGCTCACCATATAATCAGTGATTTTCGACGGCTCGCCGCGTCGCGACGGGTAATTCTTTTCCCACTCCTGCTCGGCTAAAAACTGCGTAAAAGTATTTAATCCTTCGTCCATCCAGGTCCAGTCGCGCTCGTCCGAGTTAATCGTCATCGGGAAATAGTTGTGCCCGACTTCGTGAATGACGACCGAAATCAAGCCGTATTTCGTTTGCGCCGAATATGTTC
>DASWRC010000046.1:0-8581 GCA_036403375.1 Pyrinomonadaceae bacterium
CGACACGACGCCGGAAACCGCCATCAAAAAACCGACTCGGCGGCGCAAATCGTGCGCCGGCGTGCCCGCGTCCTACGGTTATTTTCCGGCGCATTCTTCGGCGATGGGTTTTGATTATTTCGACGCAAACACACCGGATACGGCTTTAAAAAGCGCGTTTTTAGTCTCGCTTCACGGCTCGACCAACAAGAGCGTCGGGCACGGCTACAAAATCGTGATTTTGCGAAAAGGCACGCCGCCGCAGGATTTTATGAACGGCTTTCTGCAAGGCAGAAAGGTCGTCGGTCGTCCGTGCGACATTATGAAAATCGGCACGGACGCGTTTCTTTTCACCGACGATTACAGCGGAATCGTCTATTACGTCAGACGAAAAAAATAGATTAAAAAAAATAATTCTCCGAAATAGCCGGTATCTGATAACTGAAAGCAGATAACTTTCGTATCTAGTTATCAGCTTTCAGTTATTCCGGATGAGAAAGCGCAAAAATCGCAATTTATGAAAAAACCTTTAAGTTTTCGGCTGAAAAATCTTTCACGCGCCGTTTGTCTGTGCCTGCTGCTCGTCGCTTTTTCGGCGGCGTCCGCGTTTGCCGTCCGGCAGGAGCGCAAAATCGACGCGTGGCAGCCGCTTCATTTCGACATTAAGCTCGCGTTCGACTACGCCTTAACGCGAATTAACGAGGCGACGACCGATATCACGGTTCTGATTCGTCAAAACGATGTCACAAAAATAGATTTCGATTTCGGTCGGCTGCCGGTCAGTTTGGTAAAGGTTAACAACGAACCGGCGCGGTTTGCGCAGACGGGCGAAAAGCTCGACGTTTACTTAACCAAAGAAGCGAAAAACGGCGAGAAGCTGAACATTTCCGTGACCTATTCGGGCGTCCCGGAGGACGGTTTAATTTTGAAAAAGGACGCGGACGGCAATCAGTCGGCGGTCGGCGACAACTGGGCAGACCGCGTTCACCATTGGATTCCGTGCCTCGACCACCCGTCGGCAAAAGCATCCGTCAGGTTTACGGTCACGGCTGCCGCCGACAACGCGGTCGTCGCGAACGGCATTTTAGAATCTTCCAAGCGGAACGCGGACGCGACCGGCACGTGGATTTACAGCGAAAGCCGCCCCGTTTCGCCGTATAATATGGTCGTCGCGGTCGGGCGGTTCGCAAACGCCGCGCTGAAAACAAACGCGCCGGTTCCGATTTCGTATTACGTGCCGCAATCGGATAGAAAATTCGCCGCGCAGGGGTTTTCATCCGCCGCGCCCTCGGTTTTGACTTTCAGCAATTTAATCGCGCCGTATCCTTACGGCAAGCTCGCACTGATTATTGGCGCGACCCGCTTCGGCGGCATGGAAAACGCGAACACGATTGTTTTTACGCCGACACTTTTTAAAGATTTTCTGAGCGCCAAACCACGCAGCGCGCGCTATAAAATTCCGCGCGGCGTCGAAGAAGTGGTCGCGCACGAAATCGCGCATCAATGGTTCGGCGATTCAGTAACCGAGGCAACGTGGGCTGACCTTTGGCTGAGTGAAGGTTTCGCGACTTATTTTGCGGGCGTTTTTGTCGAGAAAAATGAAGGCAAAGCGGCGTTTCGCGCGTATATGCGCGAGAAGGCAGGCAGCTACCTGCAATACGAAAAAATACGCAAAACGCCGATTTTCGATACGGAAACAGAAAAGCTTTTCGACCTTCTGACGCCGAACAATTACGAAAAAGGCGGATGGGTTCTGCATATGCTCCGAGGCATTTTAGGCGACCGCGCATTTTTTGAAGGCTTAAAGGATTACTACCTGAAGCATCAGGATTCGACCGCGACGACCGAAGATTTGCGTGCCGCGCTCGAAGGCGCTTCGGGCAAAGATTTGAAAAACTTTTTCGACCGCTGGATTTATAAAGCCGGACATCCGATTTATCAAGCATCTTGGAAGGAATCTTCAAAGGGAACGATTGAACTGACGCTTAAACAAACTCAAACCGACGAGGCATTTTTACAGCCTGTCGTAATTGAAATCGCCACCGGCAAAGGCGCACAGCGCGTAACCGTGACGCCAAACGATAAGGAAACGACCGTTAAAGTAAAAACCGCAGCGCCGAAAAAAATCACGATTGACCCCGACGAATTTATATTGAAGGAAGTCGTCTTTAAATCGATAAGTATTACCGGTTAATGGTAAATTATCGCTATAACTATTTACCATTTACGATTAACCATTTACCATTAAAGCAATGAATATTGGAATCACGGTTTATCCAACTTACGGCGGCAGCGGAATTGTCGGCTCGGAACTCGGGCGCGAGCTAGCACAGCGCGGGCACAACGTCCATTTTATCTCGTCCACCCTGCCGACGCGGCTGACGGAACTCGGCGACCGCGTGCATTTTCACGAAGTCGAAATGATGAGCTACCCGCTTTTCGAACACCAGCCGTACGATTTGGCGCTGGCGACGAAAATGGCGACCGTCGCGCGCTCGGAAAAACTCGATTTGCTGCACGTTCACTACGCGATTCCGCATTCGATTTCGGCTATCTTAGCGCGCGAGTCAATCAAGCAGAAACGTTATGTTCCCGTGATTACGACGCTTCACGGCACGGATATAACTCTGGTCGGCGCTGACCGTTCATACCTGCCGATTACGCGCTACGGATTGCAGCAATCGGACGGCGTCACGGCAGTTTCGCGATTTTTGAAGCAGGCGACGATTGAAACGTTCGATTTCGACGAAATCGAAGTCATCCCGAATTTCATCTGCGCGTGTCATTACAAGCATCTCGCGGATTCGCCGCTGCGCGAAGAACTGTCGCCGGCGGGCGAAAAGCTGCTCGTTCACGTTTCAAACTTCCGCGCCGTCAAGCGTCCGGTCGATTGCGTCGAGATTTTTGCGAAGGTTAAGAAAAATGGCGCGCGCGCGCGGCTCGTGATGGTCGGCGACGGTCCCGAACAGACGGCTTGCCGCTACCGCGCCGAACAGTTAGAAGTGCAGGAAGACGTAATTTTCGTCGGCAAACAGGCAAATATCGCCGATTATCTCGGCATCGCGGACGTATTTCTGCTGCCGTCCGAATTAGAATCCTTCGGTCTCGCCGCGCTCGAAGCCGAAGCCTGCGAAGTTCCGGTAATCGCGACCCGCATCGGCGGCATCCCGGAAGTCGTCACGGACGGCGAAACCGGTTTTTTGAGCGACATCGGCGACACGGAAAAAATGGCGGCGGACACGATGAAGCTTCTCGCGGACGAAGAAATGCGCCTCGAATTCGGCAAAAAAGCGCGCGAATCCGCCGTTTCGCGCTACGGTTCGGAGCTGATTATTCCGCAATACATCGCTTATTACGAAAAAGTTCTGCAAACAACAAAAGCCGCCGCCGCTTAGCAAAGTCCCAAGTCTCAAGTCCCAAAATCCCCAAGTCTAATTTCAACGAAACATTCGAGACTTGGGACTTGGAACTTGAGACTTGGGACTCTTTTACCTACCATTAAAACTTATGCTCAAACGCTATATGCACAGGCGCGAACGCGAGCACGCGATGCGTGACAACAACCGTACGGTGCGCGAATTCGGCTGGGGAATCGAGTTTGTAGACGAAACGGCGCGCGGCGCGAACCCGCACGAATTTTTCCGCGAGTATTCGCGCAAAACAATCAAGGAGAGCGACGAATTTTTCTGCTCGCCCGAAATTTCCGATTACGAATTAACGGATAACGAGCTGACGTGGACGAGCGGCATCAAGACCTTTTCACCTGAAAACAACACGGTTTACGCGCATTTTTTCCCGCACGAAGAGAACAAAAAGTCGGCGATTATCGTGCTGCCGCACTGGAACGCGCGCGAAGGAACGTATTTCGATTTGTGCAAAATGTTCAATCGTTTCGGAATGTCGGCGCTGCGCGTGACCTTGCCGTATCACGAACGGCGGATGCCGCCCGAGCTGACGCGCGCCGATTATCTGGTCGCGCCGAACGTCGGGCAAACGCTGCAATCTCTGCGGCAATCGGTCGTCGATACGCGTTCCGCCGTCAGATGGTTAAAAGCGCAGGGCTACGAAAAGATTGGAATTATCGGCACGAGCATCGGAAGCTGTGTCGGGTTTTTCGCGTTCGTCCATGATTTGCAGATTGACGCCGGATGCTTCAATCACGTTTCGGGCTACGTCGCCGACGTCGTCTGGCACGGGCTTTCGACCTATCACGTCAAGGAAGGTTTAGAGAACAACGTCTCGCTCGAAGACTTACGCGAATACTGGCTGCCGATTTCGCCGATGGCGTATATGGACAAGCTCGCAAAATTGCCCGCCCGCCCGCAGCGATATATTTACACGCTTTACGACCTGACGTTTCCGATTGACCTTTCGCGCGACATGATGCGCGCCCTGCGCGACAGCGGAATCCGCCACGACAAAACCAAAATCCCGTGCGGTCATTACACGCTCGGCGAAAAGCCGTGGGTTTACATCGACGGATACAAAATCGTCAGTTTCCTGCGAAAACATCTGCGGTAATCAAAATTGGACTTCCCCGCTTGAGGAAAAATTGTAAATTAACAAGCCTTTTATAAAAATAGGTACATCATTTATCATTGATGGACTAAAAAGAGCTTTTTTAGCTGAGTTAAGTGCTGAAATGCGAAGCAACGGATTTCCTGAAAGTGTTCTCGCATTTATTACTTTGCCGCTGAAAACGTCAATGATTACTTCGACTTTTACAATTCCGGCACATCGGCAACTTTTCGGAAAATCAGGTTTAGGAATAGATTTGGCTTTTTTATTAATAACTTCTGCAATAATGCAATTTTTCACGGGTGGAAAATTATAAACGACAATTCCTCTTACTTTGATAGGCAGACCGCCATATCCAGTTACCTTGAACTTTGCCTTTTTCACAGCTTTAATTGATGTTTCGTGTAAAAGTTCGTCGCCGGCGATTGCCTCAGTTGAAATTACATCGCCTTTTTCGTCAATTTCGACTTTAATGGAAACCACTCCAGCTGCACAAAAATCTTTTGCTTCCTGCGGGTAATCGGGTTTCGGCAAAACTATCGCCAAACCATTAACGATTGGAAATTTTGTTCCAATAGACGGCGTTTGCGCGTTCACGACGGCGAATGAAATTAGCAGAAATATTAACGAAACCGAACTTTTAATAAACATTTCACCAAGCAACCTCGCTCTGTTTTTTCGCAACTACAATTTGTTAGACACCGAGTTTGCGGCGCGTGTTCCCAAAATTCCCCAAATTAGTGTTAAAATCTTTCGTTTGAAAAAATTGTGACTGCCGCCATCGAAAAACACAACACAACGATTGAAGAATCAATTGCGCGACTGATTTCACGCGCCGAGAATTCGCGCGGATTGGCGGCGATTGATGTTCGCCCGCGCGTCGAAAAAGCGCTCGATAAATATCTTTTCAGCGATAACGAAAACGCTTCGGCAGCGGAAATAAGAACTTTTGTTGACGAGCTGCGCGCCGATGATTTGTGTCTCGTGCTGGCGTGCGAGAAAGGCGACGAAGCGGCGTGGGACGACCTTGTCCGAACGCAGGACAAAACCGTCAAGGCGGCGGCGTGGAAAATCTCGCCGAAAGCGGAAGACGCCGACGATTTGGCAAGCTCGATTTGGGCGGAGCTTTACGGGCTGAAACACGATAAAGACGGCAATTTGAAATCCAAACTGTCGTATTATTCCGGTCGGGGTTCCTTAGGCGGCTGGCTGCGCGCGATTGTTTCGCAGCTCGCGGTTGACCAGTTCCGCAAGCAGTCACGGCTCGTGCAGGTCGAAGAAGCCCGCGAGTTTGAAAATCTGGCGAACGAATCGTCGGAAAAAGCGGAAAATCTGTCGGTCGTCGCACACACCGAAAACCCGGAAGACATTTTCGGCGAAAAACAGATGCGCGCCGACGTTTCAAAGGCGCTTAATCAAGCGATTGCCGCGCTCGAAGCGGAAGACAAGCTGCTTTTGAAGCTCTATTATTTCGATGAATTAAAATTAAAGGAAATCGGGCAGATGTTCGATTATCACGAAGCGACGGCGAGCCGCAAAGTCGTGCGCGTTCAGACGGAAATCCGCAAATCGGTCGAGAAGATACTGCAAAACGGGCATAATTGGAGCGCAGAAGAAGTCAAACGTTATCTCGCGGAAACCGCATCAAAACTCGGAATCAGTCTTGAAAAACTGGTGTCGGTTTTGATAATCGCCGCACTGGTGCAAGAAGTTTTGCGCGCGAGCGTTCTTTAGAGTGGGAAAATTTGAACCGCCGCCGACACTGTGGGGCACAGAGATTTTAGAAGTGAAATTATGAGCGAATATAAAAATAAAATATTGTTTGATTTTCTCTCTGTGTCTGCGGCGGCGGTGAAATTTAATTAAGGATGGAATTTGAATTCGACAAGGAAATGGATGCAATTCTGCGGCAGGCGCGGCTGAGCGGCGAAGTTGTAACTTCCGCGGGCACGCATCTGGACGCGGATGAAATTTCCGCTTTCGCCGAAAATTCGGTGTCCGGCGCGGCGCGCGCGCGCTTTACGGCGCATTTCGCGGAATGCACGAGATGCCGGAAAATTCTGTCGAACGTAATTTTGATGAATGCGGAAGCGGAACCGGAAACCGCTTCTTCTGCTGTTGCGCAAGCGGCGGCGGAACCGAGCGTGCCGTGGTATCGAAGGCTTTTCATCTTTCCGCAGCTTGCCTACGCAATGGGCGCGCTGGTACTTCTGTTCAGCGGATTTTTCGCCTATCTGCTCGTCAATAATCTGACGGGTTCGCGGGAAGTTTCATATACGGCAAATACACAGAGTCAAAGAACGGACGCAGCGACGACGCAAGCGCCGTCTGCGGTTTCAAATACGTCTTCGAGTTCAAACTCGACTGCGACGAATTCGCTGGTTTCGTCCGCACCGGCAAACGTTTCAACAACGACGACGACTAATTCCGCGCCGGTTTCCGCCTCGAACACGAACGCTTTCAAACCGTCGCTGAACGACAAAACCGCTGAACCGGACACGGACGGGCGCGAAGCCGCCAGCCAGCCGGTCGCCACACCGGACAGCAAACCTCAAATTCAGCAAAATCGCGAAGCCGACCGGGACGATCTGGCAAAAGTCAGTCCGGCGTCGCCGACCGCCGGCGCAACCAGTCAAAACAGGAGCGTCTCGGAAGAAAAGCAGCAAAAGAACGAAATTTCAGGCGCGCTGCGCTCGAAAGACGATAATAAAAAACTGCCTTCGCCGGCGGAGGATTCGGAATCGATAGTCGCGGCGCCGCAGAAAACCGCGAAAAGAAAGGAATCCGAACCGGGCGCGACCCGCAGCGTCGGCGGAAAAACGTTCAACAACGTCGGCGGAATCTGGTTCGATTCGGCGGTCGGCAAGCAAAAACAAAAAACCGTCAATCGCGGCACAAGCGAGTTTCTCAGGCTCGACGCCGGGCTTCGTTCGATTGCCGACCAATTGGGCGGAACGGTTGTTGTTCTATGGAACGGTAAAGCTTACCGGATTCAATAATTTTTATGAAGACAGCTTCGATTCTTACTTTTATTTTCGGCTTGTTTCTTGTTTCCTGCAAAAACGTCGAAGATTTACGAGTCGCACAACCCGGCACGACGCCCGTTTTGGAAATGACGCGCGAATTTGTCGGAATGTGGGACGTGACGGGCGAATTGCTCTATTTTCGTCTCTACGAAAACGGTCTCGTCGAATTCGAGACGATTGACAGAAACAAAAAAGACGGCAAAAAACCGACGTATAAAACCGGCGAATTAAAGGTCACACACCAAACGTATATCAGCGAAACAGAAGTTAAAAAGATATTAAATCTCTTAAAAAGCGACGAGTTTTCGAACCTCGAAAGCAGCTACCGGGCAAAACGCGCCGGCACTGACACCTCAGTCAACGACACCGTTCATTTCCGGTATGAAGGGCAAGACAAAACAGTTCAAATTCTCGGTCACATCGAAGATTTACCCAATCCCAATGCCGAAAACTTTCCCGGATTCCCGCCGGTTCTGGCTTATTTGTACGGGCAGATAGACAAAATCAAATTGAAAGCTGAGCGGAAATAATTGCTTCTTTTTTTCACAATTCGCGTTAAAATAATCGTATGAAAGTTTTAGCTCTACTTTTATGCGTTTTAAGTTTCCTCTTCTGCGCATCGGTTCACGCGCAAGCGGTCTGGCAGGCAAGCACGGACGGCAAAATCGAATTTTATCAAACGACCGATTTCGGCATCGTGCTCACGGGCAGCGAAAACTCGCTTTACGCCTTCGACGGGCAGACCGGCGAGCGACTCTGGCGCAAAAAGACAAAGGGCTTGGACGAAACTTCCATCACGCCGATTCCTTCGACCGATTTGATTCTGGTATCTTCGGACGAAGGCGACCGGTCGCGCGTCGAAGCGGTCGATTTATTGAGCGGCGCGACCGTTTGGCGCTCGGACAAGGTCAAAGGCGACGTGATGCAGCTCGCGGTCGAGCCGCAGTCGGATTTGCTCGCGGTCGTTTTGGTCAAACGCGCGAAAGGCAAAACGGGCGAAGAATTCAAACGCGCGCCCGTCGTCCATGTTTTCCAACTTTCGACCGGCGACGAGCTTT
>DASWRC010000047.1:0-25710 GCA_036403375.1 Pyrinomonadaceae bacterium
GCAGCGCGCGGCGTTCGGCGTTTGAAACCGCCGATTCGAGCGCCGTTATCGGAAAACGCTGCGAAACGCCCGAACGTTTATCAATCCGCTGGTCGTCGCGCGCTTCGAACGCGATTTGCTCGACCGTTTCGGCGATAAAATCCGGAATTTCAACTGTGAAGCCTTCAAAATCATCGCGCTTGACCCAGGCTTCCTGACGCGTAATCGAAGCGCCGAGCCCGATGTCTTTCGGGTAATGCGTCATAATCTCCGCGCCGATGCGGTCTTTTAAGGGCGTGATGATTTTTCCGCGCGCCGTGTAATCTTCGGGGTTTGCCGAGAAGATAAGCATCACGTCGAGCGGCAGTCGAACCGGATAACCCTTAATCTGCACGTCGCCTTCCTGCATGATGTTAAAAAGCCCGACCTGAATCTTGCCCGCCAAATCCGGCAGCTCGTTAATCGCGAAAATTCCGCGATTCGCGCGCGGGAGAAGTCCGAAATGAATCGTCAGCTCATCCGAAAGCAGATGCCCGCCTTTCGCCGCTTTTATCGGGTCAACGTCGCCGATGATGTCGGCAATCGTCACGTCGGGCGTGGCGAGCTTTTCGACAAAACGGTTTTCGCGCTTGACCCAATCGATTTTGGTTTCGTCGCCGTGCAAATCGATTTGCTGGCGACCGTATGCCGACAGCGGAGCCAATGGATTGTCATTGACTTCCGAACCCGCGATGATTGGGATTTCCTCGTCCAATAATTCGGTCAATTGCCGGATAATACGGCTTTTCGCCTGCCCGCGCGTTCCCAGAAGGATAAGATTATGCTTCGACAAAATCCCGTTGACGAGCTGCGGGATGACCGATTCTTCATAGCCCAGAATCCCTTGAAAAAGTTTTTCGCCCGATTTGAGTTTTTTAATCAAATTCGCCCGCAGCTCGTCTTTCACCGAGCGCGCCGCGTACCCGCTTGCTTTGAGTTCCCCTAGTGTTACTGCTTTGTTCATATATTTGATATTACAAATTACAGATTACAAATTACAAACAAAACATCGTCCGAATTACGAGATAAAAGAGTTATTTTTTATCGATTTTTGACTGTTCGTGAATACGTCTTGTTCTCTCAACGTTTTGCCTGGTTGTTTCTTCAAGCTCTCTTTTGAATTCCAGCCAGTCTTCCCTTTCATTCTGTTTGTACTTTTCATTCTTCGTAAAATATTTTTCGCCTTTGCTATCAGAATTTTTGAGCGATTCTATCCAACCGAAAAGCTGTGAAGAAACATTTTTGGCGCGTGATTTGAGATTAGTAATATCCGGTTTGAGAATCGCAAAACGCGGCAGGCGCTCGCACAAGCACAACATTGAACGGGATTCGCCAGCCGAACCGCGAGCGATATATAGAAAATTGATAAGCTCGGCGTTCGTACCGCGTTCAAAACCTTCGGCGATGTTGTTTGAAATAGAAATTGCCGCGCGTTCGAGTTGATTTTTCGTATCGCCGAGCCCGCGAAGCTGCCTTTCGGCTTTTTCGGTAAATTCAAAAACTCTCAAAGCAAATTCTATCGAGGCTCGCCAAACGGGTAAATCTTCAAAAGATTTATAATTCATTCCACTTTCTCCTTGTCGTTTATTTTTATGACAAATTGCAGATTAAAAAGTTTTATTTAAGAAACTTCTTGACCGCAAAATGTAACGGAGAAAATGTCAATATCATTTATATTACGTAAATTACGACTATTTGTAACCGATAATCGGTAATTTTCAATTTTGTAATTTGTAATTGCAGTTTGCAAGTAATTTACGTTTTTCAACTCGTTACAATTTCTCGCCGACCAGATACACAACCGGTTCGTCGCTCACGACGCGCGCCGAATGATACGTGTTCGCGGGCATAAAATCGCGGTCGCCGGATTCCAGAATAATTGTCCCGACGCGCTCAATCGTCAATTCCAGTGCGCCGGAAACTATCCAGTGCGATTGGTCTTCGGCGTGTTTGTGATTAACGTAGATGGCTTCCGGCAGATCCGACCATTGAAAAACCCGGTAACCTTCTGAAACCAAAATATGTCGCAGCATCGCCGAATTCGGCGCGTGCCTCTGCGCCCAGCGCTCGATTCTGTAAGTCATAAATATTCACCTCAAAAAGTTTGTTTCCGTTAAGCTCTATATTACAATTTTTTTATGATTCAAACAGTTTCCGGCGCGCTCGAAAAATTTCAAAATTCGGTCGGCATCAAATTTCAGCTCTACAATAGTTTGTTTTTGTCGCTGCCCTTCTACGGCGTCGATAAAACCGGCATTCTGCTGTCGCTTTTTAACACCGATTGCGAAGAAGGCTACACGCGCGGCAAAAGTCCGGAGGAAATTATCGAAGACTTTTTTGAAAATAATTCGGAAGCCGAAAAGCTCGATTTTCTTTTTCGCTTCGTACAGTACACCGAGCGCCAGGTTGTGCTGTTTGATGCGCTCGAAGACGCGGCTTTTAACGAACTGCACGACCGCGACGGCGCGGGAACTCTGACCCAGCTCGAAACGCGGGTACTGCAGGAAAATAAAGCGGCGGAGCTTGCCGAAAAACTGAATAATTTCAGCGTCCGGATGGTTTTAACCGCACACCCGACGCAGTTTTATCCCGGCACGGTTCTCGGCATCATCAACGATTTGGTCGAAGCGATCGAACAAAACGACGTTTCATTAATCAACTCTTATTTACAGCAGCTCGGGCGCACGCCGTTTTTCAAAAAGCAGAAACCGACGCCGTTTGACGAAGCCCAAAGCCTGATTTGGTATCTCGAAAACGTCTTTTACGAGTCGGTCGGCAATATCGCTTCGGATTTGAAAAACTCGTTTCCGCACCAAAATCTCGATTTAAGCCAGCTCGTCAAGATGGGCTTCTGGTCGGGCGGCGACCGCGACGGAAATCCGTTTGTGACGACCGATACAACGCGTAAAACCGCCGACGCTCTGCGCCTCGCCGCGCTTCGATGCTATTACCGCGACACTCGAAAATTAAAACGTCGCCTGACATTCACGGGCGTCGACGCGCTGCTTGCCGAGCTTGAAAACAAACTTTACGCGGAAGCGTTTTCGACCGTGAAAAACGCTTTGACGAAAGACGAAATCCTGCGGTATTTAAACAAAATCCGCGAGCTGCTCGTCGAAAAACACAACGGTTTGTTCGTGCATCTCGTGGACAATCTGCTCGAAAAGGTCAACGCATTCGGGCTTTATTTTGCCGCGCTCGACATTCGCCAGGACAGCGGCGTGCACCGGCAGGTTTTGGCGGACGTTGCCGCTCAAACCGGTGCATTGCCGAAAGATTACGAGCAATTAGAGGACACCGCAAAAATCGACGCGCTGCTTAAAGTTTCGCAAACGGTCGATTGGCAGATTTTCGACGACGAATTAACGCGCGACACGCTCGAAAACATCGGCGCGGTGCGGCGGATTCAGGCGCAAAACGGGGAGCAGGGCTGCCGGCGCTACATCATCAGCCATTCGGAAACCGCGCTCGATGTCATCGAAGTCTTCGGTTTGTTTTTGCTCGGCGGGTGGGAAATGGAATCTTTAACGATTGATATCGTGCCGCTTTTTGAAACGATTGCCGACCTCAAAGCGGCTTCGCGCATCATGCGAGAGCTTTACGAAAACCCGGTCTATCGCGAACATCTGGCGCGGCGCGCCGATACGCAGACGATTATGCTCGGCTTTAGCGACGGCACGAAAGACGGCGGTTATCTGATGGCGAATTGGAGCATTTACAAGGCGAAAGAAGAACTCACCGCGCTGGCGCGCGAATACGGAATTTCCGTCATTTTCTTCGACGGTCGCGGCGGACCGCCCGCGCGCGGCGGCGGCAAAACGCATAAATTTTATTCTTCGATGGGCAAGGAAATCGCCAGCGATTCGATTGAGCTGACGATTCAGGGACAAACCGTTTCGTCTAATTTCGGCACGGTCGAAGCCGCGCAGTTTAACATCGAGCAGCTCATCCACGCCGGCGTTTACAATCATCTTTTCACCGAACGGGCTGAAACTTTTACCGAAAATGAAGAAAATCTGATGCAGGCGCTCGCCGACGCAAGTTTTCGCGCCTACGAAGATTTGAAAAATCACCCGCGCTTTCTCGATTACCTGTCGGACGTTTCGCCCTTGAAGTTTTACGCCGAAACCAACATCGGCTCGCGCCCGGCAAAGCGTTCGGCGGAAAAGAAATTGACGCTCGAAGATTTGCGGGCGATTCCGTTTGTCGGCGCGTGGAGTCAATTAAAACAAAACGTTCCCGGCTTTTACGGCGTCGGTTCCGCCCTGCGCGCGCTTGAAGGAAATTTGGAGGAAATCCGCGCGCTTTACCATTCAAACCTGTTCTTCAAAACCCTGCTCGACAACTGCGAGATGGCGATGCAGAAATCGGATTTCAGCTTGACGGCGTTTTTGAACGACCACGACGCTTACGGCACGATTTGGCGCAAAATACGGGACGAATACGAGCTTTGCCGTGAATATTTATCACAAATTACGGGCAAAAAAGATTTAATGGGCGATTTTCCGGTCGAGCAGCAGTCCGTTCAGACCCGCGAGCGCATCGTTCTGCCTTTGACGACGATTCAGCAGTACGCGCTGACGAAAATCCGCGAGAGTCGCGACGAAGAATTGAAAAACACTCTGGAAAAACTCGTCATCCGCTGCTCGTTCGGCATCATCAACGCGGGCAGAAACTCCGCTTAATGGAAAACGGAAAATGGATAGTGGAAAATTAAATCAAAGTATTTTCCACTATCCATTTTCCGTTTTCCATTTTTCATCAATCCGTCACCGCGCCGTATTTGGCTGATGAAACGAGCTTCGCGTATTTGGCAATCACGCCGCTCGTAAATCGCGGCGCGGGCGGCGACCAATTTTGGCGACGCGCGTCTAATTCTTCGTCCGAAAGATGAACTTCGAGGAGTCGCGCATCGGCGTCAATCGTAATTAAATCGCCGTTTTCTATCAATGCGATGTTTCCGCCGACCGCCGCTTCGGGAGCGACGTGTCCGACGACCATGCCGTAAGTTCCGCCCGAAAATCTGCCGTCCGTTATCAATCCGACCGAATCGCCAAGCCCGAGACCGATAATCGCGGAAGTCGGCGCGAGCATTTCGCGCATTCCCGGTCCGCCTTTCGGTCCTTCGTAACGAATCACGACAACGTCGCCCGATTCGATTTTTCGCGCGACAATCGCCGCCATCGCGTCTTCTTCCGAATCGAAAACCTTTGCTTTGCCGGTGATTTTGCGGCTTTTGATGCCGGTGATTTTCGCAACCGCGTTTTCTTCCGCCAGATTGCCGCTAAGAATCGCGAGATGACCTTCGGCGTAAAGCGGATTGTCCCAACTTCTAACAACGTCTTGATTGGCGGACGCTTCGCCCGAAACATTTTCCAGATTTTCGGCGACGGTTTTGCCGGTAATCGTCAGACAATCGCCGTGCAGAATTCCTTTTTCGAGCAGAATTTTCATTATCAAAGGAATGCCGCCGCTCCGGTGCAAATCGGTCGCCACGTATTTGCCCGACGGTTTCAAATCGCAGAGCACGGGAATCTTCCCGCGAATCGTCTCGAAATCTTCGATTTTCAAATCGACCTTCATCGAATGCGCGATGGCGAGCAGATGCAGAACGGCATTGGTCGAGCCGCCCGTCGCCATGACGACCGCAATCGCGTTTTCAAACGCTCGGCGCGTCATAATCTGCGAGGGAAGCAAGTTGTTTTCAATCGCTTTTGCCAGCACGCGCGCCGATTCCCGTGCGCTCGCGCGTTTTTCGTCGTCTTCCGCCGCCATTGTCGATGAATACGGCAGGCTCATTCCGAGGGCTTCGATTGCCGAACTCATCGTGTTCGCCGTGTACATTCCGCCGCACGAACCCGCGCCCGGACACGCGCGTTTTTCGACCTCGCTCAGCTCCGCGTCATCGATTTTTCCGGCGATAAATTCGCCGACCGCTTCAAACGCGGAAACGATTGTTAAATCTCTGCCGTTCAGATGTCCTGCCTTAATCGTGCCGCCGTAAACGAAAATCGAAGGAATATCGAGCCGCGCAATCGCAATCATCGCGCCCGGCATATTTTTGTCGCAGCCGCCGATTGCCAGCAGCCCGTCCATCTGCTGACCCTGACAGACGGTTTCAATCGAATCGGCGATGACTTCGCGCGAAATCAAGGAGTATTTCATGCCCGCAGTGCCCATCGAGATGCCGTCCGAAACGGTAATCGTGCCGAAAACCTGCGGCATTAAATTTTCGGCGCGCGCCGCCTCAATCGCATCTTCCGCTAATTCTCCGAGGTTTAAGTTGCACGGCGTAATCGTGCTGTAACCGTTGGCGACGCCGACGATCGGTTTTGAAAAATCCTCGTCCCCAAAGCCGACGGCGCGCAGCATCGCGCGATTCGGCGACCGCTCGACGCCTTGCGTAATCAATTTGCTTCTAAAATTATTACCCATTTTTTTATTCGTCACGATAAAGCGCAACGCGTTTCTCGTAGGCTTCTCTGACAATTCGCACGTCTTCGAAAAACGCTGCAAGCTCGTTCATCCGAAGCGCCTGCGGTCCGTCAACGAGCGCGACTGCCGGGTCGGGATGAAAATCGACGAGAATCATATTCGCGCCCGCAATCACGGCTTGCGCCGTCACGTGCATGATGTCGAGAATATTGTCCGAGCTGCGCCCGCGCCCGCCGACCGAATGCGACGGGTCACAGCAAACCGGCATCCGCGTCAGGCGTTTGACGACCGGAATATGCGCAAAATCGACCATGTTGCGATGCGGGTCGCCGATGTTCGTCTTCATTCCGCGCAGCGCGAAAATCACCTTCTGATTGCCTTCGCTCGCCAGATATTCGGCGGCGTGCAGGGACTCGTCGAGCGTGATGCCGAAACCGCGTTTCAGCAGGGCGGGAAATTCCTGCTGCCGTCCGACCGATTTTAAAAGCTCGAAATTCTGCGTGTTGCGCGTCCCGATTTGCAGCATCACGCCCGTCGGGCTGCCGGTTTGGTCGAGCGCTTCGCGGATTTCGTCGATATGCGATTCGTGTGTGATTTCCATCGCAATCACCTTGATTCCATATTTTCCGGCGAGTTCGAAAACAAAAGGAAGACAGTTTTTGCCGTGACCTTGAAACGAATACGGACTCGTGCGCGGTTTATATGCGCCCATCCGCGTACAAACCTGTCCGTGTTCCTTCAGCGCGCGCATCATTTCTTCGACGCTTTTGGGCGAATCGACGGCGCACAGACCGGCGAAAATGTTTAAATTGTCCTGGCTGAATTCAACGCCGTTGTAGCTGAAATTGTTCGGGCGATTATCGTCTTTGTGGCGACCGAGAACGCGGTATTCTTCCGAGACGCGCACGGCGTGGTCGACGCCCGGAAAGCTTTTCATCTCGTCGAGCGAGAGCGCCGCCGTGTCGCCGATTAAGTAAACTTCCGTCAAAATCTGCTGCGCGCCCTCGACCCGGTGCACACGCATTTCGATGTTTTGAAAGTTTTTCAGGTAACTTTCGATACGCTGAAACTCACGACTTTCAGCACCAATGTCCGGCTTTAAAATGATAATCATTAGCTAATTTGTAGGCTCGACGCCTTGTCCTCGCCCGGCGCGTTTTAAAAACGCAAACCCGCGTTTCAATATAATTTTGATTATTGCAAACTTTAATTCCGCTCGCGCTCAACGGGCGCCGGACAAGTCCCGCGCCCCTACATTTTTATGATCGGACTTCGATTGTCGAGTAGCGTCCGAGATAGCGGACTTCTTCCGCCTGCTCGCGGATTTCGTCGAGCGCGCCGCGCAATTCGCTTTCAGAGGACGGCGCTTTTAAGTCGAAATAAAAATTAAACTGCCACGGCGCGCCCTTTATCGGTCGGCTTTCGATTTTCAGAAGGTCGATGCCGCGCCGCACAAACGGGCGCAGCGCGTTATGCAGCGCGCCGGGCTGGTGTTTCAAGCGAACAATCAGCGAAATTTTGCCGCCCGTTGGCGCGTCGCTCGCGCTTGGCGATAAAAGCACGAAGCGCGTGTAATTTTCCGCGTGGTCTTCGATGTGCTCGCGCAAAATCTTCCCGCCGTAAATTTCCGCCGTCTGTCGTCCGCCGATTGCCGCGCGCGTGATATCGCCGCTTTCAATGACGCGGCGGACGCTGCCCGCCGTATCGTCCGCCGCGACGCCTTTTAAGTCCGGGTGCGCCGCAAAAAATCTTTCACACTGCGCAAGCGCGACCGGATGCGATTCGACCGTCGAAATCGTTTCAAACGTCGCCCGGGGCGCGGCAACCAGAAAATGTGAAATCGGCAAAATAATTTCCCCGATAATGTTCAAAGAGCTATGCAGTAAAAGGTCGTAACAGCGATGCACCGAGCCGACCAGTGAATTTTCGAGCGGCGATAAAATATAATCCGCTTTGCCTTCATCAATCGCTTTGTACAAATCGTCAAACGTCTGACACGGCACGGTTTGGCAGTCTGCTCCCAAAATTCCGACTGCCGCCGCTTCCGAAAAGCTTCCGCGCTCGCCCTGAAAAGCGACGCGTGATTTTTTGGATAAATTGGCAACCGCGGTGCCGGATTCTTGCGCCGCCTCGAACGGTTTCCGGTAAGTTTTCTGTTGAAGATGAAGCGACTCGTCAATGATTCGCTGAAAAATATTCTCGATGCTCTGCTCGTCAAACGGTCCCGTATTTTCTTTTGCGAGACGTTCTAAAACCTCGCTTTCGCGCTTCGGGTCGCAGAGCGATGTATCGACGACCGTTTTCGCCGCGCCGACCCGCAGGGCGATTTCCGCGCGTTGATTGAGAAGTCTTAAAATTTCGGTATCAATCGCGTCGATTTCGGCGCGCGGATTATTTATTATCGGCTCACTCATCCTCTTCTAAGCTATACGGCGGCGACAAATTCTTCAACCGGATGAAGCCATTTTGCAAAACGCGCGTCGCGCCCGCTGACGGCATCGAAAAAAACCGTTTGAATTTTTTCGGTAATCGAACCGCGTCGACCGCTGCCGATAATAGAAGCGTCGACCTCGCGAATCGGCGTAATCTCGGCGGCTGTTCCGGTGAAAAAAGCTTCGTCCGCCGTTAATAAATCATCAAGTTCGAGCGATTTTGCTTGAATCTCAAAACCTTCCGCGCGCGCGATTTCAATTGCCGCCGAACGCGTGATGCCCATCAAAATCGAATCGTCCGCCTTGTTCGTGTAAATTACGCCGTCTTTGATGACAAAAAGATTTTCGCCCGAGCCTTCCGCTAATTTGCCGTCAACGTCTAATAAAAGCGCTTCGTCAAAGCCGCGCGCAAAAGCGTCGCTCACCGCTAAGATAGAATTCAGATATTGCCCGCACGCTTTGGCGGTCGTCGGCATCATCGAAGAATGAAATTTACGCCACGGCGAAACCGTAATTCGGACGCCCTTTTCTAAACCTTCTGCGCCCAGATATGCCGCCCAGCTCCAAGCCATTATCGAAACTTCCGTCGGGCAATTGCGCGGAAAAACGCCCAAACTTCCCGAACCCATAAAACAAATCGGGCGGACGTAACAGCTTTTAAATTCGTTGCGGTCAATTAATTCACAAGTCGCGTTCGTCAGCTCTTCGACCGAATAAGGAATTTCAAATCCGTAAACCTCAGCCGAGGCGTGAAAACGCTCGTAATGCTCGCGGACGCGAAAAAGCATCGGACCCGATACGGTTTCGTAACAGCGAACGCCTTCGAAAACGCCGCTTCCGTAATGCAGCCCGTGCGCCGAAACATGCACCGTTGCATCTTTCCATGGAATAATCCCGCCGTTTTTCCAAATCCAATTTATATTATCGAAAGACATTATTTATTTGCGATTTGCGATTTGCGATTTGCGATTTTTCTCTATTCAATGTCGCTCATTTTTCGATAATACTTCGGATAAGCTCACGCTCGATAACGCGTAAGCCAATCGTAAATTGCAAATTGCAAATCGCAAATTCCTAGACTGCCCAGAGATGATTGTCCGTGTTGTAATGAAGCCAGAAATCGCTGTTTTCATTCCATTCCGGACGGTAATTCGTGGCGACGACCGCCAACGTCTCGGCGAGCGCGAGCGAAGAATGCTCGACGTTCGGCGGAACGACCAGTGTTTGATTCGCTTGCAAAACGAATTCGTCTGCGCCTACGCGAACCTGCCATCTGCCCGAGACGACGTAGATAATTTCTTCGTGCGGGTGGAGGTGCGGCGCGGTAATCGCGCCTTCCTCTAACCGGACGTGAGCCATCATCAAATTTTCGCCGACCGCGACGCCGCGGCTGTAACCGTCTGTTTGTGTGCGATTTTCTTCTGTGTTCCAGTCGTATTGCATATTTTTTTGAGTTGAGAGTTGAGAGTTGAGGGTTGAGAGAAAATCCTTTAACTCTTCACTCTCAACTCCTAACTCTCAACTCTTCACTATTTACTAATTCACCTGTTTATTAACGAGAGCTTTTTCCTGAAGCCAGGGCATCATCCGGCGCAAGTTTTTGCCGACCTGTTCGATTTCGTGCTGTTCGCCTTCCGCCTCGAGCTGTTTGAAATTAACCTTGCCGTTATCGCATTCGCTCATCCATTCGTCGGCAAACTGCCCGCTCTGGATTTCGCCTAAAATTTTCTTCATTTCAGACTTAGTCGCGTCCGTGACGATGCGCCGCCCGCGCGTCAAATCGCCGTATTCCGCCGTGTTTGAAACCGAATAGCGCATATTCGAAATGCCGCCTTCGTACAATAAATCGACGATTAATTTGAGCTCGTGCAGGCATTCAAAATAAGCCATTTCGGGCGCGTAGCCGGCTTCGGTCAAAGTTTCGTAACCGGCTTGAATGAGCGCCGAAACGCCGCCGCACAGAACCGCCTGCTCGCCGAAAAGGTCGGTTTCGGTTTCTTCCTTAAAGCTTGTTTCGATAACGCCCGCCTTGCCGCCGCCGACTGCCGACGCATAAGACAAGCCAACCTCTTTCGTATCGCCGGAAACGTCCTGGTGAACCGCCAGCAGACACGGCACGCCGCGCCCCAGAGTGTATTCGTGGCGGACGAGATGACCGGGACCTTTCGGCGCAACGAGAAAAACATTAACATCTGCGGGCGGCACGATTTTCTGGAAATGAACCGAAAAGCCGTGCGCAAACGCGAGATATTTTCCTGCCGAAAGAAACGGCTCGATTTCGTTTCTGTAAACGGTCGGCGCTAATTCGTCCGGCACGAGAATCATCACGACGTCCGCCATTTTTACGGCGTCCGACGTGAACATAACTTCGTGTCCGGCGGCTTCTGCCTTAGCCCAGGATTTGCTGTTTTGCGGCAAACCGACAATCACGTCCGCGCCCGAATCTTTCAGATTATTCGCGTGCGCGTGTCCCTGTGAGCCGAACCCGATGACGGCAACGCGTCGGTTTTTGATTAATTGCTCGTCTGCATCTTTATCGTAATAAACCTTCATTAAATTTCCTCTGTTTTAATTTATAAAGTTCTCTATGCTTTTGCTTCTATACTTTGTTCAAACGGCGAAAGCCGGTTGATTGCCACACAGCCCGTGCGCGTTACTTCGTTAATCTGAAAAGGCTTGAGCATTTCGATAAAAGTATCGACCTTTTGCCAGTGCCCCGAAGCTTCCAGAATCATTTTTTCGTGCGAAATATCGACGACTTTGGCGCGAAAAATCTGTACCAGATTCATAATTTCCTGCCGCTCGTCACCCGCCTTGACGCTGACGTCAATCAACGCCATTTCGCGCTCGATGTGCGGCAGGCGCGTCACCGCGCGAACTTCGCGAACACGCGCCAGACGCGCGCATTGCTTGATAATCTGCTCAATCATCCGATCGTCGCCGCTCGTCACAATCGTGCAGCGCGACCACGCCGGCTCCAGAGTTTTCCCGACGCAAATTGTCTCGATATTAAACCCGCGCGCCGAAAACAGCCCGACAATGCGCGACAATTCGCCCGCCTCGTTCGCCATTAAAATTGAAATCGTATGCTGCATGGTCGGTGGTCAGTGGTCAGTGGTCGGCGGTCAGATTTTGGTCTTTAACTGACCACTCACCACCGGCTGCTGACCACTATTTAAGAATCATATTCCGCGTGTCCTGCCCTGCCGGGATAATCGGGAAGACGTTTTCTTCCTTGCAGACGACGATGTCCATAATCGTGACGCCTTCAAAGTTTAAGCCTTCTTCGAGAACGCGGCGTAAATCTTCCGGTCGCTCGGCGCGCAAACCCTTTGCGCCGTAGGCTTCCGCCAGCTTGACGAAATCGGGCGAAATCGATAAATCGACTTCCGAATAGGCGCGGTCGTAGAACATTTCCTGCCATTGCCGCACCATCCCGAGATAACCGTTGTTCATAATGATGACTTTGAGCGGAATTTTGTATTGAATTGCGGTAATGATTTCCTGGTTCGTCATCTGAAAACCGCCGTCGCCGACAACCGCCACAACCTGCCGGTCGGGACACGCGAGCTGCGCGCCCATCGCCGCCGGCAGCCCAAATCCCATCGTGCCGAGTCCGCCGCTCGTCAGCCATTGACGGGCGCGCTTGAACGGGTAAAACTGCGCCGCCCACATCTGGTGCTGCCCGACATCCGTGACGATAATCGCGTCGCCGTTTGTCACGCGGTAAAGCTCTTCAATAAGGTGCTGCGGTTTGATTTCCGTCGTCGAATATTCGCGGGCGAACGGCACGGAATCGCGCCAGCCGTTGAGCTTTATCCACCAATCCTCACGTTTCGTTTTGCCGTTTTCTATGACCTTTTGGTCGGTGTTTTCAAGTTTTTCCGCAATTTTCTGCAAGGCGGTTTTCGCGTCTGCAACCAGCGAAATATGCGGTTTTTTAATTTTTCCGATGTTTGACGGGTCGATGTCGATATGAATAATCTCGGCGTTCGGCGCGAAGGTGGCGAGCTTTCCGGTCACGCGGTCATCAAAGCGAACGCCGATGGCGACGAGCAAATCGCTTTCCGAAACCGCCATATTCGCCGCGTAGGTTCCGTGCATCCCGAGCATTCCGAGACTCAGCGCGTGAGCCGTCGGAAATCCGCCGAGTCCCATTAAAGTCGGCGTGACCGGCGATTGCAGGTATTCGGCAACCGACATCAATTCATCCGCCGCGTCCGCCGTCACGATTCCGCCGCCGACATAAAAAACCGGCTGCCGCGCGTCGATTAATTTTTCGACGACTAAAGAAAGCGTGTTTTCGTCAACCGTTGATTCTTCCGCTTCAAACAAATATTCGGCGTGGATTTTACGCGGATTTTCGCAAAGGTGCGCCGTAATGTCTTTCGGCACGTCAATCACGACCGGACCGGGTTTACCGGACGCCGCAATCTGAAACGCTTCGTCGATAATCGCTTCCAAATCGCGCACGTCCTTGACGAGATAGCTGTGTTTGACAATCGGCAAAGTGACGCCGAACGTATCGACTTCCTGAAAAGCGTCCGTCCCGATCATCGTGCTCGGAACTTGTCCGGTAATGACAACGAGCGGAATCGAATCCATATAAGCGGTCGCAATTCCCGTCACGGCGTTGGTTGCGCCGGGTCCGGACGTGACGAGCGCGACGCCCGTCTTGCCGGTTGCGCGCGCGTAGCCTTCCGCCGCATGCACCGCGCCCTGCTCATGCCGGACGAGATAATGCGTAATCTCTTTACGAAAGCGCCAGATTTCATCATAAATATGCAAAACCGCGCCGCCCGGAAGTCCGAAAACCGTATCCACGCCGTTTTTTATAAGCCCTCGCACGAGAATTTCCGCGCCGCGCGGTGCGGGCAGCGAAATTTCGTCGCTGACGGCTAAATCTTTTTCAGCCGCCGCCGGATTTGCTGTCGGGCTTGTCATATTTTTATCTTCACGAGCCATAAAACTAAAAAAGCCGTCATCCCCTGTTTTTTTCGGATAACGACTTTCTCCCAGATTCTAAAATCTTCCAAAAGTCATCACCCGCCAAAAAGAATAATGACGCTAAAACTAATGCCGACAATAATCAAATAAGGCGAAAGCCGCCTGTTTTGATATTTATTGTTTATTGTTTTGATTGTGCGCTGCATTAGCATAAGTTTTAGTCTTTTAAAGATTATGATTTTTATTTATAACTGTCAAGATTTTTTCCGAAAAATTTACAAAAAAAGTCCGAAGTCGTAAAACTTCGGACAAATCTGAAATTTATAATCTGAAATCTGAAATTTAGAAAACGTAATTGTTTGCCGCAATCAGCGTGTCGGCGATTCTTTGGCGTGCCGCGATGGTGTTGACGGGCGAATTGTTTTTCGTGAAACGCTTCAGCGCGACCAAAAGCATTTTCGCGTCGTCGCCTTCGAGCATTCCGGCGATGGTATTTTTTGCCGACGCTTCGATGCGCTGAATCGCGTCGTTGCAGAAAACCTGCGCCATCGCGATTTGATTGTCGGCGCTGCCTTTTTCGGCGAGCTTTTTCGCGCGCAGGACGGCGGTTTCCATCGCGTAGGCATTCATAATGATGTCGGCGCAGTTGAGCAAAATTTCCTGCTGGTTCTGCAAATCCATCATATATTTCTGCGCCGCCGTGCCGAGAATCATGAGCGCGACTTTTTTGGCGTTTGCCGCCAATTTCGTTTCCATCGCGAGCAGGCTGTCGTCATCGTCAAACGACATCTGCGGGTTCATAACTTCGTCCATCAAAGCTTTCGCCGCCGGAATTAACCCGAGCTGACCTTTCATCGCGCGTTTCATCAATTGTCCGGGAATGAGCATCCGGTTGATTTCGTTCGTACCCTCGAAAATGCGGTTGATGCGCGAGTCGCGATAGGCTTTTTCCGCCGGATAATCCGCCGAATAGCCCGCGCCGCCGTAGATTTGAACCATTTCGTCCACGACGTAATCCAGGGCTTCCGAGCAGAAAACCTTATTAATCGACGATTCGACCGCGTATTCTTCAATCGAGCGCAGTTTCTTTTCCGAATCCGCGCCGTCGCCGATAAGCGCGTCAATCATGCCGACCGTGCGGTACGTGATGGATTCGGAAACCCAGACTTTAATCGCCATTTCAGCGAGTTTGTGTTTCATCGCGCCGAAACTGGAAATCGGGCGATTGAACTGATGACGCTCGTTCGCGTAACGAATCGCTTCAAAGAGCGCGAGTTTGGCGCCGCCCGTCACGGATGCACCGAGCTTGAAACGTCCGACGTTTAAGATATTAAAAGCGATTTTCGCGCCGTCGCCGACGTTGCCGATTAAATTCGTGACGGGAATGCGCGCGTCCGCCAAAATAAGCGGCGTCGTCGAGGAAGATTTGATGCCCATTTTGTGTTCTTCCGCGCCGGGACGGCAGTTTTCCGAGCGTTCGACCAGAAAAGCGGAAAACTTTTCTTTCACGCCATCAACTTTCGCGAAAACGATGTAAACGTCGGCAAAACCGCCGTTCGAAATCCACATTTTTTCGCCGTTCAGGATATATTCCGTGCCGTCTTCCGAGAGGCGCGCGCTGCATTTCGCGCCGAGCGCGTCCGAACCGGAACCGGATTCCGACAAACAGTACGCCGTGATTTTTTCGCCCGCGACAATCGGCGGAATCCATTCTTGCTTCAATTCCTCGGAGCCGAAATAGAGAATCGGCAGCAGACCGATCGAGGTCTGCGCGCCGAACGTCGTCCCGAAACCGCCGCCGCGTCCGACTGCTTCGGCGATAATCACGCCCGAAACCTGGTCTAATGCCGCGCCGCCGTATTCTTCCGGGATGTTCGCGCCCAAAAGTCCAAGCTCGCCCGCTTCGTGCACGAGCCGGCGCGCCGTTTCCCAATCGTGTTTTTCCATATCGGGAATGACGGGACGCACCTCGTTATCAATAAACTCGCGCGCCGTATCGGCAATCATTCTATGTTCTTCGGTAAAATCTTCGGGCGTGAAACAATCGGCAATCGTGCCTTCGCTAATCAAAAATTCGCCGCCTTTAATAAACTCTTTTTTCATTTGTGCATCCATAGTTTTTCCTCTTTTGATATTTGAATTTGTTGCCGATATTATAACTGAATGAACATTCATTCAGCAAGAAAATTTTTGAACATCTCGATCAATAACGAAACCAGGCTTCATTATTTTTAATGTGGAGCAAAAATCCCGTTATTGGTTCCTTGTTTGTTAAGTCAATTAATTCCAGATTTAAACCGATTATTCTGCTGTAAGCCGCGTCCCATCTTTCGATATCGAAAGATTCGTTTTCCATGAATTCCAATTCTTCATCGAATAGCGGCTTAAATTGCCGAAACGCTTCGGTCGGTTCGAATTTACAATTTACCCATGGAAAATTCGTACCGTATTGTCGAAGCGTTCCAAGCAACTGTTCATTTTGTTTTAATTGAAACTCCAAGATACTAATCCAAACGCTCGAAAATTCCCGCCGCGCCCATGCCGCCGCCGACGCACATCGTGACCATGCCGTAGCGTCCGCCGGTGCGCTTGAGTTCCTGTAAAATCGTCGCCGTCAGCTTTGCGCCGGTGCAGCCGAGTGGATGTCCGAGCGCGACTGCGCCGCCGTTGACGTTAACGCGCGCCGGGTTCATCTCCAGAACTTTCATCACCGATAAACCCTGCGCCGCAAAGGCTTCGTTGAGCTCGATAACGTCAATCTGGTCGAGCGTCAAACCTGCCAATTTTAACGCTTTCGGAATCGCGTAAACCGGACCGATGCCCATTTCTTCGGGCAAACATCCGGCAGTCGCGAACGATACGAAACGCGCGAGCGGCTTCAATCCTAATTCATTCGCTTTGTCCAAACTCATGACCACACACGCCGCCGCGCCGTCCGACATTTGCGACGAGTTCCCGGCGGTGACGGTTCCTTTCGCGTGAAAAACGGGCTTGAGTTTTGCCAATCCTTCGTAAGTTGCATCGTATCGAACACCTTCGTCCGTGTCGAAAACCACTTCTTTTATACGGACGCGACCTTTTTCGTCGAGTTCGTCAATGCGCACTGTAAACGGTACGATTTCGTCCTTGAATTTGCCGGACTGAATTGCCGCCGCCGCTTTCTGATGCGAAGAGAGCGAAAATTCGTCCGACTGCTCGCGCGTGACTTCGTATTTCTTTGCTAAATTTTCGGCGGTCAAACCCATATTCAGATAATAATCGGGATAATTTTCCGCCAAACCCGGATTCGGTCTGAAAGAATTTCCGCCCATCGGAATCAGCGACATCGTTTCCAGCCCGCCCGCGATAATCACGTCCGCGCCGCCGGTTCTTACGCGGTCGGCGGCAATCGCAATCGTCTGCAAGCCCGATGAACAGTAACGATTAACCGTCATCGCCGAAGTTTCAACCGGCAAGCCCGCCAAAATCATGGCGGTGCGCGCGACGTTCATTCCCTGCTGCGCTTCGGGAAACGCGCAGCCCATCACGACATCGTCAATTTGCGTAACGTCCAAACCTTCGACACGATTAAACGCTTCCTTAATCGCCGCCGCGCCCAAATCGTCGGGACGCGTATTTTTCAAAGTTCCCTTCGGCGCTTTTCCGACCGCCGTCCGCACGGCTGACACAATAACTGCTTCTTTCATAATGTTTTGCCTCTATTTAGTTTCTTCTTCCGTTATTATTGCTTTTTCCCAAATATAATGATATTCACATTTTTCAGTCGGTTTAATTGTTCGACTTGTCCACCAATAATTTTCTCCCTTTGACAATAAAATTCCATAAGATTTTACAAATTGCGGAAACGCTCTCGCCAAAATTTGCTTTGCTTGTTTGCCCGTAAGTTTTTTATCGGAATCTCGCTTAATGCGAATAGTGCGAACAAGTTTCGTTTCGCCTTTCGCATTATTTTCGTGAAAAATCTGAATCTTAACAACCGGCATAAAATAAAATGAGTGAATGTTCATTCATTTTGTTAATATACACAAATCACGCGATTTTTGCTAATAAATTTTGATTGTTTCAAACGTTTTTTAATCAAATTTTTGCATTCTTAATTTTTCTTCTTCAATTCTTTCTATGACATCAACGATGCGCGGATTTTTCGCCTGCAAAATCCGGTTTTGAATAAAGATTTTGCTGTCTTTCGTGTTGAATTTGTAGCCCGAATCTGCCAGCAGTTTCATCACTTCCCAGCGTTTTTTGTTTAATTTTCGCGGCGGTTCGAAGTACGCGCCCATATCCGTCATCGGGCGCGCGCATTCGGGACATTTTCGCGCCTCGGGGCTTTCGTCTTTCGCAAAACTTTTCCGGCACTCGAAACACGCCCAATGCGTAAACATATTTTTAATCCTTTATCCCGACTTCTACCGTCTCGACCGCTAAAACTTCGCGTAAAACCTGCGGCGCAATTGCGACTAAAAACCCGCGCTTTCCGCCGTTGATATAGATGCTCTCCAAATCAAAAATCGTTTTTTCGGCATAAACCGGCATCTTTGTTTTTGTGCCGAAAGGCGAAGTTCCGCCGACTAGATAGCCTGTCAGCTTAGATGCTTTTTCGGGCGCGGCGGGTGCGATTGTCTTAACGTTCAGAATCCGCGCCAGCGATTTTGTCGAAACCTGTAAATCGCCGTGCATCAGAACAATCAGCGGTTTTTTCTCATTCGTTTCAAAAATCAGAGTTTTGACGACCGCGTGTTCGTCAACGCCTAAAACTTCCGCCGAATGCCGCGTTCCGCCCTTTTCGACGTAATCGAAAACGTGCGGTTCAAACTCGACTTTATTCTCGCGCAGAACGCGAATCGCGGGCGTTATCGGGTAATTCATTTTAGTATTCGAGTTTGTCCAAATATCGGTCCAGCTCGATAAATCTCGAACAAACGCTTTTCAGCTCATTCGACGCGCTGCTCCAGAAAACGACTTCGACGCGAAAGCCGCCCTCCGTTAGAAGCTCGACCGCCGGCACGTAATCGCTGTCGCCGGCGACGAGCGTTATCGTATCTTTCGCGCGGTCGGCTTGCGTGTATGCGTCGCGCACCATCGCGGCGACGATTCCGGTATCAATCTTTTTTTCTCTGTTCGCCGAATTGCGGCTGACGACAATCGCCTCGAACCCGACGCGTTCGGCAATCTTCCAGACGGCGTCTGATTCGGGCGGACTCGAACCAAAAAGAACGGCGCGCGCGACCCTTTCCGGATTGTTCTCGGAAATAAAATCATAAAGCTCGCCGAAATCCAGCCGAAACGAATGGTCTTGAATGTCGTAGCGGTTCGCTTCCGCCGAATCGCGTGCTTTTCCCTGCCGAATCGCGGCGATGCGCCTGCCTTCGATAAAAATATTTGAGTTGTCAACGTAAATAAATTCTGCCATTTTACCCGTTAAATTTTTCTTATCTCCGAAAATACGAGGATGAAATTATTGTCTCTTTTCAACTCTTGTCGCCATAATCGAACATAATTTATCCGCGCCGTTGTCCGTGAAATTGACTTTTCCCGTCACGGTGACGGGCGTTGCGATGTTTGCCTGCGGGACAATCAAGCTGCCGTCGTCGAGCCGGAATTTTACTTCGTCGCGCGTGAATACAGCGGACGGTTTCAATTCGGAAGAAGATTTCGCGGCGTCGGGCGTTTCCGCCTGATTTTTGTCCGTGCCTTCCGCCAGGTAAAGGATAATTTCGCTGCCCGTTATGTTGACCTTGTCCATAAACTTAAAGCCGCAGTCGCGCTTCAGACTGAGCATTTTGACGCACGGAACCTTGTCGGTGACATTCAAAAATCCCTGTACCGTAACTTCTTTGTCCTTGTTTGCATTGGAACAAACCTGCGTGTATTCGACGGTCGGAGCAGAATTCGTTTTTGCACAGGACGCGGCAAAAACCGTTAGCACGGCGAAGATTAAGGCTGAATATTTATTTATTTTCATAAGTTTACTTTTCATCAACTTCGCGGTATCGAAAACACGAAACCAGATGGTCGTTGACCAGCCCGCACGCCTGCATAAAAGCGTACATAATCGTCGAGCCGACAAAATTAAAGCCGCGCCGCTTTAAATCCCGGCTTATCGCATCCGAAATTTCGGTTTTCGCGGGAACTTCTTTAAGATTTTGCCGGGCGTTCATTATTGGTTTTCCACCGACAAAGCTCCAGATATATGAATCGAACGAACCGAATTCTTCCTTAACTTTCAAAAACGCGCGGGCGTTTTGCACGGTCGAAGCGATTTTCAGACGATTACGGATAATGCCTTCGTCTTTAAGCAATGCGGCGCATTTATATTCATCATAAAGCGCGATTTTCGCGGCGTCGAAATTATCGAATGCCGCCCGGTAATTCTCGCGTTTCCGGAGAATCGTGTCCCACGAAAGCCCTGCCTGCGCGCCTTCGAGGACTAAAAATTCAAATAATTTTTGGTCGTCGTGCTGCGGCACGCCCCATTCCGTGTCGTGGTAGGAAACAGCCAAATCATTTTTCGCCCAATCGCATCTCATAAAAATTTAAAGGTGAAAAAGTGAAAAAGTTTGGTTGAAGACAATCAGAGATAACTTTTTCACTTTATTTTTCGATTTTTGAGACAGTCAGATAACACTGGTCGGCGTCTGGAATTTTATTCAATTTGCCCGTCACCTTAACTTTATCCGCCAGATTGATGATGCCGCCGCTTTGGTCGTGTATTTTTATGTCTTCTTTTTTGAAGCTGCCCTTGATTTCTTCGATGTTGCTCGCGCCGTTTCCGCGTTCGATGTCGGCGCTCAAATTATCTTTCTGGGAATCGGGCGCTTCCAGCAAATTGACGCCGCAGCGAACCGGACCGCCGCCGGTGTTGGAACAATAAACCGACCGGCGCGGACTCAGAAAGCCGCTGACTTCGATGTATTTTTTATCGTTTTCGGCGGTACATGCCTTTGAATATTCGACCGGCACGCCCGTTTGATTGCACGCCGCCGAGAAACCGCAAACGAAAATAATTGCCAAAATAAAATAGTTTTTTATCATAAAATTCGCTCCTCCTAAATTGCTTTTGCTTTGAAAGGAACGTATTTGTCTATCAAATATTGCGGCGTTAAATCATTAAAATCGTGATGCGCCTCGACGACCGATTCGAATTGCAGAATTTCTTCGATAGAATTTACGGTCGCGATGCCGATCGATTTCATACGAGCGCGGCGCGCGGCTTCAAATCCGCCGACGGCGTCTTCAAAAACCAGGCAGTTTTGCGGTTCGACGGCGAGTTTTTTCGCCGATTTGAGAAAAATCTCCGGGTCGGGCTTGCCGTTTTCAATATCGTCGGCGGTCGTTACAGCGCTAAAAAACCGTCGCAAATCAAGCCCGTCGAGAATAAATTCCATATTCGCCCGCGGCGCGGCGGTCGCGACCGCCATTTTTACGCCTAAGGCTTTTGCTTCTTCCAAAAATTGAAGAACGCCGTCGACCGCTTTTCGCACCGGCAAAAAAGACTCGCGGTAGAGTGATTCTTTGCGCTCGCCGAGCTGCGCGATTCTTTCGTCCGAAATCGCGCCGAAGACGCCTGGCAGAATTTCGCGGTTTGTCTTGCCGGCGGTTTTCACGAGAAAATCGAGCGCGTTCATCCGCACGCCGTTTTCCGCCAGCATTTTGCCCCACGCTTCGGTGTGAAAGCGCATATTGTCAACCAGCGTGCCGTCCATGTCGAAAATGAACGCCCGCGTTTCAAATAAATTCATTAAATAATTCCCTTTTTCGCAATGTATAAAGTTTTTTCAATCCGGTAGTGAATCTTGCCGTTTTTGTCTTTTAAATCGACCGTGTATATTCTATCAACTGAACCTTCAGTTTCAAGCAGCGCCTTTATTTCGCTTAATTCCTTCCCGCGATAAACCGGAAAAAGGTTAAATTTCCAACGGTCAATTTTCGATGCAAAGCTTCGGGCATTATAAAAAATTTTTAGCCGCGGATTAACCAGGGATTTCGCGGATTAAAGAATTATTTGTGATTGTTCGGTAGATTTTGTCAATCTCCTAAAATCCCCGAAATCAATTGATTTAATCCGTGAAATCCGCGTGCATCCGCGGCTAAATTATTTTCCCGCGAAATTTCCGTCGCGGCGTTCGATAAATGACGCGACGCCTTCTTTCGCGTCTTCGGAGGCAAACAGCGCCAGAATCTGCGGCGTCAGATGTGCTTTGGCTTTGTCGAAGCCGTCGGTTTGAACCATGCGCGACGATTCGAGCGTCGCGCGCACGCCGAGCGGCGCTTGCTTTGCAATTCGTTCGGCAATCTCGATTGCTTTTCCGACGTGTTCGCCGTTTTCGGTAATTTCCTGAACAAGCCCGATTCTTAAAGCCTCTTTCGCATCGAATTCATCGCCCGTCAACAGCCAGCGCATCGCGTTGCCCCAACCCGAACGCTCCGGAAAACGAAGCGTCGCGCCGCCGAACGGGAAAATTCCGCGCTTGATTTCGATTTGCGCGAACGTCGCATTCTCCGCCGCGATGCAGACGTCCGAAGCGAGCAGCAATTCAATGCCGACGGTCAGACATTTTCCCTGAACCGCCGTAATCAGAGGCTTTGTGCGCCGTCGTTCGGTGTATAAATTCAGCGGGTCAATCGCGCCTTCCGGGTATTCGAGCACGCCGTTTTCAACGACTTTCGGCGCAACGTTCGCCAAATCCAAACCGGCGGTGAACATTTCGCCCGCCGCGTGCAGAACGCCGCAGCGAATTTCCGCGTCGTCTTCCAATTCGGCGTAAGCGAGCGCCAATTGGTCGAGCATTTCAAGGTCGAAAGCGTTGCGTTTAGCCGGACGATTCAATCCGATTAAAAGAACCGCGCCAAGTCGTTCAACCGTTATTTTTCGTTCAACTCCCTCGGTTTCCATAAATTTACAAGTTGTCGTACTTTTCCCGTATTTCGCAGGCAAAAAATCTCTAATTCCGCAAAGGCTTGCCCGTTTTTAACATTGCCGCGATGCGTTCCTGCGTTTTACGCGTCCCGCAGAGGCTCAAAAACCCTTCGCGTTCGAGGTCGAGCAAATATTGCTCCGACACTTCAGTTTGATGATTCAACTCGCCGCCGCACAGGATTTTCGCGATTTTTCTGCCGATAAGCTCGTCGTGGTCAGAAATAAATCCGCCGCGTTTCATCATCACAAGCGCGATTTTGAACGCCGCCATGCCGGCTTCGCCCATTGCTAAGATGTCGGTGCGCGGAACGGGCTGTGCGTAGCCTGCCGCCGCGAGATTCAAAACTTCCTGTTTCGCGTCCGCCACCAGACGGTCGCCGTTCATCGAAATCGCGTCCGAATCGCGCAGGAAACCAAAGCTCCGAGCTTCCTGCGCCGAAGTCGCGACCTTGCCCATGCCGATAATCTCGAACGTCTTTTTCAGAAAAACGAGCGGGTCGGCGTCCGGCGTCCGGCGAGCCAAATCCATCGCGCGCAGCGTCATTTCCTTGGTTCCGCCGCCGCCCGGCAGCAGTCCGACGCCGACTTCGACCAAGCCCATATAAGTTTCGCCCGCCGCGCGCACTTTATCGGAATGAAGCGGAATTTCGCAGCCGCCGCCCAAACTCAAACCGTACGGCGCGGCAACGACCGGTTTCGACGAATAGCGCAGCCGCATATTCGCCTGCTGGAACGTGTGAATCATCAGGTTGATGTCGTCCCATTCTTCTTCCTGCGCCGCCAGCAAAAGCATCATAATATTCGCGCCGGCAGAAAAATTTCCGCCCTGATTGCCGATGACCAGCCCGACGTGATTCTTTTCGACTTCTTCGACGGCGAACTTCATCATCTGCATCGTGTCGCCGCCGATGGAATTCATCTTCGAGTGAAATTCGAGACACGCCACGCCGTCGCCGATGTCGATTAAGCTCGCGCCCGTGTTTTTCTTAATTACGCCGGTGCGGTCTTTAACCGATTTCAAAACCATCACGCCCTGCCGTTCGGGCAATTCCCTGTAACCGCCGTTCACTAAATCGTAAAAGCTGCGCGTGCCGTTTTCGTATTTATAAAAAGTTTCAGCGCCCGCATCGAGCATTTTCTGGACGTTTTCGGGAATCGTCGAGCCTTCGCTGCGCATCCGTTCGACCGATTCGCGCACGCCGATCGCGTCCCATGCTTCAAAGACGCCGATTTCCCAGCCGAAGCCCCATTTTATCGCGTTGTCGATTTCGACAATCGTGTTGGCAATCTCGGGAACGCGTGCCGCAGCGTAGCGCGAAATGCGCGACGAAGTCTTCCACAAAAATTCGCCGACTTTATCTTCGCCCCAGACCAGCGTTTTAATTCTTTGGGGCAAATCTTCAACCTGTTTCGCCGCGTCCAGCGACGGGAATTTCGTTTTCGCCTGCGGCTTGTATTCAAACGTATTCAAATCGAGTTCCAGAATGACGCGTTTTCCTTCCGCGTCTTTCGATTTTTTGAAAAATCCGCCGTTCGACTTGTCGCCCAAAATCTTTTTGTCGAGAAGCGTCTGAATCAATTCCGGCAATTTAAAAACTTCGCGGTCGGCATCGTCGGGAATCGCCGGATAAAGATTGTTGACGACGTGCGCCGTGACGTCCAGACCGACCAAATCCGACGTTCGAAACGTCGCGCTCGACGCGTGCCCGATTGCCTTGCCGGTAATCTGGTCAACCTCGGTCGGCGTCAAGCCCATCTCGATCATCTCTTTAATCGTCGCCATCATCGAAAAAACGCCGATGCGGTTGGCGATAAAATTCGGACGGTCTTTCGCCGGCACGACGCCTTTGCCCAAGCGGCGGTCGAGAAAACCCGAAATCGCGCAGGCAATTTCGCCGTCCGTGTCGGCGGTTGGAATCACCTCGACGAGCTTCATGTAACGCGGCGGGTTGAAAAAATGTATGCCGACAAAATGCCGCTTGAAATCTTCGGAAAAAGGCTCGGCGATTGATTCAATCGGAATGCCGGAAGTGTTCGAAGCGATAACGGAACCCGGCTTGCGATATTTTTCAACCTCCGCGAAAACCTTGTGCTTGATGTCGAGGCGTTCGACGACCGCTTCAATCACGAAATCGCAATCTTTGAGTTTTGCCATATCGTCGGTGAAATTCCCCAAAGTAATTAAATTCGCATTTTCCGCGAGCATAAACGGCGCCGGTTTCAGCTTTTTCGCCGCTTCAAAGAGTGATTTTACAATCTGGTTTTTATCCTTCGCTTCCGCATCGGGCGGCGCAATGTCCAAGAGCAGCGTCGGCACGCCGGCATTAGCAAGATGCGCGGCAATCCCCGCGCCCATTGTTCCCGCGCCCAAAACGGCGGCTTTTCCGATATTCAACATATTTATTTTTCCTGTATTTAGTAGAAATTTAAGTTGGAAAGATTATAAATGAATGAGCATTCATTCAGCAAGTAAATCTTAGTACTATTTCTTGAGTTAGCTGATTTTACTATGAATAAGAATTTCGACCAATTTCTCTAAAATAAGCTTTTTATGTTTTCTAAATATTGAAATAATTACCAGAGGCAAATTATTCGCGCTCGGATGAAAATAGATACTATAGTCTTTATTATCCTTCCATTCTAATTTTCTTATTCCGCCGAACTTTTCTAATTTTTTCCCTGCTTTTGGGTTTGAAGATAAAAAGAAGGCTATTTTTTCACTTTCTTCAGAACCAAATATTTTTTCGGCTTTCTTAATAAAATCGTGGTATTCAATAACGGTTCTCATAAATACCTGCTCTTCCCTGTTTTAAGTTAAACAACGTCAGTATTGGATAAGAATTAAAGCACAATCGCCGGAACCGTCGTTTTGAAATTTAAGTTCAGCGACGGTTTCTTCTCTTTCCAACTGTAGGCAATCAGCCCGGCTGCCAGATTGCCCAGAAAATTCCATAACGAGCG
>DASWRC010000048.1:0-18495 GCA_036403375.1 Pyrinomonadaceae bacterium
TTCATTATCGGTTTATCCAGCGCGGCGATTGCTCTGATAAAGGAAATTTCTAAAATTGCAGGTGCTTTTCATACGGATAGTATCGTTGCAAAGGAGCTGTCGTGGACTCGCAAGTTGTTTAAATTAACCAAAGGAAAATCCATTTTGGATTTAAGCTTTGTGATTCTTTGCGCGACTTTTTTCTCTCTGCTTCTCACCGATTCGCTAATCATTTCAGGGCGAGATGCTTCATACGCCATAGACTCTATCATCAAAGTGTTTTTTTATACTTTTTTCGTGGTTGGAACGTTGTTTGCGGCGTGGCTCTTCAACCAGAGCGAAAAGGTTGTTGGTTTTTGGGCGGTCACTACCTTGATTGTTTTAATCATCGCGCCCGGAGGACCGTTTAATAGAGTGAGCACTGAAAAAGAGTCCGGGCTAAGTGTTTATATAATAATTCCGGTTGCTATCTTGCTGGTGCTGGCAACCACGACTTTCATTTATTCTTTTGGCAATCCGCTGAGTAATAATGTCACGAGGAGAAACAGAATTCTTGTTTTTCTGTCGATTTCGGCATTCGTCATTTTCGCTGCCATCGCCGTCGGCATACAGTTTGACAACTATGTAAGTAAAGACGCTCGAACGCCGCGATTTGAAAATCCACAGGCTAAAGAATTAACCCGGAAAATAATGAAACTCCCACGGGTTGACGATAAGCGTTTGTTTTATCAACTTGCTTCCGAATTGAGCCTCGGAGATTTTTACCTGGATTCATATTATAAGAGCTTTTCGCAGCCGACGGCAGACACCGTTGATACGACTAATGAGTCAAAGCCGGAACCAGCCCCGGCGTCCAGTCCGACTAATAAGGAAAACGCGTTAAGTTCTAATACAAAAAGTAACGTGACGGTTGCTGTAACTCCGCCCCCGCGACCGAATTCCGCGTCTTCAAACACGTCCGTCGCCAATACAAATTCCAACGTGAGCAAACTGCCTTCTCAGCCGCAGAAATCGGTTGATGAAGCGGATGATTGTGCCGGGGTAAAAAATTATCGGGAATATCTTTCGAATCGGGGAAGCGGCAATAGCGACCTTTATACCGTAAATAATTATATCGAGCGCGAATGCCGGGATTTTGAAAATAAAACATTAATTTTTCCGAGGCTTAAACGTGCCGTAAGTTTGTTCTACGGCGCGAGTGGTAATCAAAAGAGTTCATATTTACTGAGCAGAATTCCATGGGTTCATCCCGCCGGAATCGTCGGAAGCGACGAAGCCATGATACCGTTACCGCACAGGATTCTCGACGAACGGTTTAGATTGTTATCCGACTATCGGCTAATAGCGATTCTACGTGATGAAGAAGAAAAGGCGCGTGATAGCCTGTTTAGGGTTTATACATATCCTAAAGAAGTACAAAAAGTATACGGTAAAGCCCGCTCGGATTACTCGTACGGATACGAGCAGGCAGAAGAACGGGAAAATGAGCGAACCAGGAATATGGTTTCTCAGTTGTATCCGCGATTTCAAGAAAACGATGTTCTGGATTCGCAAAACAAAAGACTTCTCAGAGGGCAGCTGAGCATGCCGCTCGAACAAGAAAGTGCCATCGCTTACAAGCACTACCAAATCTACTCACGGGAGTACATCAGAAACAGCCTGGGACAAGAACGGGTCGATCCGCTGTTAACGGCGATTTTAGGAAACGAAGATTTTCAGAATCCTACTCCGGGCTTTGACGAAAATTCTCAAAGAGCCATCAATTTCTATGTTGCCAAAATTGATAAATTCAAGAAAGACTTTGAAGAACAAAAAGTGGAAGTCGCACAAATCAAGGACATCGTGCGGATGCTCGCGCAATTTAAACATAAAAACATTGATTTCTCTGATTTTATCAGCTCCAAAGATCCGACGAAGACAATCGCGCTCAAATCTTGTTTGATAAGTCCGCAACCTAATATGGAGCCGAAGTTGAAAGCCATTTGCGAGGCAATCAAAGCAAACATTCCACTGCCGGATAAAACAAATTTCCAAATTTTGTTGGACAAAGCCGACCCGTCCGTGCCGATAGATAATTTATTATCAACCCAAATTCTCGGCTTTGCCGAACAACTTAATGATAAATTCGGAGATACGGAGAAGGAAAACTTTATGCTTGCGGTTTCCGAGCCTATTTGGTATTCGGTGCGGAGCTTGTCTGATGAATTAGCCAAGTCCGATGGTCAAAAAGCATCCCTGCCAGCCGACTTACAGACGTTTTACAGCTTCGGTCAAAAAGACCGTGAAGCCGTATTGCATCAACTAGCGATTACGCTCTTTAAGCCCGGCGGAGAACATTCTCTTAATCCAATCAGCTCGATGATTGCTCAATTCAGGTTTTGGCATGAAGATGCGGGCTGGGTATGCGCGACGATTTTGTGTTCGCCTTTTCTATTCGCTTTTACAATTCTCGGCGGTTATTTCGCCCGTATCTTGGTTTCGCGCGACCGTCTGCGCGAGGTGATTGACAGCGAAAGCTCGGAATATTCAAATTTGAGTCATACAATCGGAACTCCGATCGATAAAGTGTTCGGACGTACAGAAACGCTGAATAAGCTGAAAAACCTGGCGGAAAGAGGCTGGAGTACAATCGGCGTGGTCGGTAGACGCGGCGTCGGTAAATCTAGAATTCTTCATACATTATCAACCGAGACTGACGATGAGGAAGTGGGAGGAAAAGAAAATCGCTCGACAAACATTCGTGTCTGGATTTCTTCCCCCAGTAAATTCAGCGAGTATGAATTTGTCGTCAGCATCTTTGAACGGTTCGCTTTGAGTACCGAGGAGGTAATTGCCCGCTTTTTGGGAGCGAAACCGCTCGGGACGCGGACTATCGAAAGCAAAATCGCTGTTTCCAGCACTTGGGTTTATGTGGTATCGCTTTTAATTTTAGGTTGGATTGTCTTTCTGATGTTTGACCGGCTTTCCAGATGGGACATTGCCGTTATCTGGATTCCGATTTTGGTGCTTCTTTTTTCAAGTATCTGCTTGTTTGCGAACTATATCTCCAAAATTCAACCCGTCAATTTGACATCCTGGCTGCAGCGCGAGCGCAATGAAAATCCCCATACTTATTTACTTTACCGCGATGTTTACAAAGTTTTGTCTTCAATTAGCAATCGCGTCCAGCCGAATCTGCTCGTTAATTCGGAGCCCGTCGGTAACTTCAGGGTAGTTGCGTTGACCGTCCTCACTTTAGCGGGGATTGCCTGTATTTTATTGATGACATTAGTCATTTTAAACGCACCTGACCCATACATTATTCGAAATTCATCACTTGCGGGAGGTTTAGTATTTGTCATCATTACCGCTTTGTGGATTTACCTATATCGAAAGCAGCCGCAAGCGGAAGAAACGATAGTCGGGAATCAAAGCCTGATGTCATTGATTGTCGATTACCGGACTTTTGCGTCGACGGTCATCTATCGTTTGAACCGCGGCGCGTTAAATTATAGAGGCGAAGAAAAATTCGCGGTCCTGCTGTGCATTGACGAACTGGATAAGATTGTTGATTTTGAGGAAATTCGTTCGTTTTTACGGCGTATAAAAGCCATTTTTGAAGTGCCGGGGCTTTATTATTATATTTCAATCGCGGAAGACACGATGCGATCCCTATATCTTGGTGCGACCGGGGGTAAAAACGAAATTGACAGCTCCTTCGACCACATCGTTCGGATTCCGCCCTTGACGTGCGACGAAAGCGAAGCGGTCGCGGCTGAGTACCTGGACAAGATTGTGGAAGGTAGAGCGATTTATTCCCGGCAGGCGCGCCTCATCGCTGCCGTCTCGTTCGGCATTCCGCGTGACATTATTAGAAGATGCGACGAATTTCTGAGCGCGAACCGGCAGATAATAGATGCTCAGGCGGATACTGCGATTCCTTTCTTTCGCGTCGAATCTGAAATGAGAAAGACCCAAATCGCTCTCGGCTACGAACTGCAAAAATTGACAAGCGAGCAAGTCAGAAGTTTCGCCTCGGATGCCGTTAGCTGCGCAGAACAATCACGGGAATTAACAAAATCGAACTCGTTCGATGAATTCACGTTAAGATTGATACTGTCAATTTGGCTGCTTGCCTTAATCGAGATTGCCACGGACGAGTTTGATGATGATTCATGGGTGACCATTTCTAGGGAGTTTTGCGAGTTAGGTTATAAATTACCTGAACTGCCGCCGCTGGATTTGATAAATGAATTGAATGCGCAGAACGACGAGATAATGAAGCGAGTCCGCGACGGAAATCTTTTAGCTCGACAGGACATTGAAAGCCCGAAATAAATTTCAAGTAAAAATTTCTTTTTTGAAATATTTTTCAAATTTTGTGGAAAAGAAACTTGAATACGCTTTTGTATAAAATAACGGAAGCAATAGGTGGTCAAGTAGCAGTGGCAAGCATTTTGGCATATCCAAACTGCGTCCGCGAGTTCGATTTACAATCTCTTTTCTATGAAATTAAACTGCCGTGTTTCAAGCGAGAACACGGCTTTTTAATTTTGGGTTAAAAGGGAAAAAGGTGAAAAGGGAAAAAGCTTTGTGGGTTATGCGCCTCATACTTTTTCCCTTTTCGCCTTTTTCCCTTTTCGACTTTTTTGTGGCAAGTTATTTAAGAGTATGCAAAAGGTTCTTTCTGCGACAGAGATGCGCGAAGTCGATCGCCTGACGACGGAAAAATACGGCATTCCGTCGATTCTCTTAATGGAAAACGCCGCGCACGCATCGGCACGCGTCATCACGGAAAAACTCCGCGGCTTGATTGCCGGAAAACCCTTTTTAATCTTGTGCGGCAAAGGCAACAACGGCGGTGACGGCGCGGCGCTGGCGCGGATTTTATGGACAATGGGCTATAACGTGGTTGTTTTATTATTTGGAAAAGTAGAAGAGACAAAGGGCGACGCCCGAACAAACTTTGATGTTCTCAAAAAAATCGATTCCGAAAAATTACACGGTTCTCTTAATTTTATTGAACTTGAAGAAAAGGACTTTGAAAAAGGATTTCACACTGTTTTTTATCGGCGTAGCTTTTCGGGCGGTTCATACTGTTGTGTTGTCGATGCGCTTTTGGGAACGGGCTTGACTAGACCATTGGATGAAAAATTAAGTTACGTTACAAAAATTATTTCCGAAAAGCAAAAATGGGAACAAAGAAAAGATGAATACTTACTCGTTTCGCTCGACATTCCTTCAGGTTTGAATGCTGATTCTAATGAACCAATTGGTGAAAAAGTTCATGCCGACATAACCATAACTTTTAGCTCACCTAAAGTTGCAAATGTTGTTGCGCCTGCTTCGAGTTATAACGGCGAACTATATATAGCAGATATTGGTTCGCGTAAATTTGTGAGCGAATCAAAAACAAAAACATTTGTCACTGAGAAATCTTTTGTCCATGGATGGATTTATAATACAAAATTTTCGTCTGCCTCATACAAAAACAAACGCGGGCACGCGCTGCTTGTCGCCGGTTCAAATAATTACGCGGGCGCTGCCGTTTTGGCGGGCAATGCGGCGATTGTTTCGGGCGTCGGGCTGGTGACGATTGCGACTGCCGAATCGGCGCAAAACTCGATTGCGTCGCGTGTTTTGCCCGAAGTGATGACGCGAGGGCTGCCGGAAACCGAATCGGGCGCGGCTTCCGAGGAAGCTTTTGACGAAATCGACGAGTTTATCGAAAAAAGCATCGACGCCGTTGAAATCGGCAGCGGGCTTTCTTCATCCGACGACAGCACGCGTCGGCTTGTCCGAAGGCTGGTCGAACAGCGCCGTACGCCGGTCGTGATTGACGCCGACGGTTTGACCTCGCTTGCGCCGTTCGACCTAAAAGGCTCGGACGAACTGCCGCTCGTTTTGACGCCCCACGAAGGTGAATTCCTTAAACTGCTGGGTACGAAAGACAAGGAAGCCGTGAAAGACCGTGTCGCGGTCGGGCGCGAATTCGCGCAGAAACATCACGTGATTTTGGTTCTCAAAGGCGAGCGCTCGTTGATTGCCGCGCCGGACGGTCGCGTCGTCATCAATCCGACCGGAAATTCGGGATTGGGAAAGGCGGGAAACGGCGACACATTGGCGGGAATTATCGTCGGGTTCGCCGCGCAAGCCGCGCAGATGCAGGTCGATATGTTTGAAACGACGGTCGCGGCAGTTTATCTCGCCGGACTCGCGGGCGACATCGCGGCGGAAAAATACGGCAAGCGCTCGATGCTCGCGTCCGATGTGCGCGAATGTTTGCGGGAAGCGTTTCAATCGATTACCAATTAAAAATTAAGAATTACGAATTAAATTAAATGAATTCAAAAGTGCTTTTACGAAAATGGATTGCGGCTTTTATTGCGAAAGATTTGGAAGCCGTGATGGATTGTTACGCTGACGACGCGGTGAATTTTCAGGTCGCGGCGGGCGAGCCGGCAACCGGAAAAGAGCAGATTCGGCGTGATATGCTGGAATTCGCGGCTTTCCCGACTCGTATTCGGTGGTCGAAAACATTATGTCGGACGAAGACTGGGCAGCGTGGGAATGGAATGGCGGCGGCACGTTCAAAGGCGAATTTTACGGTAATCAGCCGACCGGCAAATCGTTCGAGCTGCGCGGCTGCGGATTTTTTAATTTCCGCGACGGGAAAATCATCTGCCAGCGCGGCTACTGGGATAAACTAACGTGGTTTTCGCAGATCGGCTTAGAAATTAAGTAAACATACTTTTCCGCAATCGCCGGTAACGTCTAACCGATAACCGGAAAAATGTTCGCTATTCGTTATCAGCTATCAGTCTATTGCGAAAGTAAATTTAAAGATGACTGGACGCGTTTTAAGAACCGGAATTTTTGTCTGTCAAACGCCGCAGGAGACGTTTGATTTAGGCGAAAAAATTGGCACCGGATTGCAGGGCGGCGAGATGCTGATGCTTTCGGGCGGGCTCGGCGCGGGCAAGACTCTGCTCACGAAAGGTATTTTGTATGCCTTGGATTTTGACATAACGGAAGTAACTTCGCCCAGCTTTACACTCGTCAATCTTTACAAAACCGAACGATTCGACGTTTATCACATCGATTTATGGCGCATCGACGAAAGGGCAGACGCGGCGGCGGCGGTCGGTTTGAGCGAAATCCTGGAAGACGCGCGCGCCGTGACGATTATCGAATGGTCCGAGCGGCTGAAAAATTTTTCCTTTCCCGAAAAAACTTTTCGTATTACGATTGAAGGCGACGGCGACGACGCGCGCAAAATAAATATTTCGCGTTAGGATTCAATGTGAAAGGAAAGTTTTTAATAATTTGCCTGATATTTGTGCTTGTGCCCGCAATATTTTTTGTTATGTCTCAGAAAACCGCACAGCTTCCATCGAAAATCGAAAATCCGCGTCTGGTCGTTAGAAAAAATGAACGGAAACTGGAAGTTTTTGACGGCGATAATTTACTAAAAACGTACAAAATCGCGCTCGGTTTTGCGCCCGAAGGCGACAAGAACGAGGAAGGCGACGGCAAAACTCCGCTCGGCGAATTTTATGTTTTTACGAAAAACGAGCAGAGCAAATTTCATCTTTCGCTCGGGCTGAGCTACCCGTCGATTGATGACGCGGCGCGCGGATTAAAAGAAAATCTGATTTCAACGGCGGAACACGAAGCAATCGTCGAAGCCGTTCAGAGCGGTCGAATGCCGCCGCAGAACACGCGGCTCGGCGGCGAGATTTATATTCACGGCGGCGGCACGGGAAATGATTGGACATGGGGCTGCGTGGCGCTCAAAGACGAGGAAATAAAGGAAATCTTCGACGCCGTTCCGGCGGGCGCGAAGGTGACAATCCTGCCGTGAATTTAAGAATTAAAATAAGAAACATTTTTAACGCCGCCGCGCCGCACGGTCGCAAAGAAAAACGTTAAACAGCTAAACTCTTTTGATTGAAAACTCTTTGCCGCTCCTCCCGCGCGATAGCGACTGCGCGTTAAAAATTCTCTTTTAGGTCGATTTCGCCCGGCGGAATTTTGGCGAGCATCGCTTTGAACTTTTCGTCCTTGTATTTCGCCGCCGCCAGATGCATCAGCGGAAACAGCCGGTTCGGCTCCCAGCCTTCGATTTGCTGGTATTCCCACTTTTTATCGCCGACCGAGAACGGGTACAGATACTCAATCGCGCGGCGAATTCCGCGACCGTCCCTGGTTTCAAAATTCCACAAATCAACGCCCCGGCTCTCGCCGAGCCGCGCGAGCCGCATCAAGCCTTCGAGATTCATCGTGCTGTAACTCCACGATTTTGTGCGTTCGAGTTCGAGCGGCTGGCGTCCGTCCGGTTCGATTTGGCTCGCGATGCGTTTTTGTTTGGCGGTTTCAAGAACCTGTTTTGCAAAATCTTTTTTGCCTGTGTAAAGCGCGTATGAGACGACCTGCACGTCGTAGAGCGTTCCGTGATTGTTTTTTGTTTCGCCTTCGCCGCGCCCGTTTTCGCTCGTCGTCAGCCAGTTTAAGAATTGCGTAAACCAATTTTCGATTGCCGCGCGGTCGGTTTTGGCAAATGATTTCGAGTTTTCCAATAAGCCGGCGGAATCGATAACGCGCGTCAATCCGCGCGATTCGAGAACGCCGTAGACGCGTCCCGTGCTTTCGCCCGGAACCGCCTGCGCAAACTGCATATTCGGATTCATTCTGCTCGCCGGTTCGACGAACCAAACGCGCAATTGCTGCGCGGCTTTCGCCGCATATGATTCATCGCCCGTAAAATAAAAGGCGAGCGCCAGCGTCTGCACGGCATCGACCATTTTATCGAGGTTTTCGTGGTCGGGATATTTTTTGATTTCGGGATTGCGCTCGCCGTCGCGCCTGATGTACGGCAAACCATTCGGCGTCTTCGGGTTTGCCCAGAAATACGGCGCCTGGCTCATATAATCGTGCTTGTCGCCCGACGGCGGCGTCCCCTGTTTATTGACGACCGCGTAATTTTCCGCCTTCAAAGCCTCGTCGGCGCTCGTTTTTAATTTTTCCAGTGCCTGATTATAAGTTTTATCACCGGCGAGAATCTTTCGTTTCGCTTCCGCTAATTTTTCGGCGTCGAGCAAAAAAACGCGCGGCGTTTGCGCTTCTGAGCGCTGGCAGAAAAGGACGAGGGATAAAAACAAAAAGGTTAAGTTTTTTGCGTTTAGATTCATTTAATTTCAATATATCATACAGCCGAATCGCGCAACTTTTAATCATCCTGCTTGACTAAATTTCGCCAAAATTGAATACTTGAAAAAAAGGTCAAGTTTCAAGCGATTTGAAATTTGTAAACTCAGATTTGAAATAGAAAGGAGAATTTATGCCATACCCGGAAATAATGATTCACGGAATGCGACAGGAATTGGCGCAGCTCGGAATCGAGGAAACAAAAACACCCGAACAGGTGAAAGAAGCGGTTGAAAACACGGAAGGAACCGTCATGGTCGTCGTCAACTCGGTTTGCGGATGCGCCGCCGGCGGCGTTCGTCCCGGCATCGCGATGGCTTTGCAGAACTCGGAAATCAAACCCGACAAAGCAATCACGGTTTTCGCGGGAGCGGACATCGACGCCACCGACGTGGCGCGCGATTATTTCGAAGGCTACGCGCCGTCGTCGCCGTCAATCGGCTTTTTACAGGACGGCAAGCTCGTCAAAATGTTCGAGCGCCGCGACCTCGAAGGTCGTCACCCGCTGATGATTGCGCAGGAACTGGTCAACGCTTTTCAGGAAGTCTGCACCAAATCGGACGCCGCCAATAATTAGTAAGAATTTTTAACGCGAAGACGCAGAGACGCTAAAGATTTTAAAATCTTTGCGTCTCTGCGTCTTCGCGTCTTTGCGTTAAATCTATTTCCCGCAAATTCCGCAGGCTGCTTTCGGTGATTAAAAATTGTGCGATCGCATAAGTGAGCATCACGAGAATTGAAGCAAATTCGAACGGCGCGGCGAAACGGTTGATGGCGAGGATTGAATCCGACGCGACAAAAAGCAAAGTTCCGGCAACCGCGATTTTACCGAAATTCTGCCGTCGGAAATCAAACGCGGCGAGACTCTGGGCGAGCATTGTCGAAATCACCAGCGCATAGACGGCAACCGGCACGAGCAGATTTTTGACGTTCGGCGCTAAAATCGCGAAAAGTGTCGAGCTGTAAACGGCAATCGCGACGAAGAAGAGCGCGTTCGGCAATTTTTCGGGCTTATTCAGGCGGCGGATTTTCAAAAAGTAGAAAATATAGAAAATATGTGCGGTCAGAAAGGCGATTAAGCCGTAGATAAAGAGTGATTTCGTTTGTTTATCGAGAAGCAGCAGCACGTCGCCGAGCCATGAAAAGAGAAGCGCGAAGATTATCGGATATTTTAGCGCGACCGCAATTTCTCGCGTGTTTACATAAAAGTAAGCTGCCAGAAGCAACATCAGCGAGGGCTTGGAAAAATACTGCAATTGGAGATTTCCCGTCAGATTAGCGAAAAGCTCGACCATCAGCGCGAGAAAATAGATACGCGATAAAATCCGAAAGCTCATAAACGGAATTTTACCGCATTTTACGAAAGTGTGAAGAAAACTGTTGCTTAATGGCGAATGAAGCGGTTAAAATGTTCAAAGGCAAATAAGAATTAGACTTGCCGGTAGTTTCCAACCTGAGATTTCATGTCGATAAACCAAAGACAACACATCAGATTTTCGCTGGACATCCCCGCCGTTCGCTACTCGACTTTCGGCGAAAGACAGGAGACGCTGCTGAATCAAATCAGCATCGGCGGATGTTTGCTGGAATGGGACGAAAATCTCCTGACGGGCGAAGTTTTCCGGCTCGAAATTCAATTGCCGAACCACAACTGGCTGCCGCTCGTCTGCCGGGTTCTTTACAAATTCGAAGACAACGGCATCGGCGCGAAATTTATCGACATTACGCGGTTTGAACAGGAACTGGTCGGAAAAATTATCTCTCACGCGCTCACGCAGGAGGGTTTGCCGGTGCAGGTTGACCCGTTTGCCCATCCGCCGAAATTCGCCGACCAAACTAAGAAAAAAGAACCGACCATCACCGACGCCCGAAAACAGCAGGACGAAATTTTAGAAAGAATTATGTCGAGCGAGTTTTAAAAGGGAAAAAGGGAAAAAGGTGAAAAGGGAAAAAGGAATAGGCTGCTTATTTCGTAACGCAGCCTTTTCACCTTTTTCCCTTTTCACCTTTCACCTTTGTTTCACCTTTTTCCCTTTAGAATGCTGGCGAATGAAGCCGATTTGAGTTCATCGGAACTTAAATCGGTTTTTTCGAGGACTTCGCGTTCGGTCATCGCGCCGCAATGAACGGCGCGAATGAAGAAATTCAACAGCCCCTGCGCCGAAGCGGCGTCGTCAAACTGATTGCCGGTGAGCATCGCCTGTGTCGCTTTGCCGATAAAACTTTTCAAACGGGCGGCTTGGTTGTCAGCCGATTCGTGGAAAAAGGCGTAAACCGCCGCATAGCGCGCGACCATCTGCGCCGGATGCAAATCCCAGCTTTGGTAAAAACCGCTGATTAAAGAAAGCGTGACGTTATTGAAATGCCTGCGCCACGCGGCATGAACGGCGCGCCGGTTTTCCGCTTTTTGCTTTTCCGAAAGATTTTCGCCGCGAAAAACAGGCACGGGCAGCTCGGTCGTCACCGAGTCCGAAAGGCGAATTCCGAGCGGCGCAAAATTAATCTGCATCAATTGGCGCGCAAACCGGCAGGCGTCGTGCTGGAGATGCTGATGGGTCGCCGTGATGCCGAAGCTCGCCGTGTAGTCGAACGCGCCGAAATGCGCCGCCGCCAGGCGTTTTCCGGCAGCTCGCGCAAGTTCCGGCATAATCGTTACCGACTGCGGCGTTTCAATCATGACCTCGATTTTTATCGAATTTTCGGGCAGGGAATTTTGCCTTTCGATTTCTTCAAGCAGCGCGCATAAAACCGCAACTTCCCCCGCAAGGATAATTTTCGGCAGCGTCACGACAAAGTTTTCGGGCAGCCTGCCGCCGGTTTTTTCGAGCAAATTCGTGAGAAACAAAGCAAGCGTGCGGACGGCGCGTTTGTAAGTCTCGACTTGAAACGATTTAACGCGAAAACCGGTAAAGGCGGGCAAAACATTGTCCGCAAACGCTTTTGCCAGCTCGTCCGAAGCCGAAATCGCGTGTGAATCTTCTTCCGGGTCGCTGCGGATGCCGTAGCCGTCTTCAAAATCGATGCGAAAATCTTCGACCGGCTCGCGGCGCAGTTTTTCGATAACGCGGTTGTAAATATTTGATGAAACCCACGCGTCCGTGTTTTCCGCGCGCACGCGTTCGGGATTGTCTGCCAGCCGAAATTCCAAATCCTGAATCAAGTCCTCATGTTTCGGCAAGCGGTCAGCGCCTTTGAGCCACATCGCGTCGGCAAATTCGACAAAATTCGGCGCGTAAGCTTCCAGCGAGTTGAGCGCGATTTTGCCTAATTTCTCTATCGTCCCGGCGCGAAAAAGATGCGCGCCGCCATAGACGACGTGAACCGGTGAACGGGATTGTGACGAGTGGATTTGGACTGGCGGATTTGAAAGTTTTTCCTGAAAGAGTCGGTCGGCGATGTCGGAAAGGGGTTGATTCATAAAAAATTTTAGCCGCGGATAAACCGGGGATGCACGCAGATTAAATCAATAAAAACAACTAATTTAAAGGATAAACTTTATTTGGTATTTCTAGCAAATAATTTAAATCCGCGTTATCCGTGGTTTATCCGCGGCTAAAATTTTACGAAACTATTTCGCGGTGTTCGCGCTTTGCACCGAATCTTTGACGGCTTTGAAGTCGGGAATTTCGGTCGTCAGCTTCCACTCGCCGTTTTCGCGGACGAATTTGAGCTTCGCGCCGTTCGGCATTCCTTCGGTTTTGACTTCCGCGACGCCCGTATCGCCTTCGATTTTTTCGTTGCGAACTTCGCACAGCTTGTTTGAAACGCGCTCGACTTCCAGATATTTGACGAGCGATTTTTGGTTATCGGCTTTCATATCGGCTTCGAGAGATTTCAAAGTTCCCTGCGAGAAGACTTTTCTGAGCGCGGCTTCGTCTTTTTTGGTCATCGCGTCGCAGTAAGCCGTGAAAACCGGTTTCAGCGTCGGTGCTGCGTTGACGGTCGTTTCGGTCGGCGTTTTACTGGTTTCTAAACTGCCGGAATTGGTCGGCTTGTTCGGATTGTTGACAATCGTTTGATTCGCGTTCGATGCCGAATTGGTCGGCGAATTTGACGGACAGCCCGAGAGAAGAAAAATAAAAGTTAAAATCGTACAAAAAATTAAAATCTGAAAACGCATAATTTACTCCAAAATTGTAATATTAAGTCTAAAAACAAAAGAGTATAGAACATTTACAAAAATGGACAAAACATACCGCAACGAATTTCGACGCCTTTTTTTGGTCGAACATCTGCCCGAACCTTTGACGCGCGCGGACGCGCACCTGCAAATTTTTGATAATTACCTCGAAAATACACGGCTCCGGCTGCGCTCTATTCGCGTTCCCGAAACGAAAGAGTGGAATTGGATTCTCCAGCAAAGATTCGCAACTGACGACACCGGCGCGTGCTGGAAAATCGCCGAAATTCATTTGAACGAAACCGAACATTATCTTTTCGAGCAGTTCGAAGGCAGGGAAATCCGCAAGAACCGGTACTTTTACGAGTCGGACGATAAACAAATCGAGATTGACGTGTTTTTAGGAAATCTCTGGGGCTTGAACATCGCGCGGGTTTGTTTCGACTCGATTGAGGAATTACAGGATTTCAGATTTCCATTTGATGCGCTCGAAGTCACCGTCGATAAATTCTTTGACGGCACGAATCTGGTCGAAAACAACTTTTCGGACGTGAAGGCGCGCGTCGGCGAAATTGTTGAAAACCGCCCCAGCCGCGACACGATTATCCGCGAAATCGCGAAGGAGAACGAGTAAACAGTGAAAAACGGAAAACGGAAAACGGAAAATATTTCGATTTAATTTTCCGTTTTCCGTTTTCCGTTTTTCATTTGCGAATGCCGGTGTATTGAGCCGACGCGATTTTCCACGCGGTTTTCTCTTTGCGGCAGACGATGGTCGCGCGGATGCTGCGCGGCGGCAACTGTTTTCCTTCGCTCACAATCGTGTAATTAAACCGCGCGATGACGACCGCAAATTTGTCGTAAACGCGAATCGAAAAATCGGTCGTTTCCGTTGTTGCCGTCATTTTATCGGCGGGCGGCTTTAATTCGGGTTTGTAAAATCCGAGGACCTTTTCGCGCGGGTCGAATTCTCCGGCGGGCGAAATTTCGATGTAATCCGCCGTCAAAATTTTATCGAGCGCGACGGCGTCATAAGCGGTTTGCGCTTCCGTAAATTGTTTGACCAGCGATTTCAGCGCGTCGTCTGCCTTCGTTTGCGAAGAGACGGAAACACTCGACAAAAGCAGGAGAAAAACAAAAACTTTCAATTTCATATAAATAATTCCTCAAAAAATAAAAATAAAAAAGCGGAAGTTTTTACGTTTGAAATTGATATTTGTTTCCTGGTTGGTTTATTCAAAACAGTTCATCGAGCGCTTCGTCCAGATTGCGGACGCCGACGACACGCATGCCGAGAAGTTTTTCCAAGCCTTTTTTGTTCGACGCCGGGAGTATAAGTTTCTTAAACCCGAGCGTCTGCGCTTCGCGGGCGCGGGCTTCGGCTTGGAGCACGCCGCGCACTTCGCCGGTTAAGCCGACTTCGCCGAAAACTGCGGTGTCGGGCGGGATTTGCAGGTTGCGAAAGCTCGAAGCGATTGCCGCGACGACGCCTAAATCCGCCGCCGGTTCGTCTACTTCGAGACCGCCCGCGACGTTGATAAACACGTCGTCGCCCGCAAGTTGAAAACCGACACGTTTTTCGAGCACCGCTATAAGCAGCGATGTGCGGTTGTAATCAAAACCCTGTGCCATGCGGCGTCCGGTGCCGAATTTCGTGCCCGTGACGAGCGCCTGAATTTCGACGAGCATCGGTCGCGTGCCTTCCATGCAGACCGTGACGACCGAACCGCTCGCGCCTTCGGGACGTTCCTGAAGAAAAACTTCCGACGGGTTGCCGACCGCTTTTAAGCCTTCGCCGGTCATCTCGAAGATGCCGATTTCGTTTGCCGCGCCGAAACGGTTTTTCGTCGCGCGGATGATGCGGTGATTGTGGTGGCGGTCGCCTTCAAAATACAAAACCGTATCGACGATATGCTCTAACGCTTTCGGTCCGGCAATCGAGCCTTCTTTCGTGACGTGACCGATAAGGAAAACCGGCGTCGAGGTTTGTTTGGCGAAAATCATCAGCGCGCCGGCGACTTCGCGAACCTGCGAAACCGAGCCGGGCGCGGATTCGACCCTTTCCGAGAAAACGGTCTGGATAGAATCGACAATTACGTAATCCGGCTTTAAACGCTCGGTTTCCGCGAGAATATTTTCGAGATTGGTTTCGGGCAGAAGGAAAAGATTTTCGGCGTCGATACCTAATCGCTCGCCGCGCATTTTTATCTGGCGTTCGGATTCTTCCCCCGAAACGTAGAGCACCTGCCCGCCGGACGCGCTTAATTTATCCGCCATCTGAATGACGATTGTACTTTTTCCAATCCCCGGTGCGCCGCCGATAAGCACGAGCGAACCAGGGACGATGCCGCCGCCCAAAACTCTATCGAATTCCGTAATGCCGCTCGATGTGCGCGCGTCGTCCTGCGATTCGATTTCGCTGTAAGCCACCGGCTTGACGACACGGAAAGCATCTGCTCCGAGACGTATGTTTGGTGAACCAGAAGTAGCTTTACCAATAGTTTGCGGCGTCGGGCGAAATTTTTCTTCGACCAGAGTATTAAACTCGCCGCAGTCGGGACAGCGACCGATCCATTTTCTTTGCTGTCCGCCGCAGTTTTGACAGACCCAAATCGTTGACGGTTGTTTTGCCATAAAATTTTTGAGATTCGCCCGAATTAGTTCTAAGTTGATACAACGCCCCGAACGAAGCGCGTATTTTTACAGGACAATTTTTGCAAATCCGAACCTTTATTTTACCAAATTCCGCTCGAATTCGGGCGGCACGCAAATTGTTTATAAGCCTTAGCGGAACTTGACAGGAAATTTTAATTTATTGGGAGAAAAAGATGGCAGACAATCAGCAAAACAGCAAGCAGGGAACGCAGACGAAGAATCATCGAAGCCTTGCTGAAAACATCGGCATCAGCCAGAATTTGGAAGATTTCGGCGGCGGGCGCGGGCAGGCTGCCGGCGTGCAGGAATCGGTCAGCAGCCAGGACCAGTTCAGTGAAGACGTGACGCAAATCGTGGACGAAAACGATTTCGAGGGTAAAGTCACGCCCGGCGAGCCGACCGATTATTACGATCGCGAGGAAGACCGGGGATAACACTTAAGGTTTTTACTCAAAGTTATCAATCGCCGATTGCTTGTTTCTATTTATATTTTAATTCATAACCGTCCATTACTTTTCGATTTAACGAGCAATCGGCGATTCATAACTTCTATATCTTCACTGACTTATTTCCTGAATTGATTTATCGTGCAAACCGCTTTATGATTTTTCCCGGCTCGTCCCGCTTTTGGTTTTCCGGCGTACAATCATTATAATTTACGACTAATGCCCGCTCCATCAATTCATGCTTTCGCGGAAAAAGTCGCGCTTATTTCGGACGGCGAAAACCCGATTGGTCGCGCCGTCGCTCTTCAGCTTGCCTTGCAGGGCGCATACGTTATCGTCGGTTTTGCCGATTCAAGTGAAGAAAACACGCGCGCGATTAACGAATTGCAAAATTTAGGAACGCTCGCGAGCGCCGTCCAAGCCGATGTTTCTTCGCCCGAAGGCGCGGGAAAACTGGTCGCGGCGGTCGAGGCGATGTTCGGGCGACTGGATTTGCTCGTTAATTGTTTGAAATTTTCCGCCGATTCGGCGTTTGAAGAAATAGATGAAGCGGATTTCGACGGGTGCCTCGATAAAGCGCTGAAATCCGTAGTTTTCGTAACGAAAGAATCTCTGCGATTGATGAAACCGCGTCCGAAACCGAAAATCGTCAACATCGTTTCCGCGCTCGATACCGAAACGGCGGAAAAGAATGTTTTGCTGGCGGCGTCGCAAAAATCGGTGGTCGGTTTGACCGAATCGCTCGCCAAATCTCTGCCGAAAAACTTTCGCGTCAATGCGGTTGCCGTCAGCGAAAAACAGGGCACGAGCGAAATTCCGGACGCGGAATTGTTTCGTCCGCGAGCCGGCGTCGCGGCGGACGACGTGGCGCGCACCGTTTTGTTTTTGCTTTCGTCCGAAGCAATCGGATTAAACGGGCAGGTTTTGAAAGTCGAATAATTTTTTCAAAAAACGATGCGTCAAATGAAAAATCCGTTGCGTGGAAGTTTGCAGTTCGTGATAAAATTTTGAATGGCATGAAACTCGACGTTCTCATAATTAGAATCAGCTTTGTTGTGGTGCTCGCGCTGATGGGATATTTGCTTAATCCCTTAGCGAGGACAACGCATCTTGACCCTGCCTCGAAAGAAACAAGACAGCTTTTGTCGGCGCTCATCGGTATTATCTTCGCCGGTTTTGTCATCGCCTTTGAAATGCGCGCGCGCAAAGCCACGCTCAAAACTCTCATCGGCGCGGCAATCGGTTCGATTCTGGGAATTATCGGCGCGTATCTTATCGGAATGCTTATCAGCTCGCAGGAAACAGCGACGGTGCCGGGCGAAGCCAAAACCTTTTTGACGATTGCGCTCGCCTTTTTTATGGGCTACATCGGGTTGATGGTCGGCGCGGCGAAAGGCGAATATATCGATTTATCGGTGCTTGGCGGAATTTTCAGCGATAAGGTGGCGGTTCCGCAGGATTATCGGGTTTTAGACACGAGCGTCATCATCGACGGTCGCATCGCTGACGTTGCCGAAACCGGTTTCATGGGCGGAACGCTGATTATTCCGCAGTTTATCTTAACGGAACTGCAGCAGGTTGCCGATTCGCCTGATTCGTCGAAACGCCAGCGCGGTCGGCGCGGGCTTGATATGCTCCAGAGACTTCGCAACAATTCGAAAATCGACATTCAAATCGTTGAAACCGATTTTCCGGCAGTTAAAGAAGTCGATTTGAAGCTCATCGAGCTTGGAAAACAGCTCGACGCGGTGATTGTCACCAACGATTTTAATTTGAACAAAGTCGCCCAATTGCGCGGCGTTTTGGTTTTGAACATCAACGAGCTTGCCAACGCGCTGAAACCCGTCGTTTTGCCGGGCGAAGCGATGCGCGTGTTTATTTTGAAAGAAGGCAAGGAATATAATCAGGGCGTCGCTTACCTGGACGACGGCACGATGGTGGTGGTTGACAACGCGCGCAAGCTGATCGGCAAAACCGCCGACATTGCGGTTACTTCCGTTTTGCAGACGACCGCCGGCAAGATGATTTTTGGACGTCTCTGGGAAGATAACGTCGAAAACAGCGAAAGCGGGATGAGCATTCACGATTCGCGCTCGGTCGGCTTCAAAA
>DASWRC010000049.1:0-30144 GCA_036403375.1 Pyrinomonadaceae bacterium
AGCGCGCCGAAATTCGCTTTCCGGTCACGGTCGAAAAGGCGGGCACGGCACGTTTTCAAATCGGCGCGGTGGCGGGCGAGCTGACGGACGCGGCGGAAATCTCGTTCCCGGTTTACACGCCCGCGACGACCGAAGCATTTGCCACATACGGCACGACCGACGGCGACGGCGCAATCATTCAGCCGATTGCCGCGCCGGCGGACGTCTACCCGCAGTTCGGCGGGTTGGAAGTAACGACATCCTCGACCCAATTGCAGGAATTGACCGACGCGTTTCTGTATATTTACAACTACCCGTTCGGCTGCACCGAGCAGACCGCGTCGCGCATTATGTCAATCGCCGCGCTGCGCGACGTGTTCGCGGCGTTCACCGCCAAAGATATGCCGGAGACGGAAGAAATCGAACGAACAATGGCGGCGGGAATTGAGCGCCTGCGGCAGCTTCAGCATGAGGACGGCGGTTTCAGTTTTTGGTCGGCGACGGACGACAGTTTCCCGTACATTTCGGTACACGTCGCGCACGCGCTGGCGCGCGCTAAAATGAAAGGCTATAAAGTGACGGACGCGGTTCTCGAAAAGTCGCTCGGATACCTGAAAAACATCGAATCGAAATATCCGAAAGAATATTCTCCGGAATCGCGCCGGGCAATTTCCGCTTACGCGCTTTACGTTCGCAATCTGCTCGGCAGCCGCGATGCGGTGAAGGCAAAAAGCTTAATCGCCGACGCCGGTTTGGACAATCTTTCGGCAGAATCGCTGGGCTGGCTCCTTGCGGTTCTCGCAGACGATAAAGATTCGCTTGCGGAGACGGAAATTATCAAGCGAAACCTGCTCAACCGGGCGACGGAAACGGCGGGCGCGGCGCATTTCGTAACCAGGTACAAGGACGGCGAATATGTTCTTTTGAGCAGCGACCGGCGCGCCGACGCGGTAATTCTGGAAGCGCTTATAAAGTATGACCCGAACAACGGTTTAATCCCGAAAATCGTCCGCGGGCTGCTGGCGAACAAAACAAAAGGTCGCTGGCAAAACACGCAGGAAAATGTATTTGTCGTGCTGGCGCTCGACAAGTATTTTCATGCTTTTGAAGCGGTGACGCCGAATTTCGTCGCCCGCATCTGGCTCGGAAACGCCTTTGCGGGCGAGCAGAAATTTGCCGGTCGCTCGGTCGATTCAAACTTGGTCAAAATCCCTATGAATTACCTGCAAAGCCTGAAGCCGAACCAAAACCTGGTTTTAGATAAGCAGGGCGCGGGACGCCTCTATTACCGAATCGGCACGACGTATGCGCCGAAAAATCTGAAAGCGGAGGCGGCGGATTACGGCTTTGCGGTTTCGCGCAGCTATGAAGCGATGGACAATGACGGCGACGTCAAACAAAACGCCGACGGCAGCTGGACGATTAAATCAGGGGCGCGCGTCCGCGTGCGCCTGAAAATGATTGCGCCGACGCGCCGTTATCACGTCGCGCTGGTCGATAATCTGCCTGCCGGATTCGAGATAATCAACCCCGGACTGGCGACTTCCGGCAACATCGACAATCGCGATACGACCTCGTACCGGCGAAATCAATACTGGATGGAGCACCAGAATTTTCGCGACAACCGCGCCGAAGCCTTTACGAGTCTGCTCTGGGAAGGCGTCTGGGATTATTCCTACATCGCCCGCGCGACGACGCCCGGCGATTTCGTTGCGCCGCCCGCCAAGGCGGAAGAAATGTACGCGCCCGAAACTTTCGGCAGAAGCCATACGGATTTTGTGAAGGTTGAATAAAACGGGCTGAGGAATTTGATATTACTCTGACTTTATTGACCGGAAAATTGGCGGATAAAAATTCGACGATAAAGTTTTAATCGTTCGCGCCCTTTTTACCGCAATCAATCGAAAGAGCGTCCCGACTCAACCGGACGCTCTTTTTTTTATGAATGAATTGAAGGAAATTTCTTTCGGTTTAACTTTGCGGAAGAATCGAAAAAAGTCAGCCAAAAATTTTATGGATTTACGGAAAATACTTTGTGATTGTCGAAAAACGATGTAGAATTGCGCCTGAAATTAACCCGAACAAACAATTATGAGCGAGCCTTTGCCCCTGGAAATCACGCAAATCTTACAGGACTGGAATGACGGAAACGAAGACGCGAAAGAACGTCTGCTGCCGTTTGTCTATGACGAATTGAAACGTCAGGCGCGGATTTTGATGTCGCGCGAGCGCGCCAATCACACGCTGCAGCCGACGGCGCTCGTCCACGAAGCCTTTCTGCGCCTGGCGAAACAATCCGGCATCGACTGGAAAAACCGCGGTCATTTTTACGGCATCGCGTCGCGCTTGATGCGCCAGATTCTGGTTGATTACGCGCGGCTTTACGCGGCGGAAAAGCGCGGCTCGAATCCGATTCATTTTTCGGTTGACGATTTGCAAATTCCGGTCGAAGAACGCGCCGATTCGATTCTTATCCTGAACGAGATTCTCGATCGGCTCGCCGAATTCGACGCGCAGCAGGCACAGATTGTCGAGATGCGATTTTTCGGCGGCATGAACAATCCGGAAATCGCCGAAGCGCTCGACGTTTCCGAGCGCACCGTCGGTCGCGAATGGCAATCGGCGAAGCTCTGGCTTTTCCGCGAACTCAAGCGCAGCTAAGAGTTGAGAGTTAAGAGTTGAGAGTTAAGAGTTGAGAGTTAAGAGTTAAAATCAAATCCGGCTTCGAACTCTAAACTCTTAACTCCGAACTCTCAACTCAAAAAAGATGGCTGACTTTTTTCGCGTTTCCCGCATATAGAAAAAAGGACTTTTGTTTCTGAAAATATGCAATCGGAAAATTGGAAAAAGGTGAAAGAGCTGCTCGACGAAGTTTTGTCGCGCGAGGCGTCGGAAAGGCGACCGTTTCTGGAAAACTGCGGCGCGGGCATCGAAATTCTTTCGGAAGTCGAATCGCTACTGGCGTTTGAAGAAGAATCGGAAGATTTGATGCGGCTTTCGGCGGTCGAATTTTCGAGGGATTTTTTCGACGAAGACGCGGATAATCTGCTTATCGGGCAGACGGTCGGGAATTACAAAATCGTCCGCGAGCTCGGGCAGGGCGGGATGGGCGCGGTCTATTTGGCGGAACGCGCCGACGGAAAATTCGCGCAGCGCGCGGCGCTCAAACTGCTCAAACGCGAAATGAATACGGCGGCGCTCAGGCGGCGTTTTCAGCACGAGCGCGAAATCCTGGCGTCGCTCGAACATCCTAATATCGCGCGGCTTTTAGACGCCGGAACGACCGACGATAAAATTCCGTTTCTCGCGATGGAATATGTCGAAGGCTTGCCGCTTGACGAGTATTGCAGCAATCATAAATTAGACTTGAATCAGCGGCTCGATTTGTTCCGCAAAGTCTCGGCGGCGGTTAATTTCGCGCACCGGAATCTGGTCGTGCACCGCGATTTGAAGCCGTCGAACATTCTGGTCACGGCGGACGGCACGCCGAAGCTGCTCGATTTCGGCATCTCGAAAATACTTTCCGCCGAGCTTGAAAACGCCGGCTCGGCGACCGTCACCGGGCTCGGCGTGATGACGCCTTCCTACGCCTCGCCCGAACAGCTTCAAAACAAAAGCGTGACGACCGCGACCGATATTTACAGCCTCGGCGTGATTCTTTACGAGCTTCTCAGCGGTCAACGCCCGTTTGAAGCAAAAGAAGGCGATTTGAAGGAAATCTGCCGCGCCGTCATCGAAACCGAACCAAAGCCGCCTTCCGCAGTGATTTCGGATTCGGGATTTCGGATTTCGGATTTGGAAAAGAAGTCGAAATCCAAGTCGAATTTCACAAAAAATCAAAACCAAAAAACAAATCCGAAATCCCGAATCCCAAATCCGAAATCGATTATGGGTGATTTGGATAACATCGTCTTGAAAGCCCTCCGCAAAGAACCCGAGCGGCGCTATTCGTCAGCCGAAAATCTCGCGGAAGACATTCACCGACACCAGCGCGGGCTTCCGGTCACGGCGCGACCGAATACTTTTTCCTATCGCGCCGAAAAGTTTTTTAAACGTAATCGCGCCGGCGTAATCGCGGGCACTTTAATTGTTTTGGCAATCATCGGCGGAATTATTGCGACTTTCCGGCAGTCGCGAATTGCCGCCCTTGAACGCGACCGCGCGCGGCTTGAAGCCGCCAAGGCGGAAAAGATAAATTCGTTTCTGCAAAATGTTCTGACGCTTTCCAACCCGCTGTTTTTTTCGGAAAACCCCGAGCGTAATCTGAAAGCGACCGTCGCCGAGGCGGTTGACGAAGCCGCCGGCGCGGTCGAAACCGAGCTTGAAGGGCAGCCCGAGATTCAGGCTGAAATTCATTATACGCTCGGTAAAACCTACATGGGACAGGGACAATTCGAGAAAGCGCGGGCGCAGTTGGAAAAGGCGCGGGAAAATTTTTTGCGGCTTTCGCCGGATAATCTCCCCAAAGCGATGCAAATTAATTCTATCCTCGGCTCGCTGATTTTTTTTGAAGGCAAAGAAGACGACAGCGAGAAAATGCTCGCCGAATCGGTTCGGTATTTTCGGGAAAATCTCGAAAAAAAAGCCGAAAACAAATTCTGGCTGGCAATGTCTCTGAGCGATTTGGGCGCTGTTATCAGCCGAAAGGGGCGAATTTCCGAATCTGAAAAACTTTTTCATGAAAGTCTGGATTACGGCTCGACCCTCGACGGGCAAGACCGCTGGCTGACCATAAATATTATGGGCAATCTGGGCGATATTCTCGTCGAGCAGGGAAAAATTGACGAAGCTATCGGTTTTTATCAAAAATCCATCGAGGAAGGACGAAAACTGTCGGACAAACCGCGCACCGAAATCGGCAATCAATTTTACGACCTCGGCAGAGTTTATAAAAGGCTCGAAAAATACGACCTGGCGCAGGAAAATATTCAAAAGGCGTACGAAATTTTTAAGGAAACCATCGGCGAAGAACATATCTATACGGCGATGGCGCGCAAACAAATTGCCGAGCTTTACTATCTGCGCGGCGATTACGCCAAGGCGCGCGCCGAAATTGACGAAGTTTTAAAGGTTATCAGGCGAGTCGCGCCCGAACAGCCGAATTTATACACGATTTATTCCGAGGAAGTGCTGGCGAACGTCTTGACGAAAACCGGCGAGGCTGAAAAAGCCGAAAATATTATGCGCGAAGTCGTTGCCGCCTATAAAAAACTTCTCGAATCGCCGCATCCCGACATTGCGAGTGCCAAAAAATCGCTCGGCGAAACGCTCTTTGCGCGGAAGAAATTTGCCGAAGCCCGGCAGGTTCTGACCGAATCGGAAAAAGAATTTGTGGCGACAGTCGGCGCAGACAATCCCGAAACCCGAAAATGCCGCGAGATTTTAAGCCGGATTCCCGAGTGAAAAGAGTATTATGAAAGCCGAAAGCTGGAGCACAATCAAGAAAATTCTGGAGGAAGTTTTAAGTCTCGCGCCGCCCATGCGCGCTGCATTTCTGGAACGGGCGGATTTGTCGGCGGAAATAAAGTCGGAGGTCAAATCGCTTCTCAAATTTGAAGCGGAATCCGAACAATTTATGTCGGTTTCGGCAAGTAATTTGACGGGCGAGCTGATTTTTGAGGAAGAATCGCGGACGAGCGCGCTAATCGGGCAGCGAATCGGCATTTACGAAATCCGCGAAGAATTAGGTTTAGGCGGCATGGGCGCGGTTTATCTCGCCGCGCGCATTGACGGAAAATTTGAACAAAAGGTCGCTCTGAAATTACTCAAACGCGAATTTAACGTCGAGAAGCTCCGCCGTAATTTCCGGCGCGAAAGCGAGATTCAATCAAAGCTCAATCACCCGAACATCGCGCGGCTGCTCGATACCGGCACGACCGGCGACCATCTGCCGTATCTCGTGATGGAATACGTCGACGGCTTGCCGGTTGACAGATTCTGCGAAAGCCGCGATTTGCCGCTGCCGGCGCGGCTCAAGCTTTTTAACAAAGTCTGCGCGGCGGTCGCTCACGCGCACCGGAATCTGATAATTCACCGCGATTTGAAGCCTTCAAACATTCTTGTCACCGAAAAGGGCGAGCCGAAATTACTCGATTTCGGCATCTCGAAACTGCTCGGCGCGGCAGAACTGCAAGATAAAACCGCCGTTACCGCGCTCGGCGCAATGACGCCCGAATACGCTTCGCCCGAACAGCTCAGAGGCGAAAGCGTTTCGACCGCGACCGATATTTACAGTTTAGGCGTCGTTTTGTACAAAATCTTAACGGGCGCGCACCCGTTTGATTTGAAGGGAAAAACGAACGGCGAGCTGATAAAAACCCTGACGGAAGACGATCCGCCGGCGCCGTCGGCAATTACGAATTACCGGCTGCGAATTACGAATCAAAGCAATCGCAAAGCGCAAATTGCAAATCAAAAATTCCTGCGCGGCGATTTGGACAAAATCATCTTAAAATCTTTGCGCAAAGAACCCGGGCGGCGGTACGAAACGGTCGAGCAGTTTTGTGCCGACCTCTGGCGGTTTATGGACGGTTTGCCGGTTTCGGCGCGGAAAGCGACCGCTTTTTATCGCGCCGGTAAATTTTTTCGACGGAATAAAATCGCGGTCGCTGCCGCCGGTTTGATTTTACTTAGTTTGGTTGCCGGCGTGGCGGTCGCAAGCTGGCAGGCGAGAGAAGCCAAAGCGCAGGCGCAAGTGGCGCAAAACGAAACCGAAAGGGCGAAAACGGAACAGGAAAAAGCCGAGAAAATCAGCCGCTTTATGGCGAAAATCATCTCCTACGCGAATCCGGCATGGTATGCCGAAGGCGCGAAATTCGGCGGAAATGCGCGGGTGATTGACGTTATCGAGGATTTGAGCGATAAAATCGACACGGAGTTTTCGGGCGAACCGGACGTTGCCGCCGAGCTTCATCATAAATTTTCGGAAGCTGCCGGCTGGGCAAGCCGGAACAAAACCGGCGAGCGACGTGAAAAACTCAGGCAGCGAAGCGATTTTCACTCACTTCGCGCGCTCGAGCTGAGAAAGCAGTTCTACGGTGAATGGCACGAGCTGGTGGCGAAAGACTTGTTTTACGCCTACACCATTATCGGTAAAAACGACCGCGAGAAAGCCGAACTTCTAATGCGGGCGATTGTGATGATGCGCGACACGAACCCGAACAATCTGAATTTTCCGTATATGCTCGAGGCTTACACGGCTTATTTGATTCTGCCCGGAAAGTACGAAAACCATGAAGTGTACAGAAACGCCGTCAGTCCGCCGACAAACGAAAACAAATACCAAATTGCCGAACGCTACCTGCGCGAATCGCTGCCGGTTTTCCGCCTTCATTACAAACCGGATAATTCCGCCGTCTACAGCGCCGAATGCAAGCTCGCCTACGCGCTCGCGATGCAGGACAAATGGACGGATTTCGACGAGCATTTTAATCTCTGCAATGAAGGAAAAGAAAAAAACGAAGGTAAATCAAACGGCTTGAGTTACTTTTACGAAATGGTCGAAAAGGTTTTAATCGAGAAAAAAAACTCAAAGTAAATCCGTTTTATTTCACCGCGTTCGTCACAAAATTTTTCCCGTTCGCGTTTGAATCGGAATTCACGTTTTCATTTTCGTTATTTTGCTTAAACGGCGTCGATTTATCGTCTGCCGAGATGCCGACTATTCGCAAAACGACTTTGTCGATAATGCCGACCGCCGCGCCTTTGTGCGTTTCGTTGTTGACGATGACGGCGAACGTGAAAACCTCGCCCGATTTGTTTTGCGCGTAACCGGCGAGCGAATTGACGAACGTCACCGTGCCGGTTTTCGCCAGCACTTTGCCTTTTGCCGCGCCCAATCTACCGCCGAGTGTGCCGTCGGTTGCCGCGACCGGCAGGGAATCGGTGAAAACGGGCGCGTAAGGCGCGCGCGCCGCGGCGATAAAGGCTTTCGCGAACGATTCCGGCGTTATGAAATCGAGGCGCGAGAGTCCCGAACCGTCGGCGATTTGCGTGTCGTCCGCCGCGATGCGCTGTTCGAGCAGCCATTTTTTGACGATTGCCGCGCCCGCCGTATCGTCGCCGCGCGCCGCTTGCGGTAATTGGATATAATCGGGAACTTCCGTGCCGAATTTCTTCCCGATCGTACGCAGCAGCAGCTCGCCGTACAGATTGACGGAATTTTTGTTCATCCGGCGGACGATTTCCGCCAGGGTTTTGCTGTCAACCGCGGCAAGCGTCTGCGCTTTTTCGGGCTGAAACCCGTCTTCCGTCCTCCAGTTGCGCGAGCGCGTATCGCCCTCGACGGTGATGCCTTTTTTCTCCAGACTTTCGCGCAGAGTTTTTGCCGCCCATTTTGCCGAATCGTGAATGGCAACCTTCATGCCGAAATTCTTCGAACTGCCCCAGACGTAAAAATCGTTGTCTTCAAGCCCGCGCCGGACGCCGCCCGGCTCGTAAACCGGCGCGTTTGAATTCGTGTTGCTGTCAATCGGCTGCGGCGTTCCGACCGTAACGCGAATGTAATCAGTCGAGGCTTTGCCGACGCCGTTTTCGACGTTAACGAACGCTTGATTTTCGTTAAAGGTGAGCGCGCTCGCTTCCGCGCCGTAGTGCCATTGCAGCTCGTTCCACGTCCAGCCTTCGCCGATTACTTCGCCGCGAAAATAGCTTGCGTCGCCGACGACCGAGCCTTTCACGCGGCGCAAGCCTTTTTCCTGAAGCTGCGCAACGAGCTGTTCGAGCGCCGCGTTGTCAAAATCCGGCGCGCCTTCGCCGCGTAAGATTAAATCGCCGTTCAATGTGCCGTCCGGTTCAATCTGATTAGCCGCCAAAATGGAAGTTTTCCAGCGGTAATCCATGCCGAGCTTATCGAGCGCGACGATTGCCGTCAGAGTTTTTTGAATCGAAGCCGGGTTGAAAAGCTGTCGCCCGTTGCGCGAGCAGGCGACGCGACCATCCTGCAAACTAACGGCAATCACGCCCCAATGCGCGTTTGCGAAAGGACTTTTATCGATTTGCCCGTTGATTTCCGAGCACATCGCCACGTCCTCCGGTCGGGTCGAAACGACGAGCGGATTCGTCAGGTTGATATTCGGGACGGGAACATTGAAATCCGCCTCTGCCTCGGGCTGAGCACCGGTATTGTTCGCAACTACTTCCGCGTTTTGCGGAGCGCTGTAACAGCCCGCCAAACATAAAAAAAGCGACAAAATTACGAGTCGCGTAAAATTAATCATAAAACTTTCTGAGAAACACCCGGTTTGATTCGTGAGAGTGGTTTGCGAAGTACTCTAAAAAATCCCGAGAACCTTTTTTCAATTGTAAAAAATTACGCGCCTCTTCGTAAACTGCGCGCCGCCGTTTATTTCTGATTGCGAAAATTCCGCGTAACCGTCAGCCGCGCGTCGCCCGCCGCCCGGGAAGCGCCCGGCAAAACGACCGAAATCAACGGCGCGTCAACCCGTCTAAAACTTACTCACGGCATTTGTTTGATGCCGAAAAGCGCCGCCCGCGCGGCACGAAAATTTCTGCCCTGAATTAACCGATTTTTTAACTTTTTTTGTACTGTATCGGACAGACAAAAATCCGCATTGTTTGTTATTTTACGCGTAAGATTTGCCGGCAAAGAAAATCCGAACTTGAAAAGGAGGGAAAAGGAATGCAGGAAAACAAGACAAATTTTGACGATAAAGAAGCGGTCGAAACCGAAAATAAAAGCAATTCGGCTGCTGAAACAAAGGCAAACAGCAGCGCGGCAGTTCAGGACGAAAGCGGCGCGGCGGATTATGAAAAATTCGGACTCGCGTGTCGCGGCGAAGAATTCGGCGTTTTCGGCATTTCCGCGTTTTTGTTCGGCGGCGCGGACAACCGAAAAATTAATCTGAAATAGTCAAAATCTTAAGTAAAATCAGGTTTTGCGTAAAGTTAAGCGAAAGCCGGGCAAAAAGAAAATCTCACAAATTATCCAGCCGGACTCCGCCCGCAAACCCTCGAATATTTTTTTTCACGGTGCGTTCAAGCAAGTCAAAATCCAGCGGCTTGACCAGAAAATCGTCGGCGCCGCAGGCGAGCGCGCTAGTACGAAAAGCGTCCTGGACAAAACCCGAAACAAGAATTACGGGAAGATGACACAAACATTTGTCCGCCCGGATCCGGCGCAGGTTTTCCAGATTTTCTTCAAATTGCCGAACACCGTCCATCAAAATCAAATCCGGCAGCTCGTTTCCGATAATCGCCGGCAAGTCTTCGAGCGCGCCGAACTCTTTCACGCGGTAAGACCAGATTTCCAGAATTGTGCGGTATAAAAAAGAAGCATCCGCGTCGCGGCTAAAAACCAGCACCAGCGGTTTTTCTTTCTGTGCCGGCTGCACGAAGTTTATTTCGTTGTCGGCGGGCGCGATGGATAAATCTTTGACGGGTCCGGGTCCAAAGCCGTGTGTTTTTTTCTGGTACTGCATAAATTTTAGTCGGAAAATCGAACTGCCGGGAATTCTTCCCTGCCGTCCGTAAATTTCTCTTCAAGTCCTGTTTTTTACTGGCTGCGGTTAAGATAGTCGGTTAATCTCAGCCGCGATTTCTACGTTTCATTCAAAAGGGTTAAGGATGATTTTTCCAAAAATGCATGACGACTTCTATCGGGAAAACAGGAAATTTTTATCGGGAAAATCCCTAATTCTTCGAGAATTTGTCCGAGCCGGTTCAAAGAGACCTGCAAAAAGATTTACACGACGAAAAAACGGAAAATTCGTGATACCGGCGCGCCAATTTTTGCGCGTTAATGTTTTTACTTTATGAAAAGGCAAACCAAAAAAATATTTATCAGTTTATGGCTGCTAACGAGTTTTCTCTGGCAGGCGCCGCCGATTCGTGCGCAAATTACCGCGCCAATCGAAATTAATCGGGATTTTGAAATTCAAGACCGCAGTCAGCTTTATAAAAATTTATTGCGAACGGCGGAAGGCAATGAATATTCGGCATTGCTCGAAAAGATTTTCGGCAGCGACGCCGGCGCGGCGAAAGACGCGCTCGGTGACGATTTATACATGGGAACTCAAGCGTCGTTGAAAGCGCTTAGTCAATAAAACCTGTTTTGGTTATTATAAAAGCGGCTCATTCTCTCAAAAATGAGCCGCTTTTATAATTTAGAAATATAAAGAGTCGTTCAAAAAATAACCGAATATGAGTTTTGACCGTGAAAGAATCGCGCCTTTTATAATTTTTCTTTTTATATTACTGGTTTATATTGCTTTCCTGACCAAAAATTATTACTGGGACGGAATCGAATTTGCGCAGACAATCGAAAGCGCCGCCGCGCTCGACACGACTTTGCTGCATCCGAATCACCTGATTTACAACGCGCTCGGGTACATCGTTTATAAAGGCGTGCTCGGCGCCGGGATTGACGCGCGCGCGGTTACGGTCCTGCAGATTATGAACTCGGTTTTCAGCGCTTTTGCGGCGTTCGTACTGTTTCACATTTTGAAAGAATCTTTTCGCTCAACATACCTCTCGGCGGCGCTCACCTTTGTTTTCGCCTTCTCCGCGCTGTGGTGGAAATTTTCGACCGACGCCAACTCTTATATTCCGAGCATTTTATTTTTAATTATCGGCTTTTATCTTATTTTACCGGGCAAAAAGCCCCGACCGTCGGCGCTCGCAGCCGCGCACATCGCGGCGATGTGTTTTCATCAGCTGGCGGTTTTTTTCTTTCCGGTCGCGATTCTCGGCTTGTATTTTCAAACCGCCGGTTTGCCGAGGCAAAAACGTTTTGCAGTCATCGCGCAATACGCCGCGCTCGCGCCGCTTGTCACTTTCGGGATTTTTTGCGCGGCATTTTATCTCCAGACAGGCGGTTTCAGCGTATCTGTGTTTCAGAGCTGGATTACGAATTATTCGCCCGAAAACGGCTTTCTTTTCAATCTCAAAGATTGTCTGAAATATACGCTGGGCGGCGAGGTCAAACTTTTCTTCGGCGGCAGATTTTCGTATTTGAAAGAGGTTCTGAATCCTTTCCTGATTTTGCCCATCGGTCTGCTGATGCTCGTTTTTATCGGCTTGATAATTCAAATCATCCGTTTATGGAAAACAAACCGCGCGGCGAAAAACCCGGATGGTTTCGCACTCTCTAAACCCTTAGCCGCGCTTGCCGCCGTGTGGACTGCCGGTTATCTCGCGTTTCTTTTTTTCTGGATACCGCAGAACACTTTTTACCGGATGTTTTATCTGCCGGCGCTGATTATTTTAACCGGCATTTTGCTGAATAGATTCCGTTTGCCGGGCAGAACCGGCTGGCGAACGGCGCTCTTTGCCGCCGTCGCCGCGCTGTCGAATTTTCTTTTTTATATTTACCCTTACGCGCAGGTTCGCGCCGAAACTCCGCTTTCGATGGCAGTCGAGATGCAAAAACTGTGGTCGCCGAAAACCGTCGTTTATTACTCGAAGCTCGAATCCGATAACCGGCTTTCAAAATATTTCAATCCCGCAACCGTTTGGAAAAAACTCGACCGCGGCGTGAAACCGGAAGAATTTGAATCCGAGGTGCGAAACGTTTACGCGCAAGGCGGCGAAGTTTGGCTCGAAACGTGGGCAATCGCGCAATTTCGCGGGCAAACGGAATTTGCCGCGTGGCTCGCCCGGCACACCGCCGCTGAGCACAAGGTCAACAACGACGCCTACAATGTCGAGTTTGTGAAAGTCGCGCCGTAGAGAAATATTGAAGGCAAAACGCCTTCAAACGGCTTTGCATAAAAATTAAATTTTTAGCCGCGAATGACACGCGCTAACACGAATAGAATTTAATAAAGTATTCGTGCCATTCGTGTCATTCGCGGCTAACTTTAAAAATTACTTTCGCTGCCGGAATTTTTGGGCAAAGTCCCTTCAAGCCGAAAAGCAAACGGGCAAAATTTAAAGGAGAACAAAGTGAAAGTCCGCACCTTTCAGGAAAGCGGACTTTCACTTTTTGAGATTAAAGCGAGTATCCTTTCCGTCGTCAGGCGACCTTGATATGAACAATTCGCCGTTTTTTAAAAAAAATATGCGTTTCATATGCAATAAAAATAAAAATCCTACTCAATATAAACGGGAGACGTTTTGCAGGAACACATTTAATCTCAACCGCAGGTGAGATTTAGCGGGAAATCTGCCGCCTGAGACAAGCGGAAGAAGACGACGGGAAAAGCGCGAATGACAAAAAGGATTCGGGGAAAGATTTTATTACGACTCGGCGGCAGCGTTTTGACGTTTTTGCTGCTGCTGCCGCCGGCGACGGCGGTTTACGCGCAGAACGACGACGCGGCAAACGTGCCGGATTATCCAGATATGGAAGCGCGCATCATGGACGAATCGGATTCTAAATTTTATTACCTGCTTAATGACGTTTTCCCGGACGCGAAAACCGCCGACCCCGCAGGCGACTATTTTAAGCGCAAAGAAAACGTCGCGACGCGCTCCATTCGCATGAGAAAACTGTTCGGCGCGGGATTTTCAAAATTAAACGAAAAGCGCGGCGTCACAATCAAGCAGGCGCGCTGGTTGACGGCAAAAAACAAACGTCGCTTTTTCGTCGTTTTGTTCGAAGCGAGGGCGCCCGCAAAAAAGGCTTTCTACGCGCTCGCCGTCTATAGTGTCGTGCGGATGAAAGTGCCGGATATGTCCGTGTATTCCGCGTCAAAATGGAAATGGGATTACATTTTCGACCTGGTCGACGCGGTTGACCCGCAGATTGACGCGGATGTCGAACTGCCGAAAGGTCTGCTCGCAATAAAAGACCGGCGCGGCAGCGAAACTTTCTGGCTGCTCAACTTGCGCGCGGCGGCGGGCGAATCTTTCAAAAACTACAATGCGGTCGAGCTTTTTAACGGGCGAATGCGTCCGCTGTTTAAGGATTTTCCGACCGTTTATAACAATTCCGACTGCACGCGGCGCTTTGAGCAGAATTTCGAAATCTTTCGGAACAAAGCGATCGATAAAACGATTTTGTCCTTTGAGGTTGTTTTCACGTCAAAAATCTGGACGAACAACGATTGTCAGGCGCGCGAGACGTTTGGCGATTTGCGGGAAATCGAATCGTATCAGCCGCGCTGGCAAATTCGTTCGCGCTACCGGCGACTCGTTCGTTTTCAGTCATTGACGCGAAAGGTCGAGAAAATCGAGGGCGCAAATTTGCCGGGCGTAACCGGCGTTCCCGAATGCGACGACTACATCGAAAAATACGAAATCTGCCTGCGAAGCAAGTTATATCGCGGCGCAGCGAGCCGCGCCGAAACGGAAAAATATTTAAGAATCTTGGACGATTCTTTTAAGAAATCATTCGCGGGCGCGACCGTGCCGCGAGACGAACTTGTCGCCGGTTGCCGGAAAGCGAACGAGGCGGCGCGCGAGAGTCCGGTAAGTTTCGGCTGCGAGTGGTGATTATGACGAAATATAAGAAACACGGGTTTGAAAAACATTTCCGGCGGGCGGCGCTGCCCGCTCTGACGACAAATTGCTCGCCGGAAGGCGCTCCGTTGGGGGCACGATACGACATTTGCTCTCGCGAAAACAATCCGTGGGCGACGAATCGGTGCGTCGAATTTGGAATCGGACGACTCCGGCGGCGCGGCGGAAATCATCGTTTCCTCCGATTCATCACAATTTTTTTAATCCTTTTGGCAATCGCCGCCGCCGGCAAACCGGCAGCGGCGCAGGAGGAAACGACGCTCCCCGCGAACGAGCAGCCGGGAAGCGTTCGAAGCGTGACGGATTTCGACGCGAAAGTTTCTCCGGAGCTGCCCGTCACATATCTTGAGCTTATCCGCAAAGTCTTTCCCGAAAGACGCCGCGGCGAATACGAAATCAGCGCCTATTACGACGCAAATTATTACCGTCTGCACACGGCGCGCGGCACGGTTGCGCTGCGCGAGCTGACCGCCAAACCCGCCTCGCCGGTGCGTTACGATTCTCCGGTTCATTTCAATTCGGTCAGGGCGCTCGTGCTCGGCAAGAACAAACGGCATATCGCGCTTGTCATTCGTGCGGAGCCGAGCGTGATGGGCGAAACCGATTTTTTCGTGCTCGCCGTTTTTTCGCTTTCGGCGACACCGCGACTGCTGGCGGCGTTCGAGGGCGGCGGTTTTCTGGCGAAATTTGATTTCGACGACGAGTTTTTCCTTGAAGAAGAAACCGAAAACGGCGCGCAGTTCTGGGTCGTGCGCTCGCCGCCGCAGGGGACGGAAGAAACTCAAAAGGAGTACTTTTTGTTAGAACTACGGAACGAACTCGTGCGCGTCATCGTCGAGGATTTGCCCGCGAAACGCACCGAGAACGGCTGCGGTTATAAACAGACGACGGATTATTATTTTTCGCCCGTTCTGGTCTGCGGGCAGGAAACTTTTTCCGCCGGGCGAAAAATCGATATTCTGCGGATTTATGAAGAATGGCTGGCGACCGACGACGACTGCCGCGAAGCGCGCCCGAAAGCAAATTTGAAACGTGAGCGCGAATATAGTTTTTACTGGAACAAAAGATTGCTGCGTTACCAGAAAAGATTTGAAACCGAAGACTATTACGTCACCGACGTGAGCGACAAAAACGTCGTCACGGAAAAAGATTTCAAAGGTTTCGATAAACCGAAAACTCTGGGCGGCAAAGCGGTTCTGCTGAATAAAGTTTACGACCTGACGATTTACGGCGGCGATAAATACTGGGATTGGACGGGCAGTTTTGAAGCGCCGCCGCGCGAGCTTCAGTCGATAGAATTTAACTTTTATTTCGTCGGCGATTACGATTTCCAGCCGCAAAAATACGAGACGCGGCGGTTTCGAGTCGATGTCCGGTTTGTCGTAACGTCCGTCCGCCGCCGCCGCAATGAGGACGGAAGCTGGTCGAATACATATACCTGCTATATCGTCGCCGCCAGAGAGCGTTAGAAATTATTGCCCACACAAAACGGCGCGCGCAATTTTCGGAATCGACTAATCTTCTCGACAGCTTTTCGCGCCCGCTTTTTTCTGCCGGTCGCGGTCGTCGTCGTTGAAGCGCAGGGCTTCGGCATTGCTCGATTTACGATAGTTGCCAATCTTGCTTGCCGCTAAGCTGAAAGCGATTTCGGTTCCTTCGGAATTCGCGGCGTAAGTCAAAGCCGCCTGTGCCGGAATGCCGATTTCCCGGGCGCTTAAAACTGCGTCCTGATTCGCGCCGATGAACATAAATTCCCATTTATAAACGTTGCGCTGGTGGTTTATCATTTCGCTGATTTTTGCCGCGTTAAACTCCTTCGAAGCGTTTTCAAAACCGTCCGTCATAATGACAAACAAGACCTTGTCGGGACGTTCCGTTTCCGGTAATGCGGCGAGCCGTCCGCCGACCGAGTTGATTGTGCGCCCGACCGCGTCGAGCAGCGCCGTCATCCCGCGCGGCTGAAAGGTCGCTTCCGTTAAACGGTCGGCAGCTTGAATGTCCCGGTCTTCGTAAACAATCTCGTACTGGTCGTCGAACTGCACGAGCGAGAGCGCGGCTGCGCCTTCGACCTGTTGCTGCTCGCTCAAAAACGAGTTGAATCCGCCGACAGTGTCCGATTTAACGGATTCCATCGAGCCTGAGCGGTCGAGAATGATTGTAATATCGGTTTTGTTTTTCATACGCTTTTTAAATCTCCTTTGGTTAGAATTAATATTTCGACGTTTTAAGTTTTCCGGCTCTTTCGACTTCACTTTTTTGCGGGTGATACCGGCGCTGAAGAAAGGCTTGGAGAAATCTTTTGAGAGATTTCCCGAAGCCTTTTTCAATCCAATCAATAAAAATTAATCGGAGTCCGGATAGGAATAATTTATCACAGGAATGAAACGCGCGAGAAGTATTTTATTTATAGTGACGGACAAAAGTTTTTAGAAACCGTGTTCAAAATCGCGCATCAATAGTTCCTGTCATCTTCGGCGACAAAACAAAACCGCCTTTCGGGCAGGCGTTTTTCTAATTCATTTTGTCGCCAACTATAAATCGGCGACGGCGCTTCGCCGCACTTGAGAATCAGGGGCGTTTATTCCCGGTTCTCCGCTTTAAAAATTACAGATTCCGATTCGTAATACGCACATAAATGGTCGTTCCATTGTTGAGACTCGATTCAATTTCGGCTGTTCCGCCGACCAGCAAAGCTCTTTCCTTTATTCCGAGAAGCCCCAGACATTTGCCGTCCAATTTTTCATTTTCGCTTAATTCAAAACCAACCCCGTCATCTTCGATAATCAAAACGACGCTTTGATTTTGGCTTTCGAGAAGCACGTCGATGTGGGTTGCTTTGGCGTGTTTTGAAGCATTATTGATGGCTTCGTGAGCGATTCGGTAAAGATTGATTTCGATATCGGGTGAGAGGCGCTTTCCCTTTAAGCCCGTCGTGTGAAATTCGACCGGAATTTTCAAATAGCGCGACCATTCCTGAACGGAATTTTCGAGCGCATTGACCAAGCCCAAATCATCGAGAACGCTCGGGCGAATCTCCCACGCCAGAAAATCGATTTCAGCATCTATCTTTTGGGCGATTGAGTAGGCTTTATCTAATTGCGCCGAACCGGATTGCTTTTTCAAAGCCGAAAGAATCAGGCACAGCGCCGTTAACTGTTGCCCGAGATGGTCGTGAATGTTTCGTGAAATTCTTTTTCGCTCTTCTTCCTGAGCCGAAATTATCTGGTGCAGCAATCTGCCGCGCGCCTTTTCGGACTCTGATATTTCACGGCTCTCCAAACGCAATGATTCATTAGAATCTTTGAGTTGAGTGTTTTCTTCCGCTAACTGCCGGGCGATTCGCTCATTCGCGAGCAGGCGTTCGCGTTCTGCAATCTGAAGATTCAACTGCATTTCGCGCGCGACGCGTTCGGTCACGTCTTCGATGACGGTGATTGTTCCGATAACGCGGTCGCCGTCAAAGAGCGGCGAAATGCGCGCGCTTTGCTGCATCTGCGTAATGTCGGGCGTGACAAACGGCGGCGGCATTTGAATTAGATATTTATGAAATCGGTGTGACAAAATCCGGCTTTGCCCGTTAAGAGCGTTGCGGTAATAGCGGTCAAAGCCGCGCGCGAAAAGTTCGGGAAAGATTTCGAGCAGATTACCGGCGGTTAAATCCTTTTCGCCTTTTCCGGACTGTTTCTCAAACCAATCGTTATAAAAGCGGATGTTCAATTCGTCGTCGGTCACAAACAGCCCCTGCGCGGAAAAGTTGGCGAGCCAATGAATCACCGCCGTCATAAACATCGGATTGTCTTTAATTCTATCCAAGATGCTGTTTTAACCTGTCGTCGCGTTGTGTCGTTTAGAAATAAGCAAACCTTAAAATTCTGCCGCTTTAATACCGGTTTTAATGTAAAAGATTATTGATTATTTCCATTAACCTGTTAAAATCGACCGGCTTGGCAAGATGAATGTCGAACCCTGATGAGTATACTCTTTTTTCCTCTTCCGCGCCGACGTAGCCCGTTAAAGCGATTGCCGGCGTGCGCCCGCCGTTTTCCGAAGGCAGCGCGCGAATTTGCCCGATTAAATCGTAGCCGTCCATTTCGGGCATCCCTAAATCGCTGATTAAAATATCCGGCTCGAACGTCGGAAACAGCGCCAGTGCTTCGCCCGCGCTCGGGGCGGTCATAATCAGGGCTTTGGTGTCTTCCAGAGCATATTGGAGCATTTCGCGCGAATCGTTGTCGTCATCGACAATGAGAATTCGGATGCCCGCAAAATTTCTTTCCGCTCTATTTATGAGAGCGCCCGCCGAATGGTCGGTTTCATCTTCTTTCGGCAGCAGAAGCAGCGGCAGGCTGACGCAGAAAGTCGCGCCCGTGCCTTCACCGTCGCTTTGTACGGTGACGGTTCCGCCGTGCATTTCAACCAGGTTTTTAACAATCGAAAGCCCGAGCCCGAGCCCGCCGTGTTTGCGTTTCGAGCTGCCGTCAGCCTGCCGGAAACGCTCGAAAACAAACGGCAGAAAATCAGCCGGAATGCCGTGCCCGCTGTCGCGGATGATAATTTCCGCGAAATCGTCGAGCTCCCGCAGGATTATTTCGATGCGCCCGCCGGCGGGCGTGAACTTAACGGCGTTTGAAAGCAGATTCCACAAGATTTGCTGAAGACGGCTGACGTCTGCCATCACGAAAGTCCTTTCCGCCTCGATTGATTTGATGAGCTCGATTTTTCTCGCCGTCGCCGTCGGACGCAGGCTGTTGAGCGCGGAATCGATTGATTCGGCGAGGTTGACCGGGTCGGGATTAAGCCGCATCTGCCCGGTGACGATGCGCGAAATATCGAGTAAATCGTCGATGATTTGCGTTTGCGAGCCGACGTTTCTTTGAATCGTGTTGAGGGCGTGGCGGGATTTTTCCTCGTTTGAATCGCCGCTTAAGAGAATCTGCGTCCAGCCGTTGATGGCGTTGAGCGGCGTGCGGATTTCGTGCGAAACCGAAGCCAGAAATTCATCCTTCAGGCGGCTGTTTTCTTCCGCCGAATGTCGCGCGGCTTGTTCGCTGGCGAGCAGGCGTTCGCGCTCTTCAATCTGGATGTTTAATTCCATCTCGCGCGCGACGCGCTCGGTGACGTCTTCGATGACGGTGATTGTCCCGATGACCGTCTCGCCGTCGAAAAGCGGCGAAATTCGCGCGCTCTGCTGCATCTGCGCAAACGCCGTGACGCCGGCGCTCGGCGTCATCGGCAAAAGATATTTATGAAGCCGGTGCGACAAAACCCGGCTCTGCCCGCCGAGCGCGTCCTTGTAATAACGGTCGAATCCGCGCGTTTTTAATTCGGGAAACACTTCGAGCAGATTGCTGCCGGTTAAATCCTGCTCGCTTTTTTCGCACTGTTTTTCAAACCACTTATTACAGGAGCGAATATCGAGATTTTCGTCCGTCACGAGCAGCCCCTGCGCGGAAAATTCGGACATCCAGCGAAGCATCGCCGAATTGAGTGCCGTGTTGTTGTCGCTATTTTTCACTCTTTTTTGTAAGAAAATCCTAAATGCCCAAATCAGATTTCTGCGGGTTCTGACTCGTGTGTATTTCCTGCTCGTGCCGTGCTTCCCAGCGCTCGATTTCTTCAATCAGGCGGTTTAGCGAGACGACGCTCAAAACCAGAACCAGGTAGCCGGTGACGGCGCTTTCGCGAATTCGGAACGAGGTGTAGACGATAATCGCGTAACGCAAGCCGTTGCGCTCGTTTTTAAGCGAATCAATCAACTCGTCGAGCGATTCGAGATGCAGATTCGGGACGGAAAAACTTACCCGCACGCGCAAAACGTTGCCGAACATTCCGAGACACGCATTGAGCAGAATATTGCCGATTTCGGTCAAAACTTCGCGCGCCGATTCGTCGAGCTGCTGCTGGTGCGCGTTGTTGCCGTCAGTCAATAAGTCGGTCAGGCGAACCGCGCCCTCGTAATTCAAAATCAAAAAAGCGTCGCCCGCAATCGCGCCGTCAAACGGTTGATGAATCGAAGCCACGTCGCCCGGCAGAAAACGCACGAGCTGCGCGGCGACTTCATCAATCGGATAAACCTCGACCTGCGGAACGTCGAGCAAAACTCTCTGACCGGTAATTTCCGACAGCGAGGACGCGGTGCGTGAAAATGCGATGTTAATAAATTCGCCGAGCGCGTCGGTTTGTTGTTCGGTTAAAATCATACGCTTTTCGCCTCGTTCAGGACGGATTCCATCGCCTGCAAAACTTTTTCCGGCGAGAGCGGCTTATTGATAAAAGCATTCGCCCCGGCGCTCGCGACCATTCCGCGCGTCGAATCCTGAATATCGGCGCTCGCGATAATGACGCGCGCCTCGGGGTCCATTTCGCGCAGTTTTTCGAGCACGTCAAGCCCGTACATATCTTTCATCGTTAAATCAAGAAAGACCAAATCCGGTTTTTCAAGAAAATATTGTTCGAGTCCGGCAGCGCCTTCACTGGCTTCGACGACCTCGTAACCGGCGCTTTCCACGATTCGGCGCATCATGCGGCGCGACATCGAGGAATCGTCCACAATCAGAATTTTCTTTTTCACGCGACCTCCAGTAAGGCTTGCCCCAATTGGTCAAGCCTTATAATTTTATCAGATAAACCCGCTTCGACAATAGCGCCGGGCATACCGTAAACGACGCAGGTTTCTTCGGATTCGGCAAAAACGGTTCCGCTGCGCGCTTTTATCCACGCCGCGCCCGTTCTGCCGTCCGCGCCCATTCCCGTCAGGACGACCGCCAGCGTGCGGCTGCCGAAAACTTCCGCCGCCGATTGAAACAGCACGTCAACCGCCGGTCGGTGCTGCGTATCGAGCGGTCGAAGACTTAAATGCGCGGCGACTTTTCCGCCGCTCGCGCGGCGTTTCAGCGAGAGGTGCTTTCCAGCCGGTGCGAGCAGCGCCAGACCGGCGCGCAGCTCGCTGCCTTCGCGGGCTTCCGCGACTTCAATCGCCGAGATTTCGTTTAATTTTTCGGCGTACATCGACGTGTAACCGAGCGGCATGTGCATGACCATCGCAATCGGAACCGGGAAATCTGCGGGCAGCTGCGGAATCAAAAATCTCAAAGCCTGCGGACCGCCGGTCGAAACGCCGATGACAATCACGTCGAAACGATTTTTATAAGGCTCGCGCGCGGGCGCCGGCGTTTCCGCCGGCGGTTTCGGTTCGGGTCGAAGCTGCAGATTTTCGACTTGTACGGCGGCGGCGATTTTTATTTTTTCAATCAGCTCGCTGCGCACTTCGTAAATCTTTTCGGTCGCGAGCGCCGTCGGTTTCCGGACAAAATCAACCGCGCCGGCGTCGAGCGCGGCAAGCGTTTCGGCGCTCGTTTCATCCTGCGAACTCATCATCACAATCGGCAGCGCGCGGCGGCGCATCTGTTCGCGGACAAAGCCGACGCCGTCGAGCTCCGGCATCATCAAGTCGGAAGTCACCACGTCCGGGCGCAGCGTTTCGACCAATTCGAGCGCTTCGCGACCGTCGCGCGCCGTGCCGACTACCTCCAGGTGCGGGCTGAAGGAAAGCATTTCGCGCACGACTTTCCGCACGTACGCAGAATCGTCCACAATTAAAACTCGAATGATATTGTTCAAATGCGTTTCCCCTCGCGCTTTACCGGCTTTTAATTCTAGAATATGCGAAATAAGCAGCCGGACACAATTAAAATAAACAAACCGTTATTTAAATCTCTCCGCCGACTGACATTTTATAAACACAAACCTAATTTCGTTTCACGTACACAAAAGCTTTGCTGATTTCTTCCAATTCAAAATCGTCCGTTACCTTCAGAAGCGATTCAGCCGCGCCGACAAAGAGAAAAGCGGGCACAAACATCTTTCCGGCAAACAAATTAACGACGCGCCGCGTGGCATCGGGCGAAAAATAAATAAAAACATTACGGCAGAAAATGACCGAGACGTTCGCCAGCGGCGTCGTTTCGACCGGCTCCAAAAGATTTGCCCGCGTCCATTTGATTTTCTCCATGAGCGCCGGCGCGACGCTCCAGTCCTTACCGTTCGGCGTGAAATATTTCTCCCGCAAATCCGCCGGTAAGGCGCGAAACGAGCGCTCGCGGTAACTGCCTTTCTGCGCGCGTTCGAGTGCCGCACTGCTCGCGTCGCTGGCGTAAATTTCAATCTTTGCGCGCTCGAACCAGCCGGCTTCGTTGAGCCGCATCGCAATCGTTAAAGGTTCTTCGCCGGTCGCGCACGCCGCGCTCCAGATGCGAATCGGCAGACGCGGATTTTTTGCCAGTAATTGCGGGATGACGACTTCCGCCAACCCGTGAATCTGGTCTATTTCGCGCCAGAAATATGTTTCCTGCACGGTCAGCGCGTTGATGACGTTGAGCCATTCGCCGGCGGTATCGGCGTCATATTTGAGCAGGTAATAATAATCGAGAAACGAATCGAAGCCGCGTTCGACAATCAGCGGGGCGATTTTGTCGGTGAACAGATTGATTTTCGAATCGTCGAAAATCAGCCCGAGGCGTTCGTGAATCAAATCGCGAAGCAGCGTTTCCGCGCCGCGCCGGACGCCCGAAATTTCCGAATTTAACCCCATGTCGTTAATCTTTCAGCCCGTTTAAAACTTCGGCGGCGGCGGCGCGAACGTGTTCCGCCGGGTCTGTTTCCGCCATTTCGTGTAATGTTTCGCGGCTCGCCGAATCACGCAGGCTTCCGAGCGCGCGAACCGCAAAATAGCGCGTCCACGAATCCGCATCACGGAGCGCTTCGCGCAGAGTTGCGGCAGCCGATTCCTTGCTTTTTACCTGCGCCAGCGCTTTGGCTGCCGTTTCGCGGATGCGCGGCGACCCGTTTTTCAGCGCGTGAATCAGCGTTGGCAGCGCGCGTTCGTCCGCAATGTGCGGAAGCTGTTCGAGCGCCGCGCGCCGGATTCGCTCGTCGCCGGCGTCTTCGCAGTATTCAAAAATCTTTTCCTCGCAGCCGCCCGCGCCGAAATAGCCGACGACGCGAATTGCCGCCTCGCGGGCATTCGCGTCCGTCCCGGTCAGCAGCACGCCCAAACGCGAAACCGTTTCCGGGTGCGCCAGCGATTTTAATGCTTCGACCGCCGCGAGCCGCGTCCGCCCATCGGCACTATTTAAAAACCCGGCAAGCGGCTCAAAAGCGCGTGCATCGCCGATTTGCCCGAGCGCGACGGCAGCCGTCCGCGCGACTTCCGGGTCGTCCGAATCGAGCTGTTCAATCAATAAATCGACCGCCGCCGCGCCGTGCCGGACGAGCGCGCGGATGGCTTCGGAACGCAAATTTTCGTTTTCGAGCAAATCGACAAGTTTTTCGATGATTTTTTCGTCATCCAGCCACCCGCCGACGCGAATGAACGAAACCGAATCGGCTTCATTCGCGCCTTCAAGCCCTTCGAGCAGGTTCGATTTTCCGCTTTCGCTCAATTCTTCCTGCGCGCGCCGGGCGACGGCGACGGTTTTTTCCGAATCATTTTCAAAACGCTCAAACAGCGACGCGAGCGCGTGAGCCGCCGCCGGCGCGCGGGATTTGTCTTTATTTAATAAATCGACCAGCGGCGCGGTGACTTCGATACCGCCGATGGCGCCCAGCGTTTCGATTGCCGCTTCGCGCAAAAGCTCATCGCCGGCGAGCGGCAGAATGCGCGGCGCTGCCTTTTCATCACCGATTTTTCTAAGCGCGTCGAGCGCCGCGAACGACAAAAAGAAATCGCTCGATTCGGCAATTTCCAGAAGCGGTTCGACGGCTTCCGGCGCGCCCAATTTCCCGAGCGCTTCGATGGCGTGATAACGAACGTTGACGTTTTCGTCGCCGAGCGCTTCGAGCAGGGCGGGAACTGCCGGGGCGTCTTTTTGTTCGCCGAGCGTCAAGGCGGCTTGCATTCGCAGGTCGGCGTCTTCGCCTTTGAGAAACTCGATAAGCGTCTCGGTCGTTTTCACCGAAGTCGCCTGCAAAACCTTGAGCGCGCTGTTCAGAAGGCTGAAATCGAAATGATTTTCCTGCAGCGCGCGGAGCAGCGCGGCAATCGCATCCGGCGCGGCGCGGCGCGCTAAACTGTCGACCAGCTCGCGGCGCACGCGCCAGTTTTTATCTCCGAGCGCATGAATGACCGGCGCGGCGTTTTCCTCGTCCAGATTTTCCGGCGCCTGCGAGATTGCTTTTGCCGCTTGCAGGCGGACGTGCTCGTCCGTGTTTGCAAGCTGCGCCGCCAGCTCGATTTCGCGTTCCATCCGGGCGGTAACGTCTTCGAGCGTGACAATCAGCCCGCGAATCTTTTCGTTTTCCATGAGCGGCGCAATCGTCACGCGCTGGCGCATCTCGGAAAAATGCCGCGAATCGAATTGCGGCGGGCAGGGAATTAAAAAGCGGTGAAACGTCGGTGCGAGAATCTCTACCGTGCCTTCTTCCAGAACGCGCCGGAAGCGCGCCAGAAGTCCGCGCGTTTCGAGATTCGGAATCGTTTCGGCGATTGCTTTGCCGCGCGCGCTGCCGGCGGAAATGCCGGTCATCTGTTCGAGCGCAGCGTCCCAGACCTGCACTACGAGAGCGGCATCGGTCGTGAAAATCCCGATCAAAATTTCGTTTTCGGAGTCAAAATCCATTTAATTTATTCGTTTCGCGGCGCGCCGCCCGCAGTCTCGATCGCCGGCGCGGTTTTTTTTCTTCCGCCGCGTGATTTTTCGCCGTTTTGCGGCGAAGCCAGCGCCGCCTCCTGAGAGTCGATGTCGCCGGCGGCGTTCATAATCGCCGAAAGTTCCTGTGCCTGTTCGAGCAAGCCGGTCGTTTCGGTTAAGGTCGCGCGAACGCCCCCGGCGTTGCGTTCCGTGATTTTGCGCACGCCCGAGAGCCTTTGCAGAATGTTGTCCGCGCCGGTCGAATGTTCGAGATTGGCGCGCGTGATTAACTTGATTTGTTTGGAAACATCGCTTGATGCTTCGGTCATTTCGCGCATCGCGCGGGTTTGTTCGGCTAAAGCTTTCGCCACCTGTTCGGACTGCTGCCGCATGCTGACGGCGGCAATCGAAATTTGCTTCGACGCCGTTGCCTGTTCGCTCATCGCGCGGTTGACGCCGGCAATCGTCGTCGTCAGGCGAACCGCTTCCTGCGAAACCTGCTCGCCGGCGGTTGATTGTTCGGCGATGGCGCGCGTCGTCGTCAGCGCGCCGCGCCGCATCGATTCGACCGCCTGCACGATTTGATTGGCGGCAACCGCCTGCTCGGACGCCGCTTTGCGGACCTGCCCGGCAACGCTGGTCGTGCTTTGTGCCGCCTTGATGATTTCGCGCGCGGCGCGTGCCTGTTCGTTCATCGCCTGCACGACTTCCTTGGTCGTTTTCCGCATCTGCGACGCCGCCTGCACAATCGACTGCACGGTTTTGGCTTGTTCATTGGTGGCAAAGGAAACTTCTTTCGATAATTTCGCCGTCGATTCGACCGCCGAGACGACCGATTGACCGACCGTTATTTGTTCCTCGGTCGCGCGCGAAATCTGCCCGACGAGACCGGTCGTTTCGCGGACGCCCGACAATATTTTATCCAAGCCTTTTAAGCCCTCTTCCGCCAGACGGTTGCCTTCGTCCGCTACCTTGACGCCTTCGGTCGAAGCATTGACGGCGTCGAGAACCGTCTCCTGCAGCGCGCGGATTATCTGCGCGATGTCGGCGGTCGCTTTTGCCGAACGCTCCGCCAGATTGCGAATTTCTTCCGCGACGACGGCGAATCCGCGTCCCGCATCACCGGCGCGCGCGGCTTCAATCGAAGCGTTTAAGGACAGCATATTCGTGCGCTCGGCGATAATGTTAATCGTATCGACGATGCTGCCGATTTCGTTCGAGCGCTTGCCCATTTCCTTGATGACTACCGCCGATTGCTGCATCGAATCGCGCACGCGCGTCATGCCGTGAATCGATTTTTGCGTGATTGCGCCGCCTTCTTCCGTTTCGCGCGCGAGCCGCGACGTGATTTCGTTGGCGTCTTTTGCCATCGAGGCGACCGAGCGAATCGAGCGGTCCATCTGATTCGCGCCGGTCGCGGCATTGGTCGCGCTCTCGGTGATGCGTTCGGAATTTTGCGCGACGCTCTGCACCGAGCGCGCCATTTCCTCGATTGCCGTCGCCACTTCTTCGACCATCGAAGCGAGGTTTTCGCTCATCGCCGTGACTTCTTCGATGGACGCCGCCATTTCGTTTATCGCGGCGGACGTTTCTTCTGCCGCGACATTTAAATCGTCGGCGTTATTTGCCAGACCGGTGTTCGAGCGCGCCATTTCTTCAATCGTCACCGCCGTTTCGTTGATTGAAGAGGTCAGCGTCTCGGTGTCTTCGTTGACGCTTCGGATAGACGCCGCGATTTCGTTAATCGCCCCGGTAGTTTCTTCAGCCGAGGTCGCCATTTCCTGCGCCGCCTCGGTCACGCTTTGAATCGACGCCGCCAATTCTTCGATTGCCGTCGAGGTTTCGGCGACTGACGAGGCGAGACTTGACGTGTTGACCGTCACCTGCTCAATCGAAGCGGCGGTTTCGTTGATGGAAGAAACCATCTGCTCGGTCGAATTGGCGACCGCCGTCGCCTGCGTCCCGGTTTCTTTGAGTGAAGCCGCCATTTCGTTGGCGCTGCTGACCGCGCTGTCGAGCGAGTCGATTTGCTCGGCTGCGCCCGCAGTCACCTCGTCGGCAATGCGCTTGATTTCGTTGGCGCGCGCGGCAATGTCAGCCGCTTGCTGCCGGACGCGAGTTGTTCCGTTTTCCGAATTTTCCGCTCTTTTGTTCGTTGATTTGGTCGCCATAATCCTTTAATTTTTAACCTCGGTCTCAATTTCCTCGGCTGTTTTTACAACCTCGGCTAAATTTAAAAGCAAAATCAGCCGGTCTTCATGTGTCGCAATTGCTTCGAGATATTTTCCGGTCGTGCCGTTCAAAGTTTCCGCCGGCAGCTTGAACGCCTCTGCCGGAATGCGTTTAAATTCGCGCGCGATGTCGGCGATTAAACCGATGCTGCGCCCGTCAACGCGCACGACGACGAGCCGCGAGCGCACGTCGTATTCGATTTTAGGAAAGCCGAAACGCGTCCGCAGGTTGATTGCCGGAATGACCTGCCCGCGCGAAAAGACGACGCCTTCGACCGCTTCCGCCGCGTTCGGCACGGTCGTGATATGTTCAATCATTTCGAGCTGCTGCACGTCGGCGCTGCGGACGGCGTAAGTCGTTCCGGCAACCTCGAATAAAACAAATGAATCTACCGCCTGCTCGTTGCTCATAATTTTCGTTTCAGGCGGCGCATGACCGCCGCAATATCTAAAATCAGCACCACGCGCCCGTCGCCGAGCTCGGTCGCGCCGCTGATGCCGGCGACTTGCGCGAGCGGGTCGTTAATCGCGCGAATGACGATTTCGCTTTGCCCGAGAACGCGGTCAACCGCTACGGCGACCGCCTGTTTGCCTTCGCCGACGACAAAGGCGTGAAACGCGTCGCGCTGTTTTTCTTCGAGCGCAAAGAGACTGGCGAGCCTGATAACCGGCAGCGCCGCGCCGCGATATTCGATGATTTCATTGTTTTCAAATTGCCTGACCGCGCTTCGCTCGACGTTGATAACTTCGCGGACGTTCGACTGCGGAACGGCGAAACGTTCGCGTCCGGCGGCGACAATCAGCGCGTCGGCAATCGCCAGCGTCAACGGTAATTGTATCCGAAATTTCGTTCCTTTGCCCGCGTCGATTTCGAGTTTGATGTCTCCGCCGAGCTCGCCGACCGTGCGGCAGACGACATCCATTCCGACGCCGCGACCGCTGGTTTTATCCGCTTCCCGGCGGGTCGAAAAACCGGGCTGACAAATAACTTCGAGGAGCAGCGCGTCGTCCAGTGTTTCGCCGTCGTCGAGCAAATTCTGCGCGCGGGCGCGGCGAGCCACTTCGGCGCGGTCGATGCCGCCGCCGTCGTCGCTGATTTCAATCTCGATCATTTCGCCGACCGTCGCGGCGTGCAGGCGGATTTTTCCTTCCGCCGGTTTGCCTTTGCCGCGGCGCGTTTCGGACGATTCGATGCCGTGCGAAACCGCGTTTCTGACAAGATGCAGCAGCGGGTCGAGCATCCGTTCGACGAGCAGCTTGTCGATTTCGGTGTTTTCGCCCGTGATTTCCATCGCGATGCGTTTTCCGGTTTCACGCGATAAATCGCGGACGGCAAATTTCATCCGCTCGAAAATTTCGCCTATCGGAATCATTCTGACGCGCATCGCGCCGTCGCGCAGGACTCGCAGCTGGCGCTCGATGACGTGGCTGATTTCCTGCAGCGTCCGCCATTCGCCGCTCGGCAAAAGGCTTTCGATTTTCCGGATTTGCTCGGTCAGCTTGGCGCGGCTGATGACCAGCTCGCCGACCATCAGCATCAGCTCGTCGAGCCGCGCCAAATCGACGCGGACAACGTTGGTCTGCCCGAACAGACCGGATTTTTGCGATTCGGAAATCGTCGCTTCACGAACGGCTTCCGCCGGTTCAGCCTCGATTTTCGCAAAACTTATGCCGTCCGCCTGCCACTGCTCGAAAACGCTTTCCGCGGCGCTGGTTTCAACCGTGAACTCGAAGGCGATTTTGCCGCCTTCCTTGACCGCCGGCGCTGCTTTTTGAATCGTTCCGATTGTTTGCAGCCGCTCGCGAACGCTGTTGACGTTGACGTTTCGGGCGGCTAATTCGGGCGCCGAGACGAATGTGAAAAGATAAAGCGACTCATTCGCCGCCGATTTCTGATTGTTTGCCGCGCCGCTTCCGGGCGAAATATTACTGCCCGGCTGGTCCTCGCCGAGCGCGACTGATTCGAGCCGCTCGATTTCGGTTTCGATTGACGGAATCGGGGCGTCCGTGCGGCGCGCGGCGACGATTTCTTCGAGTTTTTTCGTGCTTTCAATCAGCGCCGTCAAGCCTTCTTCGGTGAAAGCCATTTGCCCGTCGCGCAGGCTGCGCAGATAGCCTTCCATGTAATGCGCGAGCGTTTCCGCCTCTCTGACGTTGGCCATCGCCGAGATGCCTTTGAGCGTGTGAAAGCTGCGAAAAAGCTCGTTGAGAACCGGTTTTTCGATTGCCCAACCGGCGTTCAACGAATCTTCGAGCGCGAGCAGGTTGCGCCTCACGCTGTGCAGATGCTCGTCCGATTCGGCAAAATAATCGTCGAGAAACTGCTCAAAAAATTGTGCGTTAAATTCACTTTCCGGCATAGGGGTTTATTTGTTTCCGAAATTTAACCGTTTCCCAGCAGCTCGTTGGCTTGAGCGATAAGCTCCTGCGGCGTAAAAGGTTTGGTTAAGTACACGTTCGCGCCGGCTTCGAGCACCTGCGTGCGGCTTTCTTCGTCGCCGCGCGTGGTCAGCACGCAAATCGGAATAGCGCTGTATGCCTGGTGACGGCGGACGAATTCGATGACCTCGACGCCGTGAATATCGGGCATGTTCAAATCTAAAAACAACAGGTTGACGGGCGCGAGGGCGAGCCGCTCGATGGCTTCGAGTCCGTTGTTCGCCTCGTCAAATTCAACGTCGCGTAAGTTTCGCAGCGATGCAATCACCATTCGCCGGATGGTCGGTGAATCATCCACCACCAGAATTCTTCTCATTAATTTGATACTTGCAAAAAATAATTTGTCGGACTTAACTTTACCTGTAAAAGAATGATAAAACAACTCGTTTTAAGGCGATTAAATTCAATTTTCGGAAAAATGGTCGAAGCGGATTCGGCGCTTTCGC
>DASWRC010000050.1:0-7861 GCA_036403375.1 Pyrinomonadaceae bacterium
CTGCGGCTTTCAAACGACACGACGGCAAAGGAGCTGCGCGGCAAACGGCTTTTGAAAATCAATCTCGCGCAAATTCTGACCGGTGCGGAAACCGAACGGGAAGTCGATGCGCGGCTCGAAACGGTTTTTGCGGCAATCGAAAAAACCGGAAACAGCGCCATCGTCATCATTGAAGACGTGACGAGTTTTAGTCAAAATGCGCCGCTTTTCGGTGCCGACATCTCGGCGCGGCTGCGGCAAACTTTAGCCGAAAAACAAATTCAGGTCATCAGCACGGGAACGACCGCCGATTACGAGCAGGAAGTACTGGCGGACAATCTTTTAAAGACGCGGTTCGCTAAAATCGATTTGAACGCGCAGAATTCCGAAGATTCGTTTGTCGGCGATAAGATTTCGCCCGATTTGCGCGAGCTGATGAAATCCGACCCGAACCAGACCGTGAAGGTTATTCTTCAGGCGGACGACATTCAAAATCGCGGGCTGCGAAATGTTCTGAGCAAAAATGGCGTGATTATTACCGACGAAGCGGCGAGCTTGAATATGCTTATTCTTGATTTGCCGGTTCGCGTGGCGGAAGAAGTTGCCGACGCGCAGAGCACGCGCCATCTTTCGCTCGACCGCAAAGTCAGTCTTCTCGGTCATGTCGAAACGACGACCGGCGCGCTGCTGGTGCGGAATCAATTAAATTCTCCGTCTCTTTTGACGCCGATAATAACTTTGCCCCTCTTATCGCTCTTGAGCACAAATTTACTGGATGGAAGCGGCGTCGGCATCGCCATCGTCGATTCGAGTATCCGCGACGACCACCGCTCGTTCGTCGATTACGCCGGAAACAAACGCATTGTTTATAAAGTCGATTTTTCGGGCGACGACCATTTAGCCGACGACGAATACGGTCACGGCACGCACGTCGCAACGCTGGCAGCCGGAGGCTCCGGTAAATACGGCGACAGTAACGACTACAATTACCTTGCGAATTATCGCGGCATTGCGTCGAACGCGAAACTTCTCAACGTCCGCGTGCTCGACGAAAACGGTTCGGGAACGACCGCTAATTTAATCCGCGCGATGGATTGGCTCTACACAAACCGCACGACCTATAACATCAAAGTCGTCAATATGAGCCTCGGCTCACCGGCGGTCGAATCGTGGCGCAACGACCCGCTGTGCCGCGCCGTCAGACGCCTGACGGCTGCCGGGATGGTTGTCGTGGCGGCAGCCGGCAATAACGGTAAAACCGCAAGCGGGCAAAAAATCTACGGCGCGATTCACTCGCCCGGCAACGACCCGTCGGTCATCACGGTCGGCGCGACCAACACGTTCGGTACGGACGCGCGCGACGACGACGGCATTGCGACCTACAGCTCGCGCGGTCCGACGCGCTCCTTTTGGACGGACACGACAAACGTTCGTCATTACGACAATCTTATCAAGCCTGACCTCGTTGCGCCGGGCAATCTGATTGTCGGCGCGCGCGCCAAAGACAGCGAAATCGTCACGTCGAACCCGTCCCTGACTATTCCAAGCAGCGCCGACGATAAACGTAAGATGATGTATATGAGCGGCACTTCGATGGCGACGCCGGTCGTTAGCGGTTCGGTCGCGCTGATGCTGCAAATCAATCCGAAGCTGACGCCGAATATGGTGAAGACGATTCTTCAATACACGGCGCAGCGGCTTGCCGGATTCAACACGCTCGAACAGGGCGCGGGACAACTCAATATCGAAGGCGCTATCCGACTCGCTAAACTGGTTCGACAGGATTTACCGAACCCGACGCCGCAAGGCACGCCGCTTTTGACGACGAACGGGATTCCCGAACATACTTCAACCATCGGCGGTACGAAGTTTCAATGGTCGGGCGGCATCTATCCGAACTACGGCTCATTGACGGGAACCAATCTTATCACGCAGTACCAGGGCTTTTACGCCAACGGACTGCTCGTGAGCGACGGTTTGCTCGTCAGCGACGGACTGCTCGTCAGCGACGGACTGCTCGTCAGCGACAGCGTCGTCTTAGCAAGCGGTGCGAGCCCGACAGGCAATCAAACATTGTCGAGGGGGACGATCTTTAGTCCGTCGAGCGTTTTGTTCGGCAATAATTCCACGCTGCCCGACAATACGCCGATTGCCGACGGCTTATTGGTCAGCGACGGACTGCTGGTGAGCGACGGACTGCTGGTGAGCGACGGCACGCAGTCGCAAACAAACAGTGTGCTGGCAGCCGGCGACAACACCGACCGGATGCAGTAAACACGAATCGAATAGGACAGGCAAGAACGCGGGAATGATTATTCGTTCCCGCGTTTTTTACGCGTTTCAGGCATTATCCGTTTGTGAGGAGAAACAATTCGGCAGCGACGAACAGACCCGTTAAGCTTACTTAACTTTTATAAAAACGGGTTGATTTTATTGGTTTCGACCGTCTTTTACGCTTTCCGGCGCAGAAATCCGTGTAAATCGCGAAAAATTCAAACGTTTAAGAAAATTTTTCTTGGAAAACGCGTGTCCTTTGACATATAATAACAGTGGCTTAAACGCAATTCTGATAAGCCGCTCTCAACAAAACTAATTCATAAAACCGGAACCCAACTCAATCTGCCTGTTTCCCGATCATTCTGAAGTGGAAAAAAAAGAACGAAATATCAATCTGTATCTGGCTGGCATCATGCCTCTCGGGCTTGCCGCGCTGGTCTGGGCGATTTTTAGTTTTCCGCTCGAAAAAATCAACGCCGGCTTGATTGCGCTGTCGGTCGTCACGGTCTTTTTCAGCTCGTATCTACGCATCCAGCTGCCGCGTACCAAGATTCATTTAACGATTTCCGACGCGCTGGTTATTCTATCTTTAGTGATTTATGGCGGGGAAGTCGCGGTGCTGCTCGCCGGGTTCGAATCGTGTTATACGTCGCTCAATTTCAAGCGCCAGGGAATTCCGATTAAAGCGCGGACGATTCTTCTTAATGTCGCCGTCGCCGCCATCTCGACGTTTTTGACCGCGCTCGTTGTCGGAGAGTTTTTCGGCTCGGCGGAGGCGGTCGTTAATAACGGCAGCAGCACGCGGCTCGTCGCCATGATAACGGCGATGGCGGTGACGCAGTTTGTCGTCAACTCGATTTGCGTCGCGGTCTTTATCGCCTTCAAAAGCGAAAAGAGCGTCTGGGAAGTTTGGAACGAATATTGTCTGAACGCGCTTGTCATGTATTTTACGGGCGCGATTCTGGCGGGCGTCGCGGTCAAGGCTTTGCAGCCGATAAACATATTTCTGTTTGCTTCGGTCGTCGGCTTTTTCGCCATCGTCTATATCACCTACCGGCGCTATGTGGACGACATCAAGCAAACCGCCGAAAAGGCTGAACAATCCGAGCGCGAGCGCGCCGAGCAAGCCGAACGTCACATCGTCGAACTGCAGCTTCATATTGCCGAGCAGGAAAGAATCGGCACCGCCCTGCGCGTGAGCAAGGAACGTTTCCGCCACGCCGCGTTTCACGACGCGCTGACCGACCTGCCAAACCGCAATTCGTTTATCGAAGCTTTAAAATTCGCGCTCGAAAATCACAAACAAATTTCAGATTATAATTTCGCCGTTCTCTTTTTAGACCTCAATCGCTTCAAAACCGTCAACGAAAGTCTCGGTCATTCAATCGGCAACAACCTGATTCAAGCCGTCGGCAAACGCCTCAGCGAACTCGTCAAAGACGAGGATTTGCTGGCGCGGTTCGGCGGCGATGAATTCGCGATTATTTTGAACAACATCAAGGACACCGACGATGTTCTGAGCTTTGCGCAGCTTATCAACTACAAATTTTCGTATCCTTTCAACATCAACGGTCGCGAAATTTTCATTAATACGAGTATCGGCATCTCGTTCGGCAACGATAATTACACGGAAGCCGAAGAAGTCCTGCGGGACGCCGACATCGCGATGTATTACGCGAAAGACCACAACAAAAATTACGAGATTTTCAACCAGACGATGCACACGCGCGCCGTCACGCTTTTGCAGATCGAGACGGATTTGCGGTACGCGGTCGAACGCAATGAGCTGTGCGCGTTTTACCAGCCGATAATCGCACTCGACACGATGGAACTGAGCGGTTTTGAAACCCTGATTCGCTGGAAACACCCGAAGCGCGGGCTGATTCCGCCCGGTGAATTTATCCCGGTCGCGGAAGAAACCGGCTTGATTGTGCCGATTACTTACTGGATGCTCGAAGAATCGTGCCGCGAAGTCGTGCGTTTTCAGCGGCTCGAAGGAATCGGAACGCCTTTGTTTTTGAGCGTTAATCTTTCGGGCAAGCATTTTGCGCACGGCGATATTGTCGAGCGCATCCAGGAAATAATGATAAAAACGCAAATCGCGCCGCAATGCCTGAAGCTGGAAATCACCGAAAGCGCGATGATGGACAATCCCGATAAAGCGATTGCCATGCTTCGCCGGCTGAAAAATCTGGGACTGCAGCTTTCGATTGACGATTTCGGGACGGGCTATTCCTCTTTGAGTTATCTGCACCGTTTCCCGATTGACACGCTCAAAGTCGACCGCTCGTTCGTCGGCTCGATGGAAGACGGCACGGAAAACGGCGAAATCGTCCGCACGATTATCGCGCTTGCCAAAGCCTTGAATCTCGATGTCGTCGCCGAAGGCATCGAATCGATTCACCAGCTTCACCAGTTGAGAATCCTCGGCTGCGAATACGGGCAAGGTTATCTTTTCTCGCGCCCCGTCCCGCTCGATGAAGCCGAATTAATAGTTAGAGACAAAACACGCTGGCAAACCATCATTCCCGACAATAACCCGGCGGTTCTCGCCCAAAACCGCGAGTTCACGCAGCTTCGGCTCGCAAAATAAGAAAAAAACAATTGACGCCGGTTATTATGGGGAGTAAGATTATTAGTCCGTGATAACCGGCGTCAATTGTTGAAAAAAAAACACCGACTTTTTTGTTTCAGCGGCTGGCAGATTGAAAATAATTCGGTCAAATTGACCGGGCAGTCAGAGCGTTCAGGTTAATCCGATTCCTTCATAAACCGCAAAAACTGCGCAGTGTTCTATAAAGTACGGGCGCCCGGAATAATCCGTCCGAGCGGCACAATGCTTGCTAACAGGATTGCAACTCGCCGAAGATAATCTTCGCGGACAATATTTCAAAAACTGTTTTCAGAGCTGACCCCCTTCTGATAACAAAAGCATTAACGGCAAAATTAAAAGACAAGCGAGCGGATTTGAACCGAACTCGAAAATAAGAATCCGAACTCTCGGCGAAGAAAAAAGTTTTAGTGATTGGAGAATAACTAAAACGCGTTAAGACAAAAATCAGGGAAAAGCGGTTAATCAGCTTTTCGGAACATAACCGAAAATTGTGGCGAATAAAACAAAGATAAATAATCTGGCGGACTGGATTACGCTGATACTCGGGCTGGCGGCTTGCGGGTTTTCCGTGTATCAATTTCCATTGGTCAAAATCGATGCCGGTTTTGGCGTTTTTACATTATTCACAATACTTTTCAGCTCTTCGCTGCAAATCCAGCTTCCACGGACAAAGCTCTATTTTACGGTTTCCGACGCGCTGATTTTCGCCGCGATTTTGATGTACGGCGGCGAAACGGCGGTCGTGCTGGCGGCGGTCGAATCTCTTTGCACGTCGCTGATTTTCCGGCGTAAAGGCATCAAAATAAAGACGCGAACGATGTTTTTGAACACTTCGATTGCCGCGATTACGACCTTTGCGACCGTTAATCTTTTACGATATTTTTTCGGTTCGGCTTCCGAGATTGCCGCCGCCGGCACGAACGCTGATTTCGCAAAAATGCTCTGCACGATGGCGTTCGCACAGTTTCTCTTTAATTCCATCTTCGTCTCGGTTTTAGGCGCGCGCCAAAACGATAAGTCAATCTGGAAAATATGGTATGAAAACTGTTTGAACGCGCTTGTCATTTATATTGCCGGCGCGGTTTCCGCCGGGTTTTTCACGCGGGCGTTTCAGCATATCGAGCCGTTTTTGATTATCGCGACGACCGGCTTTTCGGCGATTGTTTACATGTTCTATCGCCGCTCGATGAACGATGTCAAGGACACGGCGGCGAAAGCCGAACAAGCCGAACGTGAGCGCACCGAACAGGCGGAAAATCATATCGTCGAGCTTCGGCATTTCATCAGCGAGCAGGAGAGAATCGGGAGGGAACTCCGCCAAAGCCGCGAGCGTTTTCGTCACGCGGCTTTTCACGACAGCCTGACGGATTTGCCGAACCGCAGCCTGTTTATCAAGTCGCTTGGCACATTGCTCGGAAAATCGAAAAACACGCCCGAAAAGAAATTCGCGGTCCTGTTTTTAGACCTCAATCGCTTCAAAACCGTCAACGACAGTCTCGGTCATTCCGCCGGCGACCGGCTTATCCTGAACGTCGCCAAACGCCTTTCGGGTTTGTTGCAGACGAATGATTTGGTCGCGCGGTTCGGCGGCGACGAGTTCGGCATTATTTTGAATGATATCTCGACGACTGACGACGCGGTACAGTTTGCCGAAACCGTGCGGCGCAAGCTGCTGACGCCGTTTACGATTAACGGGCGACAGGTTTTTACGAGCATCAGCATCGGCATCGCCGTCAGCAATTCGGGCTACACGGAAGCCGAAAACATCCTGCGCGACGCCGATATTGCGATGTATTATGCCAAGGAACGCAATAAGAATTACATGGTTTTCGACCAGACGATGCACACGCGCGCCGTCACGCTTCTGCAGCTCGAAACCGATTTGCGTCACGCCGTCGAACGCGACGAGCTGGTCGTCCATTACCAGCCGATTGTCGATTTGACGACGATGGAGCTGACCGGTTTTGAAGCCCTGATGCGCTGGAATCATCCGCAGCGCGGGCTTGTTCCGCCGAACGAATTTATCCCGGTCGCGGAAGAAACGAATTTTATCGTGCCGCTCACGCTTTGGATTTTGCAGAAATCCTGCGCGCAGTTGGTTGAATGGCATCGGCAATCGCCGCTCAACAAAAATTTAATGATGAGCGTCAATCTATCGGGCAAACATTTCGCGCAGCCCGATATTGTCGAGCAAATTCGTTGGATTATTAAAGAAACCGGCGTTAATCCGGCGTGTCTGAAGCTGGAAATTACGGAAAGCGCGATTATGGAAAATGCCGAAACCACAATCGCGATGCTCAAAAATCTGCAGATGCTCGGCGTCCAGCTTTCGATTGACGATTTCGGCACGGGTTATTCCAGCCTCAGTTATCTGCACCGCTTTCCGATTGATATGCTGAAAGTCGACCGCTCGTTCGTCGGCTCGATGGAAGACGGCACGGAAAACGGCGAAATCGTCCGCACGATTATCGCGCTCGCGAAAACGCTCAATTTAAACGTCGTCGCCGAGGGCATCGAAACGATTCACCAGCTTCATCAATTAAGAATTTTGGGCTGCGAATACGGTCAGGGCTATCTTTTCTCGCGCCCCGTCCCGGCGGAAGACGCCCAGATGATTCTCGACAACAAAACGCGCTGGCAAACGATTATTCCCAAAAACAACCCCGCCGTTATCGCCCGTAAAACCGAATATGCGCATTTAACTTTAATGAATAATTGATGGACTTTGCATAAAATTCCGGCAGCGAAAGTAATTTTTAAAGTTAGCCACGAATGACACGAATGGCACGAATAATATTTAATAAAGTATTCGTGCCATTCGTGTCATTCGTGGCTAAAAAATTAATTTTTGTGCAAAGCCATACGCGATTGGCTGTTTGTCCTGTAACGCGATTACTTATCACTAGAGCAAATCTAAGGTAAAAGAAAGACAATTTCCCGCTTGAGGAGCAAAGCCGCATAAGAAAACAAAAACGCTGCCTCTTTGCTCCT
>DASWRC010000051.1:0-18881 GCA_036403375.1 Pyrinomonadaceae bacterium
AAAGCGGTAAAATCTCCATTGATGGAAAGCTCCTTTCAAATAAATGTTTGTTGATAAATTCATTTTACTTGAAAACTGAGTCTTTCCATCTTTTCTTATCCAATACTGACGTTATTTAATTTTTATGAAATCAAGCGAGATATTTAAAGATTTATTTAATCGTTACTTACCGGTTTCCGTATGTCGAAACAATTTCCCTTTATGAGAGGCGCTCAATCAACTTTTGTCAGCTCGCACATAAATTGAAAATCGCCTTTGAGAATGACTTGACAAAAGTTAGAATTAGAATTATTCTAAATCTAACTTAGGAAGAAATGAGCATCAAAGTAGACATCAAAGATTTGGGATTAACGCGGCAGCGAGAAGTTGTTTTGCAGGTTATTCGTAATGAAAAAGAGCATCTGACGGCGAATGAGGTTTTTGACAAAGCGAAACAGCTTTTGCCGAGCATTTCGTTCGCGACCGTTTATAATTCGCTGCGGTATTTGAAAGAAGCCGGGCATATTGCGGAAATCAGCTTCGGGAACGGCGCGAGCCGTTTCGATTCGATGACTTCGCGGCACGACCACGCGATTTGCACGAAATGCGGCAAGTTGGTCGATATGGAAATCGAGCTGCCGCCGGAAGTTATAAGCTTTGCGGCGGAGTTTTCGCGTTTCAAACCCGAATCTTTAGAGCTTACTTTGCGCGGCATTTGTCCTGACTGCAATCAATAAACACTAATTTTCAAGGAGATAAATTTAATTATGTCAACAGCTACAGGAACAGCAACGGAAAATAAATCGGAAGTAACAATCGCGAAAGTCGGGCAGCCGGCACCGGATTTCAATCTGCCTTCGACCAGGAACATGGAAACTTTGGCGGAAAACCTCAGCCTTGCGGATTACAAAGGCAAATGGTTGATTTTGCTTTTTTACCCGCTCGATTTTACATTCGTCTGCCCGACCGAATTAACGGCTTTTTCGGACAGACTCGATGAAATCAACGGCGTCGGCGCGGAAGTTTTGGGCGTTTCGACCGACTCGGTTCACTCGCACCGCGCGTGGATTAAAACGCCGCGCGACCAGAACGGTATCGAAGGTCTGGCTTATCCGCTTCTTTCGGACGTTGGCGGCAGACTAGCCGCCAAATACAACATCCTGGTCGAAGACGCGAACATTGCGCTGCGCGGGCTTTTCATCATCAACCCGGAAGGCATTCTGCAATACGCGGTCGTTCACGATTTGAACATCGGTCGCTCGGTTGACGAAACCCTGCGCGTGCTGCAGGGACTGCAGACGGGCGGTTTGTGCGCGGCTGACTGGACGCCGGGACAGGAAAATTTGAAAGTTTAGTTAACAGATAGTTGACAGAAAGTTGCGGGAAGTTACAGAAAGCTGCAGAGTTTTTGTTTTCAAAATTAACTAACTACCCGCAGCTTTCCGCAACTTTTTAGGGAGTGAAAATTATGCCAATGAGAATCGGAGACGCGATTCCGACATTTGAGGGCGCGACCGGATGGTTGAACGAATTACAGGAAACAGCCGACGATTACGTTTCCGGCGCGCCGACGCTCGTTTATTTCTGGGCGACGAGCTGCGGAATCTGCAAAGAAAATATGCCCAAACTTCAGGATTTGAAGGCAAAATATAAAGATAAGGGCTTGAAAACGGTGGCGATTCACATGCCGCGCTATGAAGCCGACACGGATTTGGAGAAGGTCAAAGCGACGGTTGCCGAACACTGCATCGACGACGTTTGCGCGATTGATAACCAGCACAAACTGAAAGACGCGTTTTTGAACGAGCAGGGCTGGGTGCCGGTTTATTACCTGTTCGACGCGGAAGGAAAACTGAAATCCCGCGCGGCAGGCGAATTCGGCATCGGCGTTCTGACCGGCGCGCTCGAAAAAATGTTTCCCGCACAGCAGGACGCCGCGAACGCATAAAGTAAATTTTTATGGAAAAAAGCGTCAGGGATTCGGGGACATTATTCCCGAATCCCTGACGCTTTTTTAGCTGCGAAATCTTCGAACACAGTCAATAAATCCGTCGCTTATTTCCCAGTGACTTTCGTCTCTTTCAATCAGTTTTCCGGCGACGAAAGTTTCGATAATCTGCGAAACGTCAGCCGTGTAAAGAATCGCGGAAGCCAGAGTTTCAAGCCGGGTATTTTCCAGCAGCGGCGCTTCCGAATCGAACACGCAGGCGTCGAAATCCGCGCCGGCGGCGAAAAACCGCGTTTCAAAATTATTCATCGCGCGGCGACCGGCGAGCGCTGCATTTTTAATCGCAAACAAGCCGCCGTCCGCACCGAAAGTATTGCGTTTGTGTGAAACGAGGCGCTGACCGTAATCGAGAAGGCGCAGTTCTTCCAGAGGATTAATTCCGATGTGGCTGTCGGTTCCGATGCTCCAATTTCCGCCGAAGCTTTGAAACGCGCGCAGCGGAAAAATTCCGTCGCCCAGATTGCCTTCCGTACTCGGGCAAAGCACGACGTTGGCGCGCGTTTTCGCTAATTCTTCGGTTTCGTTTTCGGTCAGATGCGTGGCGTGAACGAGATGAAATCTTTCGGTTAGTTCCGCATTTTCCAGAAGCCATTCGACCGGGCGCTTGCCTAAAAACTGCAAAGAATCGGCAATTTCCTTTATTTGTTCGGAAACGTGGATGTGAAACGGAACATCTTTTGGTAATTCATTAATAGTGCGTAAGATGTCCCGCGCTTCGACGCCGCGCAGCGAATGAACGCCGACGGCGATATTCGCGTGCTCGTATTTTTGGCAAACTGCGCCGGATGCTTCAAAAAGCCGCGCGTAATCTTCAAACGTGCGGGAAATAAATCTGCGCTGGCGCTCGTTCGGCTCGATACCGAAACCGCCCTTTTGGTAAAATATCGGGATTAAAGTTATCTTGATTCCGGCTTCGTTTGCGGCTTCAACCAAAGCTTCGCCCATCGCGGCTAAATTATTATAAGGCGTGCCGTTTTTATCGTGGTGAACGTAATGAAATTCAGCGACGTTCGAATAACCGTGGCGAACTAATTCGGCGTAAACCAGCGCGGCAATCTTCTTCATTTCGTCGGGGTTCAGATTCAGCGCCAGCTCATACATTTTTTCGCGCCACGACCAGAAATCATCCTCGCCGGCGTTATTTTCCGCGAGACCCGCCATCGCGTATTGAAATGCGTGCGAGTGCGCGTTTTGAAACGACGGCAGCGCGTAGCCTCGAAATGCGGCACTCGTTTGCGGCGCTTGCGACACGGAAACGATTTTTCCCGCGTCGCCTATTGAAACGACGGCGTTTTCGAGCCAGCCCGAATTTTGAAGCAGCGCTTTGAAACGATAGGTTTTCATGATTTTTGCTACGAATTAAGACGCGCATTTCACGAATAATAAAAGCCGGAATTTAAGTTTTGGCAATTCGTGTTAATTCGTATTAATTCGTGACTAAATTTCTGTTATTTCATCAAATACTCAATGATATTTTCAAAAACCGGGCGCAAACCGCTTCTTACTTCATTCGCCCTGTTTTCGTTGAAAGTCAGTTCGTCGTCGTCCATGTAATTCGTTTTCACCATTTCGAGCTGAAGCGCGTGGACGCGGGCGTCGGGCTTTCCGAAATGCCGCGTAATGTTGCCGCCTTTGAACGGCGAATTGTGATTGACGCCGAATTTTCCCGCGCGCAAACCGCGAAGAGCGATTTCGATGATTTCTTTACGCGCGCTCTTTTCGTCGTTGTCACCGAGGATTAAATCGGGAAAAGGCTCACTTTGAATCGTCGGCACGAACCGCCGAATCGAGTGCGCGTCCCAGAGCAGAACGTGCCCGAACTCCGCGATTCTTTCCGCCAGAAGGCTTTCGATTTTCCGGTAATACGGCTGGTAATAATTAGCTTTCCGGCGCTCGATTTCAGCCGTGCCCGGCAGAAACCTTTTATCGACGTAAATCTCGCCGCCGAGAAAATCGGTTTTCGGTACGAGTTCGGTTATAATTCGTCCGTCCGTGTAAAGCGGAACGCTTTCCGCGCTACGGTTTAAATCAATCACCCAGCGGCTGTAGCGTGCGTGAATGACGGTAATGCCGAGCGCGGGCGCGAAATTATACAAATCGTGGACGAACCAATCCGTGTCGTCGGGCTGCGCGCGGAGTTCGGCGCGAAAATGCGGCTTGAGCTCGTCGGGAAATTCGACGCCCGAATGCGGCGAACTCAAGATTACCGGAACTCGCCCGCTCGCCGTTTCGATTAAAAAATAAGGTTCGTTCATTGATTTTTTTAACAGTCGCAGCTGCAATCGCAGCAGCCGTCACAGCCGTCGCAGCCGCAGTTATCACAGCATCCGCTGCAGCAATCGCAGCCGTCGCAGCAACCGGTGCAACCGTCGCAATCCCAACAGCAGCAGTCGCAGTCGCAACAGCCGCCGGAATCATCGCCGCCGGAATCATCGCCGCCTTCGCCGCCTTCCTTCTTCCTGCGTTTGCGATTTATCGCGACCATCTTCAGCGGCGAAAAACTAAAAACCGCGCCGAAAATCGCGCCGAGCGCCATCAGGTTAAAGCTTAAATCGAAGCATTCGCGCGCCGATTTTGCTTCACGCGTCTGCGCCGGCGCGACGAGCGCGAAAACAAACACGAAAAGAAAAACGAGCGGCATTTGCCACCGGTAAGCCGGCGCCAGCGCGCGGGCTTTTTCGCTCGCCTTTTGCCATCTTTGCGAGAAGCCGGGTTTCGGTTTAACGGCGCAAATTTTATTAGTTTTCAAAACGGGCAGATTTGTTTTGAGCGTGCGCTGCAGGTTTTGCGAAAGCCTTGAAATAAAAAGCGTTTTTTGGTTTTCGGAAATCGGGAGTTGATTGATTTTAGCGATTGTTTCGCTTTCTATTTCATGAAGAATGCCCGCGATTTTACGCTTTGATTCGGCGTTTAGTTTTTCGTTCTTTAAGTCAAACGCCGCGCGAAAGGCATTGAATCTACGGGTGCGAAAATCCTTCTCGTAATCTTCAAAAGCGTCGAGCAGGTAAATCAGTTTTCCGAAGCTGAAGCCGAGTTCAAACGCGATATTTTCGAGGCTGTGTTTGTTGATTAGTTTGACGCCTTCGCGGAAAAAAACGGCGGTCGTCCGGGCGGTCGGAAAAGCCACTTCGTCCAAAGAATTTCCCGCCGCTTCGCGCTCAGTTTGCGAATTCAAAATTTCCTTTACTTCCGGAAGCGGAAAATTCCAATCCTGCAAAAATTTTTCCGCCCGCGCAAATTCTTTTGAAAAAGCGTTTTGCGCAAGTTTGTAGCGACGTTTTTTCTCGTCCGCAACGTGGTCGGCGAGCTTAAACCGGGTCAAAATAATATTCGTCGCGGCGGCAAACTGCAAAGACGCGGGCATTTCGCTTTCGGGCAAACTCAAACAGTTAAAAGATTGGTAGGATTTCTGCCAGCCGGAAACGTTTTCGCCCATTAACGCCGACAGGATTTCGGCGAGAAAAACCGTGTCGTGATTGAGCAGCAGCCGCGATTTTTGCCCGTAGAGCGCTCCCAGCGTCTTGCACGTTCCGCAGTAATTCAGACGCCGGAAATGTTTTTCTTCGTCCGACATTCCGCATTTTTTCGCACGCATTAAACCGAACATATTTTTCTAAAACCTCAAAAAATATTTTTATTTTAACAATCCTTTCGCCGCCGCTTCGCCGGTTTCGATTGCGCCTTCCATAAAACCCTGCCAATCCGCAAGGTGTTCGCCCGCGAAAAGAACTTTACCATGCGGGCGCTGCAAAATCGGGCGGATGCCGAACCATTGACCGGGACGATAAAGCGCGTATGCGCCTTCCGTGAAACGGTCGCGCTGCCAGGCGTATGACGCGATTCCGCGCGCCATTTGCGGCGCTTCCCGGTTAAAATCCGTCAAATCGTTGGCGATGATTTTCATTCGCCGCGCGTCCGACTGCGAAGCCAGCACGTCCGCCTTTTCGCCGATGGCATAAGCCGTCAGAATGCCTTGCGCGCCGGGCTGATTCTGCGTGCTGTGAAAGTAATAATGCGATGTGACGTCCGAGACAAGCGAGAAATTTTCGTCTTTCCAAAAGCGATTTTCATACAAAACGCTGTTTTTGGTGATGCGCGAATAAATCAATTTCTGTGCCGCTTCCGATTGGACGGCGGGCAGCGGCGGATTGAATTTTATACGGTTCAGGCTCGCCACCGGCGCGGTGCAGATGCAGGCGTCCGCCGTAAAACTCTCGGTTCCGGTTTTGACGGTCACAATCCCGGCGCGTTGATTGATTTCCGTGACAAGCGTATTTAGTTTGATATTTTCGTCGCCGATGCGTTTTGCGAATTCCTGCGCCAAACGCGCGTTTCCGCCGGTCATCTTGTAATCCATCTCGTTTTTCGGACTCGATTCGGCGTATTCCGCGAGCGCGCCGAATGCGGAAACGTGACGAATCGATTCGCCGAAATCGGTGCTGTCCATCAAATCGCGGAGGATTAAATCGTCCTGTGAGTAGCCGATTTGTTCGAGGTAAGTCCACCAATCGAGACGGTCGAGCTTCGCCTGCTGCAAAGGCGTCAGACGCGCGTAATTTGCCTTGATTTTTTCAAAAGCCGCTTTTGCCTGGACGGAAAATCCCCACTCGTCGGGACGCGAAACCCTGCCGTTTTGCAGCAGGTAATCGTCGAACTGGTGTTTCTGGAGCGGAATGTTGAAATCCTTGCAAAGCGCTTTGATTCTTTCATGACTTTCGCCGACCCATTCCGCGCCAAGCTCGCAAATGAGGTTCGGATTTTCGGGCAGGACGTGCGAAAAAACGCGCCCGCCGGTGCGGTTTCGCGCGTCGAGAACGGTGACGTCCCAATCAGCGTTTTTTAATTTGAAAGCGGCGGCTAAACCGGCAAAACCGGCACCGATAATGACGCAGGATTTTTTGCGTTTCTGCGCGAAAACATTCTGCGGCGCGAGCGCGATTCCAATGGCGCTGACGCCGAGAATTTTCAAAAACTCGCGGCGGTTTGTTTTTCGTGACATTAGTTTTATTAAAAATTAAAGCGAATTCCAGAGACCTTTGAAAATCGTTCCTAAAATTAACACACTCACCACAATCGAGCCAATTAAAACACCGATAAGCAGCAAAATAATTGCGAAAACAAAGATATAATCGCCGGTCGTCGCGACGTTTTTGCCGGTCGCCCGCTCGCGGATTAAATCCATATTTTGCTTATTCGACTTCCAGACGAAATCGAATGCGTCGCCGATAAACGGAATCGTGCCGACCAGATAATCCAAGCCGATATTAAAAGCCATTCTGAGAAGAGTGATTTTCGGCACGCCGTAGCGCACGCCCGCAATCAAAATATAAAACGACAGCACGGAAGTCAGCGTGTCGCCGACGTTCGGAATCAGACCGATAAGCGCGTCGAAACCGAACCGCCAACCGGTGCCGGGAACGCGGAAAAAACCGTCGAGATAGTTTGATAAAGTTTCGAGGCTTTCCTCAATCTCGACCTCGCTGTGTTTTTTCTTCTGCATTCCGAAAAGACTTCTTTCCGTTTGCGGTTCAAGATTTTCCATTTAATTTCCCCCTTAATTTGGCGATTGCCCGTAAAATTTCATCGCGGTTTTTCGCGCTCTTTATCCATTTCGGCAGTTTGCTCAAAACCGAGCTGCGACCCTTTACGGTGCGCTCGCGCAGTTTTGCGCTGACATAGCTTTCCAGCATTTCAAGATGCTTTTGATTATACGCCCAAAGAGTCGTGCCGCAACACGAGATTTCGAGCCATAGATGAAGGCGGAAATACCAATCGACGTTTGCGCCCGTTAAAATCCGGCTACCTTTCCACGTATCGCGATGCGGGCAATTGAGGCAAATCAGCCGTCGCGGCGCGAAAAATTGGTTGCGAAATTTAAGCAGTTTGCGCGTCGGCAGCCTTGCGAATTCCGCGTCGTCGATGACGACTTTCGCCAGCCGGGCGCATTTCGGGCAAACGACCGGAAATTCTTCGTAAAAATCGTAAATGCGCGTTCCGGTGTCGAGAAATCTTTCGTTTTTGTCGGGCGTTTCAGTCATTTTTAATAACACAAGCCGCGTTTCCTAAAACTTTATCGCCGTCCTTTAAGCTTGAAGGCGTCGGTTTCCATCCGTTTTCGAGCCGAAACTGCAAAAGCTCGTCCGCACCGGGTTGAAAATTCCAAACGGCAACTGTCGTCGCCGCGCCGAGTCAGGTCGTGTCGTAAACCAGAAACAAATCTTTGTACGGAACGACGACGCGTCGTGCGTAAATTCGTCCTGCGTGACGACTTCGGCGACCGTTCGCGGCAAAAAATCGCTTTTCGGACTACGGCTCGCCCATGCGAGAACCTGTCCTAAAGTTTTATGTTCTGCCAGTTCCGTTTGAAGCGCGGCAAATTCGTTTTCGGACAGATTGGCAAGATTCGTGATATTCATTTCGACACCCGTTAAATTATAAAACCTATACGAACTAATTCAATAAAAATGTTCGCCGCTCGAATTTTTCTGCATATCAATACAGGTCTGTTTCGATTGCCTACTGCCGCAAAGGTGCGATTCCATACACATCTAATATTAAAAATTTTTATAAAAACCGGCGCGCGTTTCTGTGAAATTTTTTTTCGCGTCTTAAACGTCCGAGCGTAAACGCGTTAAGAAAATTTCACGCAAATTTGTTTTGAAATTTTGCTGAAAGTGGAACATTGATTGCAAATTGACGCACAAGATAAAAATTCGGAAAAGTGTGCGCACTTTTCGATTGGAGAAGAAAAACGATGGCGGCAAAACGAGCACTACCGACAAATGCACAGACGGCGAAGAACGATTCGCAAACTCAAAGCGAAAAAATGGTAATTCCCGTAATTCAGGAAGAAATAACGGTCGGCAAGCAGGTTGTCGAAGCCGGACGCGTTCGCATCTCCAAGCGAATCAGCGAGCACGAAGAACTGGTTGACGTGCCCCTGTTTCGAGAGGAAGTCCGCGTCGAACGCGTGCCGGTAAACTTGTTTGTCGAACAGCTTCCGCCGGTGCGTCAGGAAGGCGACACGATGATTATTCCGGTGGTTGAAGAACAAATCGTGATTCAGAAAAAGCTGCTGCTGGTCGAAGAGCTTCGTGTCCGCAAAGAAGTAGTCGAACACCACCAGCCGCAAACCGTCAATGTGCGAAAAGAGCAGGTGGAAATCAAAAGGGTGGCTCCGAACAGAAAAACTCGCGGCTCGGGAACTAACCGTTAGGTTTTTTTGTTTAGAGTTTGGCAATTATTTATAAATTATAAGGAGAAAAGAAAGATGACACACACAGTAGTTGGATTATTCAATAACCGCAGCGATGCTCAAACCGCGATGCAGGAATTGGTGCAGGCGGGGTTTATACAGGAAAACATAGACCTTTCAAACCGCAGCGTAACCGGTACGGATACGAATTCTCCGGATTCAAATTATTCAAACACAAATTCAGACAATGAGGGAATCGGCGATAAAATCAGCAATTTTTTCAGCTCGTTGTTTGATGATGAAACGACTGCCAGCAATTATACCAACGCGGCTTATGACGCCGACGCAATTTTAACCGTCCAGGCTGATTCCGAACAAAGAGCCAGCGAAGCGGCGGACATTCTCGACCGTAACGGCGCGATGGACGTTAACGAAAACGGCTCGCAGTCCGGCGACACATACGGCAGCAGCACGGATTTAAGTCAAAATTATGCCGGAACCGGCTCGGCGAGCAATTCGACAACCGGCACGATGGAAGGAAGCGCGACCATGAACACGACCGGCACAACCGGTACGGCGGATTATGACAACACGACGCGCAACGAAGCGAATCTGCGCGGCAACACGGACGTGGAAAACCGTGAAGTCATTCCGGTGGTTGAAGAAAACCTGGAAGTCGGCAAACGCGCGGTCGAACGCGGCGGCGCGCGCATTCGGAGCCGGATTATCGAAAAACCGGTCGAAGCCAACGTGCGCCTGCGCGAAGAACACGTGGTGGTTAATCGTCGTCCGGTCGACCGCGCGATGACGGACGCCGATGTTAACAACTTCCAGCAAGGCGACATCGAGCTGACGGAACGCGCCGAAGTTCCGGTCGTCAACAAACAGGCGCGGGTCGTCGAAGAAGTCGAAGTCGGCAAAACGGTCGAAGAACGCGAAGAAACCGTTCGTGACACGGTTCGCCGCACGGACGTCGACGTTCAGGAAATCGACACGGACGCAGCGGACGACGATTTACACACCGGAACGCGCACGGCAAAAAGCTAAACGCTAAGGAAAACAAGAACAAAAAAGGCTTAGCTTCGATTCAAGCTAAGCCTTTTTTGTTCTTGTTTCAATGATTATTAGCCGCGTTTTTTCTTTGTTATCTTAACGGAGGTTTTCGGTAATCGCGCCGCGCTTTCAACAATCTTCACGCTCAGAATCCGATCGCCGCGCACGATTTCATCGACCGTTTTCATATCGGCTTCATTGACGCGCCCGAAAACCGTGTAGCCGCCGTCGAGGTGCGGTTGCGGGCTGTGCGTGACGAACCATTGCGAGCCGCCCGTGTCTTTGCCGGAAAGCGCCATGCCGACCGCGCCGCGTTCAAAGGGCAGCATATTTATTTCGCAGCGGATTTCCCAGCCCGGACCGCCGTTGCCGTCGCCGCGCGGGTCGCCGTCCTGCATCACGAAATTCGGCACGACCCGGTGAACCGCAAGTCCGTTAAAATATCCGGCGCGCGCCAGTTTGATGAAATTATCGACCGTCAAGGGCGCGTCTTCCGGCGCGAAATCAATCGTAAATGCGCCTTTTTCAGTCGTCAGAACGGCTTTGACCGAACCGTTTTTGCGCGAAACGGCGCGCAGGTAATCGGCGTTCGTGTTTAAGAGAACGCCGAGTTTCGAGTTCAGGCTAAAAGTTGAAAGCTGATTTTTCTTTTTTGCCAGAGAATTTTCCAAAATTGTCGGAAGTCCGGGCTTGTCCTTTTGCAAATCTTTATCGCCCAGTAATTCAAACGCTTTTTTGCGGACGAGATAATCCGTCGCGCTGAGCGCGATAATCAGCGAGCCGGATGCTTGTGATTTGTCCTGCTTGAACAGCGCGTCCATAATCGCGAGCGTTGCGTCGTTATAAAATTTGTCGTGCAGGAGCGAATACGTAAAGGCTTTTTCGAGCGCTTCGACCGTTTCTTTGCTGCTCGGCTGGTCGGCTAAGACTTCCGCAATTGCGGCGCGGATGAAAACGTCCTCTTCAATATCGACCATCGAACGCAAGATGCCGGCAGTGTTGTCGGATTTGAAAGCGGCAAAAGCGCGGATTAAATCAGGAATCGCGAGCCGCGCGTCGGTCGTTTTCGATTGCGGGTTAGATGTCAGCCACGCGCTGATTAGCTGAACCAGCAGAATGCGGGCGCGCGCTTTGACGGCATCCGTTTCCTTGCTCGATTCGAGATTCGCGATTTCGCCCAACCCCTGAAACGCGGCGGACGATGTTCGCCAATCCGCACCGAAAGTTTTTTCGGGCGCGTCAATCAGCGATTTGACGTAAACTTCGGGCGTTATGCGCGCCAGCGCAATCTCGGTTTCGGGCGACGTGAATTTATCGGCGAGCCGAAAATCGTTGAGAAATTCGACCGCCCGCTCATCCTTTGAATTCGACAGCAGCCTGCCTAAAGCGGTCGCGATTTCTAAAATTTCGTTCTTTTCCGACGGGTTCTTAAATTTCGATTTTTTGTAATCGGCGAGCAGATTCTCGCCGCGCGCCGACAGCTTTTCAGCCGCCGATTTGTCTTTGAGCGCGGCAACGGCGCGAATCGCCGAAACGCGCACGCGCGAATCGTTGTCGGTCAGCGCGGCATTGAGCAAAAGGCTGAGCGAATCCTTATCTTCCGCCGCGCCGAGCGCCCGCGCCGCATTGGCGCGCGCCGCCTCGTCCGCGTCTTTTTTCACCATACTGCGAAGCGCGGCGTTCGCGTTTTTGGCGCGCAGCCGCGTCAGAGTGTTGGCGGCGTCCGTGCGGATTCGCTCGTCGGCGGAAGTCAAAAATCCGGCGGTCGCGACATCGCCCTCCTCGGGTCGCGCGCGCAGAACGGCGGTCAGCCCGAGCAGTACGACATCGCGGCTCGCATTCGACCCGCGCTCGTTTTCAAACTTCAGATTATCGACAATCGCTTTGCCCAAATCTTTCGATTTTTCTTCACGGGCGTTTGCCGCCGCGATTTTTCCGGCAGCTTCCGCCGCGCGAGCGCGCACCGCAGCCGGATTTGCGGTGTCGCTTAAAACTTTCAAAATCGCGTCTGCCGCTTTTACCGATTCGATTTCGCCGAGCGCAAACGCCGCCGTCGCGCGCACTTCTTCCGCCGAATCTTTATCTAAAAGCGCGGCGAGCGCCGTGACAGCCGCGTCGTTTCCGATGCGTCCGGCGGCGAGCGCGGCGCGCGTGCGGATTTTCGCGTTTTGGCTTTTCATCAAATTTTCCAAAACGCTGTCAAAGCGGCGTTCGTCTTCCGCTTTAACGATTTGAACCAGGACGTTTGTTTGAATTTGCGCTGAAATATTGAGCGCAAGAAGGAAAATAATTGCGGAGCAGATAGCAAAAGTTGTTTTCATTTTCGACCTTTTTCGGAAATTGTTTGCAAATGAATTTTACGTGAGTCCGGATGCGAAAGCCAAATTATACTGCCGAATAAAGCTCGTGCCGTTTTGAAATCATTCCCGACATTAAAGCTAAAGATTCAAAACCCTGACCGCCGGCGACATCGATTTCGGAATGCAAGTTCTTGACAAGCCCTATAACCAGGCGCATACTAGGGCGCATTATTCAACCCAAAGTATCTTGAACCGAATACATTCGGCAGGAACAAACCAGGATGTTCCAGAGAATTGATTCCGGACATCTCTGTCGAATTTGTTCACCCGAATAAGGCTTCCGCCGGGATTTTATTTCCGGCTTAAACCGGCTCGGCTTTGTGATTGCCAAAAGCCGCCGGCAGTTCTCTGAAAAGCGGTGATATTTTTCGAGGAGTAACTCTCAGATTTTAAAATACAAAACAAAAACTTTAGAGGAGTAAAAATATGAAGAATTACAGTTTCGGCGAAAAAACGTCAAAACCCCGGAAAAACAAGAAACGTTTTTCAAAGCAAACATCCTTCGTTATTACAGCGGTTGTTATCATCGCGTTAATCGGCATCGGTGCCTTAATTTTCTCGAAATCGCCGCGCACCGTATCGGCGCAGCAAGCGGGCAAAAAGTATAAAGCGACCAAAAATATCGTCGTTGACCGCAGCACGGGAGAGGTCAGAAAACCGACGACCGAAGAACTTACCGATTTGGTCAAGACCCTCCAGGCGACGACCAAGCGCTCGGATGAAAATCTGCAAAGCTCGCCGGTGGCGGGCGGCGGCGTCGCCCTCGATTTAGACGGCGGTTACGGCGGAACAATACTGGCAAGACCGAACGCGGACGGCACGATGGAAACACGCTGCGTTTTTTCTTTTGAAGAAGCCGCCGAATTTCTGGGGTTAGTCGAGGACATTTCATAGGACAAGGAGAATAAACAAATGAGAACAAAACATTTATTAGTAAGTTTGACGGTTTCGATGTTTGCTTTGGCGTTTGTGCTTCTTGCCAGTGAAGCGGCTTTTGCCGGTCCGGCGCAGATAATCATCGTTAATATTAATGCTCCCGGCGTCGGTTTCAATGACCCGACGCCTGCCGCGCCGGTCGGCGGCAACAGCGGAACGACGCTCGGTCAGCAGCGCCTGATTGCTTTCGAGCACGCGGCGAGCATCTGGAGCGCGCGGCTCGACAGCAACGTTCCGATCAGAATCCGGGCGCAGTTTACGCCGCTCGGCACAAACGTTTTGGGAAGCGCCGGTCCGGTTGGCATCATCCGCGATTTTCCCAACGCGCCGCTTCCGGGGACGTGGTATCACGTCGCGCTGGCAAACAGTCTGGCGGGCATTGATCTTCTTCCGGCAAACGACGACATCAACGCTAATTTCAGCACGCTCTTTAATTTTTATCTGGGACTCGACGCCAATCACGGCGCGCAGCAGGATTTAGTCGCGGTTCTGCTTCACGAGTTTGCGCACGGACTCGGGTTCAGCCAAACCGCCAACTTGAATACCGGCGCGCTCAACTCAGGATTTCCCGACGCCTACAACAGCAAATTGCTCGACACGACGACCGGTTTGTACTGGAGTCAGATGACGAACGCGCAGCGCGTTACTTCCGCCACCAGTTTCGGTCGCGTCGTGTGGGACGGCGCTTATGTCAAAGCCGGCGTGCCGAGCGTGCTTTCGTTCGGAAGCCCTGATGTGAGCGTCAATAATCCGCCGGCGATTGCCGGTCCGTACCAGTTCGGCGTCGCGGGCTTTGGTCCGGCGGTCGGCAGCCCGAATGTGACGGCAAACGTCGTCGCGGCGGTCGATGTCGTTGAGCCGGGCGCTCCGGCGGGCACGACGACGGACGGCTGTTCTCCGTTTTTGAATGCGGCAGCCGTTGCCGGAAAGATCGCGTTAATCGAGCGCGGCTTCTGCGGCTTTGCGGTCAAAGCCCGAAACGCTTCCGCCGCCGGTGCGGTCGGCGTCATAATTTACAATCAACTCGCGAACGTGAACGCCGCGCCGCCGGGAATGGCTGGCGACGGAATTAACGACGCGTTTGTGACGGTTCCGACCGTCAGCGTCCGACGCGCGGACGGGTTGGCGATTGTCGCCCAGCTCGGCGGCGGCGTCAATGCGACTATCGGAGTGAATCCGGCGATTCGCGCGGGCACGGACGCTCTGGACAGAGTGCGCGTCTATGCGCCGTTCCCGGTGGTCGGCGGTTCTTCGATTTCCCACTACGACACGGTTGCTTCGCGTAACCTGTTGATGGAACCCGCGATTAACGGCGATTTGACGCACTTTGTAAAAGCGCCGTACGATTTGACCTTCGAGCTGCTGCGCGATGTCGGCTGGAAATTCCCGGATGCCGACGCTGACGGCGTGGTCGATGATGAGGACTGCAATCCGCATTCTAACTTAAGTCCGACGGTTGTTATCGGCGGATACGATTCCGGCGTTCCGAACACTCTGTTCGCGAGCGGCTGCACCATCTCGGACGAGATTGCCCAGATTGCCGCCGGAGCGACCACTCACGGCGAATTCGTTTCGAGAGTTGCCGCATATACGAATGGACTTGCGCAGCAAGGCGTAATTTCCGGAAAGCAAAAAGGCGCGATACAAAGCGCGGCGGCGAAAGCCAAAATTCCTTAACCGGATTCGTTGGAAACACTATTCTAATGAAAAGGATTGGCGTCATTGACGCCAATCCTTTTAACCTTTAAACATCTGCGGGCAGAAACTCGTCATTCTGACAATTTGAAAGTTGCCCGGAATGCAGTAGAATTTACAATCATTCACAAATCATTTTGCGAAAATCAGGAAAAGTCCAAATGCTAAAAAGTCTTTCGGGTTTACTCATCATTATAAATTTGCTTATTTTACCAATTTCGGTTTCCGCGCAGGCGAAACAGAAAGTCAGCCTTCTGCTTTTTAACGGCAAAGTTTTTACGGCTGACGCGCAATTCACGCTCGCCGAATCGGTGGCGGTTGACGGCGAACGAATCGTCGCCGTCGGTACGACGCGCGATTTACGGGCGAAATACCAGGCTGACAAGGAAATCGATTTGCAGGGCAGGCTCGTGACGCCCGGCTTTAACGATGCGCACGTTCATTTTTTGCGCGGCGCTCTGTCGCTTTTGACGGTCGATTTGGTCGGCGTGAAAACGCTCGAAGAAGCGAAAGCGCGCATTGCCGCCAAAGCGAAAGAGTTAAAGCCCGGCGAATGGATTATCGGGCGCGGCTGGGACCATACGCTGTGGGGCGGAACGTTTCCGTCTAAAAAAGATTTAGACCCGCTTGCGCCGAACAATCCGGTTTATCTGGTGCGCGTTGACGGTCACGTCGCGTGGGTCAATTCAAAGGCGTTGGAACTGGCAAAAATCGACAAAAACACAAAATCGCCCGAAGGCGGCGAGATTGAGCGCGACGCGGCAGGCGAAGCGACCGGAATTTTGAAGGAAACATCGCAGGCGTTGGTGGCGGCTCTGATTCCGCAGCCGACGCCCGAACAGCTTAATAAGGCGATGACGCTCGCGCTCGATATGGCGCGGCGCTACGGAATCACGTCGGTGCAGGACAATTCGGGTTACGAAACGACGAAACTTTACCGGCAGTTTTTGCAAGCCGGCAAACTAATCGTCCGCGTTTCGGAATGGCAGGATTTTGAAGATTCGGTCGAAAAGTTAAAGCAGCAGCGCGACGAATTTGCTTCGTTCAAAGACGACCCGAATCGTCTGCATCTCGGCGCGGTCAAAGGCTACGTTGACGGAACTTTGGGCTCGAAAACCGCCGCGATGCTCGCGCCTTTTTCCGACGACGATAAAAATATGGGAATTCCGCGCCGACCGCAGGAAGAATTGACGCGTATGATGGTCGAACGCGACGCGGCAGGATTTCAAATCACGCTGCACGCGATTGGCGACAAGGCGAACCGGATGGCTTTGAACGGCTATGAAGCGGCATTTCAAAAAAATTCAAATCTGTCGGGCAGATTCAAACCAACCGTCAATACGGAAAAATCCGGCGGACAGAAAGGTCTTTCCACCGAATTTCCGCTTAATTATAATTCGCCGCGCCACCGCATCGAACACGCGCAGGTCGTCAATCCGTCGGATTTCAAGCGTTTTGCCGAGCTTGGCATTATCGCTTCGATGCAGCCGTCGCACGCGATTTCCGATAAACGCTGGGCGGAATCCAGGCTTGGCGAATACCGCGTTTTGGGCGCGTACGCTTGGCATTTTATGCAGAGTTACGGCGTTCACGTACCGTTCGGGACGGATTTTCCGGTCGAATCAATCAACCCGTATCGCACGCTCTACGCCGCCGTTTCACGGCAGGACGAAGAAGGAATTCCGGACGGCGGCTGGCAGCCGCAGGAAAAGCTTTCGATTGCGGCGGCAATTCGCTGTCATACGTACGAATCAGCCTACGCCGAATTTATGGAAAAGGAAAAAGGCATGATTGCGGTCGGAATGCTCGCGGATTTGGTCGTTCATTCCAAGGATTTGCTGACCGTCGAGCCGAAAGAGATTTTAACGACCGAGCCGGTTTACACGATTTTTGGCGGGCGGATTGTTTATCAAAAGTAAGTCAAACTTAAAGTTATAAATAAAACTTTATGGCATCTTTTCAATGCTGAACGGCAACAAAACAGGCGGTTGAGTTTTCTGACGGCTGGGTAAGGAAAGTGAAAGAAATGAAATTTTGGAAGCAAATATTATTCATGGCAATCCTGAGCTTAGGCTTTTCGCTGACGGCTTCGGCGCAGCGACCGCCTGATGACAGGAGAAAACCGCCGAAGGAAAATACCGAAATCAAGCCGGAAGAAAAGAAACCGCCGAGAAATAACGATAATCAGAATAATAATCGCGGCAACGAAAACCGCCCGAAAAAGCCGCAGACGTTTTTCCTGATAAGCGAAAACCGGATTGAAATTACCTCAATTTAGCAAGTCATAATATTCCCCGTCGCTAAATAAAGACAGTTTTTGACGAAGAAACTGTCTTTTTTATTTTGCGTCGAAGCTTTGCCGGAAATTATAAATGATAATGAGAGGAAAAAAGTGAAAGCCGCCGTTTACGAAAAATTTCAAGCACCGCCCGCCATTCAAAATTTGCCTGACCCCATTCCGCCGCAAAACGGCGTCGTGCTGCGCACCGGCGCGTGCGGAATCTGCCGCAGCGATTGGCACGGCTGGATGGGCAACGACCCGGACATTGTGCTGCCCCACGTCCCCGGTCACGAGCTTGCGGGAACGGTTGAAGATGTTGGAGAGAGCGTTAAAAACTGGAAAAAAGGAGACCGCGTAACCCTGCCGTTTGTCTGCAGCTGCGGAACGTGCCCGCAATGCGCGGCGGGCGAGCAGCAGATTTGCGACTTTCAATTTCAGCCCGGCTTTACCGCGTGGGGCGGATTCGCCGAATTTGTGGCGGTTGATTACGCCGACACAAACCTTGTGCGTTTGCCGGACGAAATCGATTTTCTGACGGCTTCCTCGCTCGGCTGCCGTTTTACGACCTCGTTTCGCGCCGTCGCCGCGCAAGGCAGAGCGGCGGGCGGCGAATGGGTCGCGGTACACGGCGCGGGCGGCGTCGGGCTGTCGGCGGTGATGATTGCCGCCGCGTTCGGCGCAAATGTCGTTGCAATCGATATTGACGACGAAAAACTCGCGTTTGCCGAACAGGTCGGTGCGTGCCGAACGATTAATTCGCGAGTGGTCGAAAATACAATTGAAGCCGTGAAGGAAATTACAAAAGGCGGCGCGCACGTCTCCATCGACGCGTTCGGCAGCCCCGAGACGTGTTTTAATTCAATCGCCTCGCTGAGAAAACGCGGTCGGCACGTACAGGTCGGCATCATGGAAGCGGCGCATCATAAAACCGCGATTCCGATGGATTTGGTCATCGCACGCGAGCTTGAAATAAGAGGCAGTCACGGGATGCAGGCATACAAATACGCGGAAATGCTCGAAATGATTGCGGCGGGAAAACTGCGCCCCGAAAAGCTCATCGGCAAAACCGTTTCATTGGAAGAATCTTTGGACGAGTTAACCGCGATGAATAACTTTCGCGGTGTCGGTCTGACCGTGATTGATAGGTTTTAATCTGAAATTTAAAGGGATTTCAACGCACAGACCCGAAAGATTTTTAAAGAAATTAACCGGCGATGACAGGATTTACATAGAATAACGTCAGTATTGGATAAGAAAAGATGGAAAGACTCAGTTTTCAAGTAAAATGAATTTATCAACAAACATTTATTTGAAAGGAGCTTTCCATCAATGGAGATTTTACCGCTTTTCTGTGAGATTGACGATTTTCTAAAG
>DASWRC010000052.1:0-2607 GCA_036403375.1 Pyrinomonadaceae bacterium
GCGGGCTTAAATGTAATTCCTTTCGCGGCGGCAATCGCATTTTCGGTCAGACCGAACGGCAATTTTTTGAGCGGCATGATACTGCCGACCTGTTCGTTCGCCGAAAAAGTTACTCTTAACACAACCTCGCCGCTAATTTCATAAATCCGCGCCGCGTCCGTATAATTTGCGCGCGGTTTCGTCAAAATCTCTACTGATTTGGCAACCGGCTTGTCGGTTGTCGAGCTGTTCGAAGCGGTTGGCGACGGCGCGGGAGTTTTTGTATTGGTCGGCGGCGTAATCTGAAACGGTTCGGTCACCAGCCTTTCGCGGAATTTTTCCTGTTTTGCTTTTAAGACTTTTTCGTCCGCCGCGTTTAACCGGAACGAGTTGAAGAACCTTTCCGCATCCTCGCTGCCCGGCGCTTCGCTGATTGTTTGAACGATAAAGTAAATTTTATCGGTTTTTAACTGCCGGATTTTTTGAAAGAATCCTTCGGAATCGACAAAACTTGTTTCAATCACCGAGTCATCCAGAGTTTTTTCCGTAAACTGCGAATTTTCAGCGTTCCGGGCTTTGAACTTCAGATTTTGAACAACTTCGAATTGCTGGCAAGCGGTGCTCTTGCAGGCAATGACGAAGTAAAACGTCTTATTGAAATAGGACTTATATAAATCGCCGATTTGTTCTTTGTAGCCGCCTTTCGGGTTTTTAATCTCCGAGGTTTTCGGCTGAGCGGGGAATTCTGCCGTGAAATCTTCCGAATTGCCGCGATAGGTTTGCCAGTCGGCGGTGTTGGTTTGCGCGAAATTAAATGTCGCGAGAAAAAGTAAAAGCGAGATTGCGATAAACAATTTTTTCATCATTTCTTTCCGTTGCCGCCCATTTCGTAAGCCATCTGCGCGGCGGAGCGCGCCGGGATTATGATTTTGTCGAGCAGATAGGCTTTCGGCGCGATTCGGTGAACGATTTGAAGCAGCGGGTCGGTTACAAGGTTGCCCGACCCGAAAACGCTGCCGACCAGACCGATCGGAACTTTCGTCCGCTGCAGGTTTAAATTTTTGATAACCGCGCACGCCGCCATTCCGAGTTCGATTCCGGCTTCGCGCAAAATTTCGACGGCGACCTTATCGCCCTCTGTTGCGGCTTCGCCGACAAACCGCGCAAATCCGGCGATGCGCGCGTTATCGACCTGCGGCGCGTAAATGGCGACCGACAGGTTTTCGAGTTTTCCGGCGCGAAAATAATCGACCGCCGCGTCGCTTAAACTGGTCGGTTCGCCGCGTCCGTCCGAGGCTTTCGCGATTTTGTGGAGCGCATTCAAAGCTATCCCGGCGGCGCCGCCTTCGTCGCCCGCGAGCGGTCCCCAGCCGCCCGCGGAGAACTTTTCTCCTTTCGTATTTTGCCCGATACAGACCGAGCCGGTGCCGGCGATGATGACCAGACCGGCTTTGTTTTCGCCGATTCCGCGCAGTGCGATTTCGGCGTCCGTCAAGACCTTGACGCGTTTGATGCCGAGTCTCTCGACGACGCGTTCATGGATGATTTGTTTTAAGTCGGCGCGCCGCACGCCAGCCAAGCCGAGAGTTGCCGAAACGATGTCGCCGCGATTCTTGTTGACCGCGTCGCACGCCGAGTTGATTGCCGCAACGATGTTTGAAACAGCCGTTTCGACCCCGACGCGCAAAGGATTCGACGCGCCTGCATAGCCTTCGCAGATAAGCTCGCCCTCGCCTGCGATAATCGCGATATGAGTTTTCGTGCCGCCGCCGTCAACTCCGAGATAGAGATTATGCAGGCGCGCCGGATTTTTCTTCTTTCGTATCTTTGGCATAATTTCCGGTCAGGACATCGAAAAATGTTTTGCCGGACGCAGAAAAATTTAAATTACTATTCTAATGATGCTTGACATATAATCAAAACTAAAAGATTTTATATGTACGATAAGATATTTTGATTCAGACTCCCGCTGCCTAAAATTAAACGACAACCAGGAATAATTCATTGAAGAAAATGGAAATACGCCAATTGAAAGCTTTTTTGGCAATTGCCGAGACAAAAACCTTTACCGCGGGCGCGCGGCAGATGAACGTCACGCAGGCGGCAATCTCGATGCAGATTCGCCAGCTCGAAGACGAAGTCGGGCTGCCGCTGTTCACGCGCACGCCGCGCCGCGTGATTTTGACCGAAGCGGGCGATTTCCTGCTTGACCGCGCGCGGAAAATTTTGCGCGAACACGACGCGGCGATTGCCGAAATCGCCGAGCTTGCGGGCGCAGAATACGGACGTTTAAGAATCGGCTCGTCGAGCTCGATGTTTGCGACCGAGCAATTGCCGGAGATTCTGGAAAAATTAAAACAAAAATACCCGAACGCGGAAGTCACGGTCAGCTCCGGCACGAGCCATGTGCTGGTCGAAAAGATTATGCATGGCGAGATTGATATAGCGTTTGTTTCTTTGCCGGTAGAAACCTCGAACGTGCAGACCGAATTGCTGTTTTCCGATGAAATCGTCGCCATCGCGCATCCGGGACATCCGCTCGCCAAAGAGCGCGTCATCAGTGCGGCGGCGCTTGCCGGCGAGCATCTTATCTTAGGCGAAAAAGGCGGCAACACGCGCCGCATGATT
>DASWRC010000053.1:0-24539 GCA_036403375.1 Pyrinomonadaceae bacterium
ACAGAATAAAGCGCGCGGCTTTTCTAAGCTGTATAAACATGTTTTGAGGTTTTTTTATGGCGGAAAATTTTGTTATCGACATCGAATCGGGCAATGAGTCCGGCGGCGGCGAGCGCGCAGGCTCGATATATTTTATCGGCACGGCGACCGTGATTATCCGTTTCGGCGGTTTTACGATTCTGACCGACCCGAATTTTCTGCACGCCGGCGACCACGTTCATCTCGGTTACGGCTTAACATCGGAACGCCTGACGGAACCGGCGCTCGACATTGACGAGCTGCCGCCCCTGGATTTCTGCGTTTTGTCGCATTATCACGGCGACCATTTCGACCGCATCGCCGAAGAAAAACTGCCCCGTGATTTGCCGATTATCACGACCGAGCACGCCGCGGCGGAACTGAAATCGAAAGATTTCACGCGCGCCGTCGCGCTCGACACGTGGGATTGGGCGACCGTCAAAAAAGGTGAAATGACCGTAAACGTCACTTCGATGCCCGGTCAGCACGGACCCGGCATCGTCGATTTCGCGCTGCCGCCGGTGATGGGCAGCATCCTCGATTTTGAGGACGAAAATCATGCGCGCGCGCTTCGGCTCTACATCTCGGGCGATACGCTTTTGATTGACGAGTTGAAAGAAATACCGAAGCGCTTTCCCGAAATCGACATCGGGCTTTTCCACCTCGGCGGCACGCGCGTTCTCGGTATTATGGTCACGATGGACGGCGAACAGGGCGTCGAAGCCGTCAAAACAATCAATCCCGAGACGGCGATTCCGATTCACTACAACGATTACGACGTTTTCAAATCGCCGCTCGAAGACTTTAAGGCAGAGGCGGAAAAAGCCGGACTCACCGAAAAAATCGTTTACTTAAGCCACGGCGAGTCATACAATTTTCAAGCGCGCGCCAATAAATATTCCGAAAAAAGCGGCTAAAACCTTGAGAAGTGAGAAATGAGAAGTAAAAAATGAGAGGTCGCTTTTCACTTTTAACTTCTCACTTTTCACTTCTCACCTGTTGCGGAATTAGTTTTCTTTCAATAAACCGAAATCTTTTCTACCTTAATTTCGCGCCGCAATGCCCCACGGACCATCGCCCGCCTTTATTTTCGTGATAACCCGGTTTTTCTCGGTGTCGATGACCGTCACGTCGTTCGAAAGCCCGCCCGCCGCGTAGAGTTTTTTGCCGTCGGGCGTCAACGCGATTCCCCAGATTCGTTCGCCTGCCGGGATAAAAGTTAAAAATTGAAAGCTCTGCGCGTCAATCACCGAAACGCTGTTGCCGCGCCCGTTGGCGACGTAGATTCTTTGTCCGTCGGGCGAAACGACGACGCCGACCGGCTTGTTGTTTTCGCTGAACCCGAGCGGAATCGTCCGGACGACTTCGTGTTTTTCGGTATCAATCACGGAAAGCGTCTGCCCGACTTCCGACGAAACATAGGCGCGCGCGCCGTCGGGCGAAAAGGCGGTATCGCGCGGGCGCGCGCCGACCAGAAAAGTTTTCGCGACCCGCTGTTTTTCCGTATCGATTACGGAAATCGAATTGCTCGTTTCCGCCGTCACGTAAGCCCACCGACCGTCGGGACTCAAAGTCACGCCTTCGGGTTCGATGCCGACGATTAAGGTCGCTTTCGGCGCGCCCGTTTTCAGGTCGGAAATCGTCAGCGTTCCGGCGTCTTCGTTTGAAACGTAGAGCAGCGTTTCATCGCGGTTGACGGCGAGCTGTTCGGGGTCTGTCCCGACGTTGATTGTTTTCGTGATTTTTCCGCTGCTCGTGTCCAGAACAATGATTTTATTGTCTTCCGCTTTCGGCTGCCGGTTCGCGGGCGCGCTGAGCGCGACGTAGGCGTTTTTCCCGTCCGCGCTCAGACGGATGCCGCGCGGGCGCGCACCGCAGAAAATTGTGTCGATGACTTTGTCCGATTCGGAATCAATCACGCTGATTGTCCCGTCGCGCTCGTTGGTCACGAAAACGAGCGGCGCGGCAGGATAGCGCGAACAGCCCGCCAGGGAAACCGCCAGCAGCGAAATAACCGCAAATAAGAATCGCGCAAACATCTTAAATATCATTTACTAAAACTCCAAATTATTAAGTGGTCTGTTCGACCGAAAGCATTTTTTGCTCTCTTTGACGAACGCGTTTTTCCGATTCGCGCAGCCACCCGGCAAACATTAAAAGCCCGGCGATAATATAGACGACGCCTGCCGGAATCCACATAATCAAGCCGCCGATTTGCTGGTCTTCAATCGGCGTCAAGCCCCACGAAGCGGTCGATTTTTCGTAAACCGGATACCAAACCTTGGTCGTTAAAGTTAAAAATACGCCCAAAAGTCCGCTGTGAACGGACGTTGTAAAAAGATACAAAACGCCCGCGCCGTAACTGACCGCTCCGCGCGGGCTCGCCATAATCGCCCACCAGAAAACGAGCGCGGAAAGAAAAAAACTCGCGTGCTGCAGCGTGTGAACCAGGTCGCTTTTCAAAGTTGCCTGAAACAAAAACGGGATGTGCCACGTCCACAGCGCCAGCGCGTGAATGAGCCACGCGGCAAACGGATTCGTCACGAAATGCCACGCGCTTTGAACGGAATTTGTTTTAATAAACCCGTTGACCGATTTTCTCCAGCTTCGCGGCAGCGCCCACAGGGTCGCGACAAACGGGCGGCTTAAAACAAAAAGCGGCGCGGCGACGAGCATCAAAATCTCGTGCTGCGTCATATGCGCGCTGAATAAAACCTCGCCCCACGGATGAAGCGGCGAAACGAGCGCCAGCACGAGCGCCAGCCAGCCCGCCGCGAACGCCGAAACTTCCCAAAAACTGACGCCGCTTCCCTTTTGCGACGCGCGCCAGAGATTGTAAATTCCCAGCCCGTAGACAGCGGCGGAAATAACGAGACTTACAATTACGAGCGGGTCGAAGCTCCACGTTCGCCAGAGGTCGTCGAAATTATGCGGTTTGCCGTTGTGCGCGAAAACCGGAGCGGCGGCGAAAAGTATAATAGTCAGTACCGCCTTGAGCGGGCGTGTAAAAAGGTAATCGGCAGACGGCAGCAGGCGGTCAAAAGACTTTAGCCCGGCTGCTTCGCGCCGTCCGCCCGGTGCCGACTTTTTCATTTGTCGCATGGAACTCCCAAAAGCGTCGGCAGCCACTGCGCGAAAATCAGCAGCGTGAAAAGCGCAGCGGTCATCATTCCCAAAATTGCCATAAACCGGCTGCGCGACTGCGGATTCGCTTCCTTCGCTTCCCACTGTTTGCCCGACTCAATCCAATTGCGCCACGCAATGACGCCGCCGATGATTGAGAGCAGCAGCGCGAATACGGACGCCAGGTGATTCGGCATAAAATTCATGTACTTACAGCCGTACTCGGATGCCAAATACACGGTCTGGAGCTGAATCGCCCACGCCGCCGGCGGCAGCAGAAGTCCGACCCAGAGCCAAAATTGCCCGCGTTTTTCGGAGAATTCGTTTTTTGCGTCTGCGCTCATAATTAAAAATCTTCCGTCTAAATCAATCCGTTTCACGTTTTAGGTTTTATCCGGCGACACATTTCTGATAATGATTTTTCCGCCTTCGATTTTCTTCACATCCGACCACGCCGCCCGTTCGAGTTCGGTTTCCTTTATGCCGAGCGTTTCCCAAAAACTTCGCGTGCCGTAGAGAATTTCCGTGATTTCGCGCGTTTCGTTTTCAAAACCGTGTTCGGGTTCGCCCGTCGAGCGTAAATCGAAAACGTGCCCGACCGGTGTGCCGTCTTCGCGCTCGACCTCGCAAAATAAAATGTCTGTAATTTTTTCTATTTTTTCCATGCCCTCGGCAAACGGCTGATAAATTTGTAAACCCAGCCTTTTCGTTCATCCAATTTTAATTCGGCGGCGGTCGATTTCAGCTTCACCCGGTCGGTCACGACGCTGACCTCGCTCCACGGAATTCTCACACGGCGCGTGCCGAAAATCTTTTGCGACAAAACCCGCGCAAGCTCCGGCAGACGTTCGCTCGCCGCGCCGTTTCCGACGAGAATCGCCGTCACGCGCGCGCCTTTTTTCAAATCAATTTCAAGCTCGTCCACTTTGCCGCACGGGAAATGATTGGCGTCCACCACCTGCCGGTCTAAAATTTGCCGCACAAAATCGAGATAGTCCTGACTCATTTAACCTTCGCCTCCGTGCGTGATTATAAGCAGCGGAATCGCGGCAAGCCCGGCAAGAGAGATTACAACGAGAAAAAACCAGCCGAGCGCGTTCGCCAGCCGCCCGTTCTTAAAATGTCCCATTTCCGCCTCGTCCCCTGCGACGAGCAGCATCGGAAAATACGTGAAAGGCAAGATGACGACCGCGAAGATTATCGAGTATTCGACAATTTCGACGGGGTCGATGCCGGTCAGCACAATCAACGTCGCCAAAGACAAAATCAACATCCACGCCAAATGAAAACGAGGCGCGTCCTTCGCGGGACGAAATTTGCCCCACGACCAGCCGAAAAAATGCGCGAAATTGTAGGCGGCGGTCAGAGCGTTTTCGATGACCGCGCCGCCGAACGCGAAAAACATTCCGGCGAGCGCGATGATTAAGCCCCATTTTCCGAATACGAAAGCGGGCGCGAGCGCGACCGTGCCGGGCATCTGCGGTTCAATCTTTAAAGGCTGAAACATCTGCGCGCCGACCAGAATCAGTGCGGCGGCAAGCACGCCGCCGAGCGTGAAACCGATGATAACGATAATTCTATTCAAAGTTATGTCCGCCGGATTCCAACCGTCTTCAATCGCGCCCGCCGAGTAAAAGTATGTTTCATACGGCAGCATTATCGAACTCATCAAAGCGACGATAAAGTATGCGTAAACCGCATAATCTTTGCTCGTTTCCACGGTCGGCAGATTCGGGATAAAGCTTTTCGCGACCTGCGACCAATCGGGCTGAAGATAATACGCGGTCACGACAAAAATCACCATCAGCAGCCCGCCAAGCCCGAAAACGCGCTCGATTGCCTGAAACGACAGAAACCAGACGACCAGCAAAAAGAATAAAAAAGCGGCGAAAATCAGCAAAAAATAGTTTCCGCCGAAAAGCAGCTTCAAAACCAGCGCGACGCCGCCGACTTCCGCCGCGCAGGTCAGAAGGCTGACGGCATTTGCCGCTAAAAGCGTTCCGAGTCCCGCCGCGTAACCGGCGCGCTGGCGAATCAGGTAAAATACGGGCTGCGCGGTGACGGCGGCGATGCGTCCCGCCATTTCGCCGTAAACGATGATTCCGAGCGTCCCGAGCGCGACCACCCAGAGCAGACTGAAACCGAATTTCGCGCCGCCGTTAACGCTGAAAACCAGCTCTCCGATTTCGACAAATCCGCCCATCGCCGTCAAAATGCCCAGAAATATTTCGAGAATTCTCTTCATCGAATTACTGTTTCAAGCCGTCCTCCAAATCTTTCAGCTGCGGAAAAATATTTTCGAGCTCGCTCTTTGTCCGGCTCGCCGTTTGCGGGTTTTCCGATAAAAGCGTTAAAGATTCGTCCGCCTGCCGCGCCAACGCGCGCGCCTGCCAGTGTTTTAGCTCAAAACCTTTTTCGGGATTCGCCGAGTCGAGTTCTTTTCTTATGTCTTCGACCTTTTCCCGCAAAAACGAGCTTTGCGTTTCGAGAAAGGTTTCGGTCGTTTGTCCGGCTAAAAATTCGGCTGTCAGCTGCTTGCCGGCAGCTGCAAACGACCGCAGATTCGCCGCCGCGACTTTAAGCTCGTCGCCGCTCATCGGCTCTGTCCGCGAGCGAATAAAAGCGGCAGCCGCGCCGACCAGTAAAAGTAAAATAACGCCTGCCTCAATCCAAAACCTTTTTTTATCGACCTTTCTTTTCATCGCAAATCTTCACTTCACAAAAATCGCGGCGCGAGATAAACCAGCGTGTAGAGCAGAATCCAGATGCCGACAATCCAGTACCAGTAAACCGCCATGACGGTTAAATCGAGCGCTTGTTTTTTGTCCAACCCGCGCGCGAAAGTCCAGACCAGCATATAAGAATCCTCGGCGCACATGACGAACAGGTGCAGCAGGTGCGTTCCCAAAATCGTCCACGTAATCGAGCCGTAGGCGTTGTCGTCCCATTTGAAATGAAGCGCGTCGAACTCGTAAAACCTGAGAACTATCGCCGCGATGTTAAAAGCGATGGTCAGAATCAAATAGATTTTGACCTTCCCTTCGTCCTTTTTCCGCGCGCTCGAATCGAGCAGGATTCCGGGCACCAGGCTGACGAGCAGAACAATCAAATTTATGGTCGGAATCGTCAAATCCGGCAGCGGATTGTACATGACCGGAAACGTATCGACTTTTGGCGGCGGAAACGGTTCGAGATTCATCCAGACGGAGGTATACACGGCGATAAGGATAAAGAACATCGTCGTTTCGATAAACAACAGAAGCAGATTGCCCCACCAAATCGCCTCGCTGTAATCGAACAGCGTCGAAGGCAGTTTCGATACGTCGAGCGCTTTGCGCCCCGTAAAATCTTCGCCCGTCATCCGTTCACCTCCAAAGGTTTGCCGTGCGGCGGCGGTTGCGGCTGCCCGCGCGCCTCTTTCCTGATTTCGCCTTCCGTGAACGGGCGATGACCGACGCTGTTGCTCCAGAACCAGCCGAACAGAACGACGTAGGACAAAGCTAAACCGATGATTAAGCCCCACGGCGTAAAAATCAAACTGATGAATGCCCCGCCGACCACGAGCGCGAGCAGGAAAGGCAGAATCGAATCTTTTTGCAGCTCGTACCGGTGGCTCGGCGCGGCGTCGTGAATGGTCGTCGAAAGCGTCTCGCGCCGCAGCACGCTCAAACCGGTCACGACGGGAGCGTTTTCCGCCTGCTCCCAAATCGCGTGGCGTCCCTGCACGGTGTGAATGTATTGAAAATTGTAGGCGGGCGGCGGCGACGAGGTCGCCCATTCGAGCGTGTCCGCGCCCCACGGATTCGCGCTCGCGACCGCACCGCGCTTCCAGCAATAGGCGACGTTGCCGAGGAAAGTGAGCACGCCGAGACTCATTACAAACGCGCCGATGGTCGCGAGTAAATTCAAATCGCCCCAGCCGGTTTCGGGAACATATGTGTAAACGCGGCGCGGCATTCCGTTTAAGCCCAAAATATGCATCGGGAAAAAGATGAGATTAAAACCGATGAACATCAGCAGAAAATTAACGATGCCCGCCTGCTCGCTCAAAAACCGTCCCGTCCATTTCGGAAACCAGTAATAAACCGCGCCGAAGAGCGGAAAAACCGCGCCGCCGATTAAAACGTAGTGAAAATGCGCGACGACGAAAAACGTGTCGTGAAGCTGTAAATCGAGCGGCACCGAGGCGAGCATCACGCCCGTCAAACCGCCCATCACGAAAATCGCGAAAAATCCGAGCACGAAAATCAGCGGTGTTTTCAAATTCAACTTCCCTGCCCAGAGCGTCGCCAGCCAGCAGAAAATCTGCACGCCGTTCGGAATGACAATCAGCATACTCGCCGCCGTGAAAATGCTCTGCCCCAATTGCGGCAGAGGCGTCGCGAACATATGATGCACCCACACGCCGAAGCCGATAAAGGCGGTCGCAATCATCGTCAAAACGAGCGCCGTGTAACCGAACATTTTCCGGCGCGCAAAAGTCGTGATTATCGCCGACACGAAACCGGTCGCCGGAATGAAAATGATGTAAACTTCCGGGTGCCCGAAAAACCAGAAAAGATGCTGCCACAAAATCGGGTCGCCGCCTTCCGCCTGATTGAAAAAATGCGTCGAAACGTGCATCATCCTGTCCATCGAAAGCAAGGAACTTCCGAGCATCACGGCGGGCATCGCGAAAATCACCATAAACGAAGTCACGACCTGCGCCCAGACGAACAGCGGAATGCGGTTCAGACTCATGCCGGGCGCGCGCTGTTTGAAAACGGTCGTGATGATTTCGACCGCGCCGACAAGCGCCGCAATTTCCGTCAAAGAAACCATCTGCGACCACAAATCGACGCGTTTTCCCGGTGAGTATTCGGGTCCCGAAAGCGGCACGTAGGCGAACCAGCCCGCGTCCGGTCCGATGTTCAGAAGCAGTCCGGCAAAAAGCAGAATTCCGCCGATAACATAAACGTAATAACCGAACGCGCCCATGCGCGGGAACGAGACATTGCGCGTGCCGACCATCAGCGGGACGAAGTAAATTCCGAAGCCCTGCATGACGGGCACGGCGAACAAAAACATCATCGTCGTGCCGTGAACGGTGAAAATCTGGTTGTAAAGGTCGGGTCCGAGCAGCGTGTTTTCCGGCTTCATCAATTGAAGCCGCATCAATGCCGCCAACACGCCGCCGAAGATGAAGAAGATGAAAGCCGTGACGATGGTTCTGAGTCCGATGGTTTTATGATTAGTCGTCATAAACCAACCCGTAATCCCGCGCGGTTCAGCCCACGTTTTTTCCAGCTCGCGCCGCTCGGCTTCGATGGTTTCCGGTGTGATGTCGGCGGATTGCCGCCAATCTTCCCTTTCCTGTAATTTTTCCTCTTTGTCCTTCATCGTTTTGAAATCACTTCAAACTCTCCAGATATTCGACCAGCGCCTGCAAGTCTTCGGGCGAATAATTATTCATCGGCATCCTGATTCCCGGCTTGATTCGCTGCGGGTCGGTGACCCAGTTCTGCAAATGCTCGCGCGTGTTTTGGAGCGAGCCGGCAGCGATGTACGGGCGCGTTGCGATGTGCGTCAGATTCGGTCCGACGCGCCCGCCTGCCTGCGTTCCCTGAATCGTATGGCACTGTGTGCAGACGCTCGTCAAAAAAATCTCCTGCCCGCGTTTTTGCACATCGTTTGAAGGCTGCGCTGACGACTGCTGTTGCGCTTTGTACCAATTATCGAAATCTTCCGGTGATTCGACCGTCACGATAAAACGCATCTTCGCGTGCTGGTAGCCGCAGTATTCGGCGCATTGTCCCCAGTAAGTTCCGGGCTTATCAGCCTGAAAATAAAAGACGGTCGGATAATTCGGAACCAAATCCTTTTTGCCGTGCATATTCGGCAGCCAGAAGCTGTGAATCACGTCGTTCGACTGCAAAACCAGCTTTATCGGGCGACCGGCGGGCAGGTGAATTTCGTTGGCGGTCGTTACGTTATTGCTCGGCACGGCGTTCTGATACTCGATTTCCCACCACCATTGATGACCCGTCACTTTTATCTGCAAAGGCTCTTCAGCGCCGGCAAGCGTCTGAATCGCGCTCCCCGTGCGGAAGCTGACAATCATCAGAACGAATAAAGTCAAAAGCGTGACGGCGACCGCGCCTTTCACCGTATTACTGATTCGCTTTTCGCGCGCCGCGTCCGGCGCAAGTTCGGGCGCGGTCTGCTCGTCCGCTGCGCGGCGGCGAAACAGCGCGATGAGCAAAACCGTCATCGTTATCACGTAAACTGCCGCCGTAATCGAAAAGAAAAGCCACCACAAACTTTCGAGCCGACCCGATTGCACGCCCGCCGAATCGAGCGCCGACTGCGAGCCGCGACAGCCGCTCAAAACTGCGCCCGCAAAAATTAAGAACAGCGACTTTTTAGAAAATATTTTTTTCATCCACAGATAAACACAGATGAACACGGATAAAAACTTAGATTTATTCTGCGTCCCCTTTTCATTTAGTTTTAATTTATCCAAAATCATCTGTGTTTATCTTTGGTCATCTGTGGACAATTTTCTTACTTCGGCATTTCAGCCGATTTCGGCAAAGTTGAATTATTTATCTGCTCTTTTTCTTTCGAGTTTTCCGCTTTTTTATACTGCATATTGTCGTCGCGCGAGGGCGCGGCGTTTTTCGACACCTGACCGCTCAGCGAACGAACGTAGGCGGCAATCTGCCAGACCTGGTAATCGGGCAATTTGCCGCGAAACGAAGGCATTCCGTTCGGGCGACCTTCGACGATGGTCGCGAAAATCTTTTCCGGCTCGCCGCCGTAAGACCATTTGTCGTCCATCAGCGGCGGTCCCATTCCGCCGCCGCCGTGCGCGTGGCAGCCCGAGCAGTTCATAGATTCAAAAAGATGCTTGCCTTCCGAAAGCGCGTAGGCGTTTTCCTCGTACTCGTTTTTGACCGGCGGATTTTGCGTTGCGACGCCGGGCTGCAAGGTTGAAAGCTGTTTTGAGTTGATGCGGTCGGCGTCCGGCGTTTTAACACGAAAGCCGCGCTCCTCGCGTTCACACGAAAGAAACGTCAAAGCAAAAACCGCCAAAATCAAAATTTTACTTATCCGTTTCATATTTCCTCCCTGCCGTAACTTAAGTTAAAAAAAGAAAGAAAATTAGCCGCGGATAAACGCGGATTTCGCGGATTTTTTAAATCTATTAAATTCTTGTCCGTTAAATTCTTATCCGCGAAATCCGCGTTTATCCGCGGCAAAAAATTCTTTTGCTCTTCCTTTTTGACGGTTTCAGCCGGTACACGCGGAATGTTATAGTCGTCCAGAATCTTTTCGATTTCGTTGCGGCGGCGCGTCAAAATCTGTTCGATTTGATTTTTCAGCTCGTCCTCGCCGCGCCTGATGCCGACCGAAATATCGTAAACAAACGGCAGGTACGGCAAATCAATCTGCGGCGCGACCGGCTCGATTTTAAGCTTTACATTTTCTTTTTTCGCAAAATATCCGGCGAGCGGACCCCAGACGATCGCCACGTCAACATCGCCTTTTGCGACCGCGTCAACAATCCGTGCGGGCGGATTCGGCTCGCGATAATCGCCGTAAATCATAAACCCGATGACGTTTTTCGTGATTCCCCGATTGGCGAGCGCGTGCGCCGGCGGCGTATTCGTGCCGTCGTCGCCGACCATTATAACGCCGATTTTCAAGCTTTTGAGCGCTTCGTCGTCGAACGATTTAATCTCTAAATTGCGGTCGGCGCGCGAAACGAAAACATAAGTCGAGCGATAATACGGCGCGGTCGTCGCCGCCAGCTCGAAACTTTCCGGCACGCCGATGACAACGTCGCAGACCCCGGCGCGCAGAGTGTTCCGGAAAAATCCGCGCCGCTGCGCCCACCACGTATATTCGACCGGCAGATTCATTTCGCGTCCGAAAACTTCGGCGATTTTGTTTTCAAAACCTTCGCGCTTTTCGTTGGAAAACGGCAGATTATTCGGGTCGGCGCAAACTCTCAAAGCGGTTTTCGACGCCGGAATCTTCTGCTGCTTAGGCGGTTCAATGTAATGTTTCTCGATTGTCGGCGCAGCGGAAATCTGTCGATTTTCGCTTGAGCAACCCGCACATAACAAAACCGGCACAAAAATCAGCCACGAATAACACGAACGGCACGAATAATTTTTTGTGTTTTTACTCGTGTCATTCGTGTTATTCGCGGCTAAAATTTTTTTAAGGAAGCGCGAAAACATAAAGCGTGCCTCCTTTGGTTGTCGCGTTCGGCAAATCGCGCATCATTCCGCCCCAGCCGTTCGCCATAGTTTCGTCGCGCGGGTCGAGATCGGCAGAAACGACCGAGCCTGCCCAGCCGCCGACGCCCGAGAGAATCGCGACGTACTGCTTGCCGTCCGGCGCGCGGAACGTGACGGGCTGCCCGATAATTCCCGAGCCGGTCTTGAACTGCCATAAAAGATTTCCCGTGCGCGCGTCAACCGCCTTAAACCAGCCTTCCATCGTGCCGTAAAACACGACGTCGCCGGCGGTCGCGAGCGCGCCGCTCCAGACCGGAAAGTTTTCCTTGATTTGCCACGCCGCCTGCCGTCCGACCGGGTCCCAAGCCGTAAAAAATCCGCGATTGCCGCCCGGACCGGCGTAGTATTTGGCGTTGACGCCGACGTAGGGCGTGCCGGCGATATAATTCGCTTCGACGCCTTCGTAATCCATGCACATATTGTTGTGCGGCAGATACAGCAAACCGGTGCGCGGGCTGAAAGCGGACGGGTTCCAGTCCTTCGCTCCCGGCGCGGCGGGACAGGCTTCCTTGATGACTTTATTGGTTTGCGGCTCTTTTTCCGTGTTTTCGATGAGGCGTCCGGTCTGCAAATCGACGCCTTTCGAGGTCGTGATGTAAACGTACGGCGTCGCGGATAAAACCTGTCCCGTGACGCGGTCCATAACGTAAACGTAGCCGTTGCGCTCCGGTCGCAGGACGACTTTTCGCGTTTGCCCGTCAACCGGCAAATCGACCAAAACGTTTTCGTTAATCCCGTCGTGGTCCCACAAATCGTGCGGGCTGAATTGATAAAACCAGGCGGCTTCGCCCGTGTCGGCGTTGCGCGCGAAAATTCCCGACGACCATTTGTTGTCGCCCGGGCGGTATTCTGGATTCCACGGTCCGGGATTGCCCGTGCCGTAGAAAATCAGGTTCGTTTCCGGATCGTACGAGACAAAGCCCCAGACGGTCGCGCCGCCGATTTTCCAGCCGTCCGGATTCCACGTCGTAACGCCCAAATCCGTTCCCTTGTCCGAATCGTAAAACGGCTTGAAATTCGCGCCGATTAAAACTTCCGAATCCGGTCCGGTATTGAAAGCCTTCCACGCGATTTTGCCGGAATTTGCGTCGAGCGCCGTGAGCCAGCCGCGCACGCCCATCTCGCCGCCCGAATTTCCGACCAGAACCTTGTCTTTGACGACGAGCGGCGACATCGTGATGGTTTCGCCCATATTGATGTCGCCGAGCTTGGTTTTCCAGATTTCCTGCCCCGTGACGGCATCGACGGCGCAGGTGTTGCCGTCGAGCGTCGTGATAAAAACTTTGCCGTTCGCGTATGCCGCGCCGCGATTGACGTAGTCGCAGCAGGCGACGCCCTGCGCGGCGGATTCGGGTTTCGGGTCGTATTTCCATTTCTGCGCGCCCGCGTTTTTCAAATCCAGCGCGTAAAGATAATTCGGATACGGCGTGACGACGTACATCGTGTCGCCGACAATCAAAGGCGCGGCTTCCTGCCCGCGGTCAACGCCGGTCGAAAACGTCCACGCGACTTTCAGATTGGCGACGTTCGACGCGTTTATTTCGTCCAGACCGCTAAAGCGCGTATTCTGATAATTTTTCGCCGCCATCAGCCATTGACCGTCTTCCGGTTCGTTGGCGCTCGTGGCGCCGGTCGGCAATTGAGTTTGTGAATTGACGTACGTGCCGTCCGCGCTTTCGGCGCGGCGGTTATTGCACGAAGAAAATTGTATGGAAAGAGCGGCGAAGATAAACGCCGACCATAGACTTTTAAGGAATCTAGAAAAAACAGGAGAACACAAATTTTTCCGAATCACCTTTTTCCCCCTTGTCCGTATACAAAATCGTGCGGCTTGCAAACATCGATAAAACTTTAAGACATCAGGGTTTATCTAAAAATTCAAACCAGATTTTCAAACCCTAATGTTAATACCGCATCAAGACCAAATTAATATTATTCCCGCCCGTGTTCACCTTCCGTTATCTGGCATACATTATAAAAATTAAATACCCGAAACGCTTGAAAACCAACTCTTTAGCCGGACAGCGAAATTAACTGAAAGGCTTTATCCGCAATGTTTTTTAGCTGACAGAAAAGATTTATTCGGGCGTGTTTCAATAAAATGAATGACTCAAATTACGCGCGCTAAAAGCTTTGATGGGAAACGATTGATTTTACTCTTCGCCGTCGTTTTCCTGGCGTCGTGTTCCGACCTGCCGCGCGACCCGAAAAACACGTTGCGGCGCATCGAAAACGAGAAGAAAATGCGTGTCGGGCTGGTCGAAAATCCGCCCTGGGTCGTGCGCGGCAGCGGCGGCGCACCGGCGGGCGCGGAAGTCGAACTGATAAAGGAGTTTGCCGACGCGCACGGAGCACAGCCCGAATGGCATTGGGGCGGCGAACAGGCGCTGCTCGAAACTCTGGAACGCTTCGAGCTGGATTTGGTCGCCGGCGGATTTCACGATAAAACGCCGTGGAGCAAGCAAATCGGTCTGACCAGCCCGTTTTTTGAAAACCGCATAATGGTCGGCGTTCCGGCATCGCTCGCGCCGCCCGAAGATTTGAAGGGATTGCAGGTAGCGACGAAAAACGGCGAAGCGACCGCCGCCTTTCTCGAAAAAAAAGACGCCGTGCCGGTGCGCGTCGAGAATTTTTCGGGCATTAATCAAATGCCCGTCGCCGCGCCGGAATGGGAATTGGAAAAGCTCGGACTCGTCGTGACAAAAATCGAGTTGAACAAGGAAAGTCACATTATGGCGGCACCGCCGGGCGAAAACGCTCTGATTAAACGGCTCGACGAATTTCTTTCGAGCCGGAAAACGCAGGTTAAAAGTCTATTGCAGCAAAACGCCGAGGAGGAGAAAGCGCGAAAATGAGTGAAAACCAAAATGAATATAACTTGCCGGACGATAAAGCGGACGCGCTCGAACGCGCGCGGCGGCTCGAATATTGGTCGCTGTTCTTTTTGTTCACGATTATCGTCGCGCTCGGCTTGACGATGGGCGCGTCGCAGGCGATGAAGGCGATGTGGGCGGAAGATTTCCTGAGTCTCGTGCCGACTTCCGCCGTTCTTATCGGCATCCATTTTCGCCGCAAAAAACCGGACGCGCAATTTCCTTACGGTTACCGGCGCGCGGTGCAGATTTGTTTCTTGGCGGGCGCAATCGCGCTTTTCGGTTTCGGCGTCTATATCCTGATTGATTCGATTCTGAAATTAATTATGGCGCATCACCCGACGATTCAGACCATCGAGCTTTTCGGGACGCGCGTCTGGCTCGGCTGGCTGATGATTGGGGCGCTTGTTTACAGCATTTTTCCGCCGCTTATTTTAGGAAGAATGAAACTGCCGCTCGCCGCCGAGCTGCACGATAAAACGCTGCAAACCGACGCGACGATCGATAAAGGCGATTGGCTCGCCGGACTCGCGGGCATCGCCGGAATTCTTGGAATCGCTTACGGCTTCTGGTGGGCTGATGCGGTCGCGGGCGGAATAATTTCGGTCGAAATCGTGAAAGACGGTTACGGCGCGCTCAAAAACAGCGTCCAGCAATTGATGAATATGCGCCCGACCGATGTCGAAAATAAGGAAAAAGACCCGATTTTCGATAAAGTTCAGGCGGAAATAGAAAATCTCGAATGGGTTAAAGACGCGCGCATTCGACTGCGCGAGGACGGCGACGTGATTGCGGGCGAAGCGTTTGTCGTGCCGACGGACGAGCGGGATTTGATGGAAAAACTCGGGCAAGCGGGCGAGCGTGTGAAAGCGCTCGATTGGCGGATTTACGATTTTAATATTGTTCCCGTCAGCTCGCTGGATTAATTCGATAACACAGGTTTTGTAAACGCTCCGGCGGTTCCCTTAAACGAGCGGCAAAAGCACGGCAAACGAAGGTTTGCCGGAGCGGCGCTTTGTCGGCTTCCATACAGAAAAGTAAATCTCATTAAATAAAAATAAGATTAATGCAGAAAGCCGCGAAATCGAAAGGCAAAGCCGGCGCGACCAGAATCGAGCGCGACCCGCTCGGCGAAAAGGGCGTTCCGGCAGATGCGCTTTACGGCATCCAGACTTTTCGCGCGCTCGAAAATTTTCAAATCAGCGCGCTTCGGATTCATCCCGAATTTATAAGGGCTTACGCGGAAATCAAAAAAGCGGCGGCGGAAGCGAATATCGAAACCGGAAAATTAGAATCGAAAATCGGAAAAGCGATTATCAAAGCGGCGGACGAGATTATTGACAGAAAGCTCGACGCCCGGTTCGATTTGGACGTTTTCCAGGCGGGCGCGGGAACTTCCTACAATATGAATCTTAACGAGGTGATTGCCAACCGCGCGCTTGAAATGCTGGGCGAAAAGCGCGGCGATTACGCAAAAATCAATCCGAACGACGATGTCAACAAATCGCAATCGACCAACGACACGATGCCGACCGCCATCAGAATTACCGCGCTGCGGCTTTTGCGCGGGTTGCGCGCGCAGCTTGATAAATTGACCGATTCTTTCAGGCAAAAAGCCAAAGAATTTGCCGCCGTCGAAAAATCGGGCAGGACGCACCTGCACGACGCCGTGCCGATGACGCTCGGCGAGGAATTCGGCGGTTACGCGGAAAATCTGCATCGCGCGACCAAAAGGCTGGAAGCGCAGGAAGAATTTCTGCTTGAAATTCCGCTCGGCGGAACGGCGGTCGGAACCGGATTGAACGCGCATCCCGATTACGCCGAGATTGCCGTCAAAAAACTTTCCCGAATCACCAATCTTGATTTGCGCGAGGCGAAAAATAAAATCCAGTCGCAGCAAAGTCTCGGCGATTTTCTTGCCGTTTCTTCGGCGTTAAAAAATTACTGCGTCGAGATAAGCAAAATCTGCAACGACCTGCGGCTTTTGAATTCCGGTCCGCACACCGGAATTTACGAAATCGAATTGCCCGCCCAGCAGCCCGGCTCTTCGATTATGCCGGGCAAGGTAAATCCGGCGATGGCGGAAATGGTCAATATGGTTTGCTTTCACATTATCGGGAAAGATTCGGCAATCGCGATGTGCGCCGAAGCCGGACAATTGGAGCTCAACGTGATGATGCCGTACGCGGCTTACGCGCTTTTCGAGTGTTTGGATATTCTGACAAAAGCCGTTAAAACCTTTGACGAAAAATGCGTCCGCGACATTAAAGCGCACCCGGAAATTTGCCGCCAATTTGCCGAACGAAGCGTCGGGCAAGCCGCGCGGCTCAACGAAGAACGCGGATTTATGGGCGCGGCGGAAATTGCGATGCGCGCGGTCGAAGAAAACAAATCGGTACAGGAAATCGTCGGCGAAGAAAATTTAAATAAATGAAGGTTGTGCATAAAAAAGCTATTTAAATACCACATTTAACTGTTCGGAATAGCTGATAGCTAATACCTGATAACGGATAACTAAAGAAACTGCGCTGAGGCGCGCCGCGCATTATCAGCTATTCGTTATCAGCTATTCCGAAAGCTTTTTCGATTTTATGCACACTCTTCAATTAAATAGATTCTTTTCCTATTCAAACTACGGACAAGTCATCTCGCGCGGCGCTGAAAAATTAATATCGCCTTCTATTAAACGGCTCGTGACGGCATCAATCACCTTGTCGCGAATCGCCATATAATCCGACACTTTGGCATCCGTCCACCAGCGCGCGCTGATTGTCACGCCGTTCAGCGAAAGCCCGACGGCAATCGCATCGGGCGACGGTTCAGACAGAACTTCGTCAACCGTTTTTATCGCCGAAACAATCAACTGCCTCGCTTTGGCGAGGTCTTCCTTGAACCTGATGCTGAAATCAACGCTCGTCCGGCGCGTGTCGTAAGCGTTGAAAACCGTCAGTTTTTGCGTGTAAATAACCGAATTCGGAATGACCACGAGAAATCCGTCCCACGTTTTAATGAGCGTCGCGCGCGTTTGAATCTCCTGGACGACGCCCTCATAACCTTCAATCGCGATTTCCTCGCCGACGCGAAACGGTTCAGCCACCAGAATCAGAATTCCCGCCAGAAAATTCTGTAAAATGTCGCGAAACGCAAAACCGATGGCGACGCTGCCGATGCCGAGCACCTGAATCAAATCAGCCGCCTGGAACGACGGCAGCAGAATCGACAAAGCAATTAGAATATTAAACAAAGTAAACAGCCAATGCGAAAGCCTGCCCAAAACCAGACCGATATTACGCCGGTCGCGACGCGTAAAAAAAGCTGTCACGAAACGGTTTAGCCATTTTCCCAGCAGATACGAAGTGAGCACGATGAGAATTGCCAGAATGATATTCGGAAGCAATGCGATAAACTGGTTAACCCAGTTTTGAATCTTTTCGAATAAGACTGAAAAATCCCCAAACATACGAAAATTTTTGCTGACGCGCACGACCGTTCAGCGGCTCTTAACCGGCGGGCTGACTTTTGAAAAAAACTTCGAGCTGTTCCCTGATTTTCTCTTTAATTTCCTCAAAATCGCCGCGCACGTCGCCGTTTTTGTCCTTAAAATCGACGACCGCCGCTTTATCGCCGCCGTCGGCGTCGAACAGGCGAATTTGCCGCGCCGTCGCGCCGTCCGAAGCGCCGAGCGCCGGTTCAATCTCGAATCGACTTTCCGCCAAGTTAAATTCCGATAAAATTTCTTCGGTCGCGCGCCTGATTGTCCGCTCGTCTAACATTTTTTTTAATGTCCTATTCTCCTTAAATTCGTTTGATGCCCCGCACCTTTTAACTCTAGGCAATGGCTAAATATATTTCTGTATTCTGGCAAACAGATTAATCCCGAACGCCGCGCGTAGGATTAAATCAGGACGGCAGAACCCGAAACTTTTCGGTTTTTGCGTCGGCGGCGAATAGTCGTTCAGCAGACAGAGAAATGGTTTCGGATTTTATTATTTTTTAATTGAAAAAGAAGTTTTGAAATTATTTTCTTGGAAAAGGAGAAACTGAAAAGTAAATAGTATGAGTAGAGCAGAAACTACGCTTATTGCCATCGGCGGCGGCGAAATGGAAGAATCCAAAGACATTTTGGAGAAGTTTGTAAATTTAGTCAAAAAAAAATCGGACGCGCGACTTGTCGTAATGACGATTGCGACGCAGGAACCGGCTTCGGCGGGCGAAAAATATAACGCGCTGTTCAGAAAAAAAGGAATCAAGCACGTCAGCATCGTTGACGTTTCGCAGCGCGATGATGCTTTTGCGGAAGACAGCCTGAAAAAAGTGCGCGAGGCGGACGCGATGTTTTTCACGGGCGGCGACCAGTTGAACATCACGAGTCTTCTGGGCGGAAGCCGGCTTCATAATCTTATCTACGAGAAAATCAAAGAAGGCACGATTATCGCCGGAACGAGCGCGGGCGCGGCGATGATGTCGAATTCGATGATTGTTTCCGGCAAAAGCGCCCTCGCCCCGCAGGTCGGCGGCGTCGAAATCGCGCCCGGCATGGATTTACTGAACAGCACAATCATCGACACGCATTTTTCGCAGCGCGGGCGGCACGGGCGGCTGTTAACGGCAATCGCGCATTACCCGCAGGATTTGGGAATCGGAATCGACGAGAAGACGGCAATCGTTATTCGCAACCACGAATTCAAGGTTTTGGGCGAAGGCGTCGTCACGATTATGGACGGCAGCCAGATGAAACATAACAATCTGCCGTATCGAAAGGATGATGAAACGGTCGGATTGTTCGGCGTGGACATTCACGTTTTGCCCGCCGGCTATAAATACGACCTGAAAAAACGTGAGCCGATCAGTCCGGAATTAGGGAAAATGGCAGGCGTCAGCGACGAGTAATAAATATGCGTTTAATAATGGTAGCCGCGCCGGAAGGAGCGGGCGACGCGATTACAAAGGTCGCTTTTTCGGTCGAAATCGACAAGATTTCCCGCCGTCAGGTTGAAAGCCACTATGCGGACGGAAGAGTCGAAAGAAAAGACGTGGTCGATATGGAAACTTCGACGCCGAAGGGCAAGCGTTTTGTCGACGCGCTGCTGGCGTCCGATTTTTACGACCGCGACGATTTTACGATTTCCATCCGGCAGCCGCGCTCGATTGTTTCAAAAACGCCGCTGCACGAATTGACTAAACCGTTTGTCGAGCCGGCAACCGACGTTTTTGAAGAGCTCTGGCAGTTCAGCCATATCACCGCGAGCTTTATCGGGCGCGTCGCGGTTGCCTCCTGTTTGATTGCTTACGGGATGATTGAGCAGAAACTTTTGCTGATGATTGCCGGACTTTTCGTGCTTCCGCTCGTGCCGCTGCTGCTCGGCGTGAGCTTCGGCACTCGAACCGGAATCTGGAAGCTCGTCGGGCAATCGGCGCTGGCTTTTTTAGTCGTGACGGTCATTCTGTTTCTCGGCGGCGCGGCAGTCGCCGCCCTTGCCGCGCCGCCGCTAAAATACAACGAATTCAACAGCCTGCCGACAAGTTTTATAATTTCCGTCGGCGTCGCCGTTGCCGCCGTCCTTGCCAATATCGACGACGCCGGACAGCGCCAGTTAATCGGGCTGGCGGCGACGGCGCAAATCGCTCTGATTCCCGTCTGGTTCGGCATCTCGGCGGTTTTCGGCTTTCCCGCAGCCGCGAGTCAAAGCGAAATCGTCCGGCACGGCGCGGTATTTTTCGTCAACATCGCGACGATGCTGGTCGTGACCTTTATCGTTTACACATTGACCAAAGCGGCAAGCCCCGAGCTTAAGAAGACACAGACCGAATAATTTCTAAAATATGACCTCAAATACGAACGGAAAAATTTGCTTCGCGCAATTTTTAAAGGAGCTTAAAGGATGAAAGTCGAATCACTGAAAATATTAAACGGCGTGAACGTTTATCGTCACAATCCCGTTGCGATTCTGCGTCTCGAACTCGAAAATGTAAAAAACAAACAAACCCGCGACGTGACGGATTTTAACCGCCGTCTGCTGGAGACTTTGCCCGAATTAAAAGAGCATTTCTGTAATCGCGGACATGCCGGCGGATTTGTCGAACGCCTCGAAGAAGGCACGCATTTTAATCACGTCGTCGAACACGCCGCAATCGAACTGCTCGCCCAAGCCGGATTCGAGACGCGGCGCGAAGAGCTCTGCACCGGCAGCGAAGACGATGATTCAAAAGCGATTATCGAAACCACGACCATCGAAACGACGCGTTATTTAATGCCCGTCGCCGCCGAATTGGTCGATGCCGTTTTGCAGGAAAAATCGTTTTCCATCGAAGAAAAAATCATCGAAGCGAAAGAAATCGCCGCCGACACCGAACTCGGACCGAGCGCGCAGACAATCGTCGAAGCGGCGGAAAAGCGCGGAATTCCGTGGACGCGCGAAAACGAATACAGCCTGATTCAGTTCGGCTACGGCAAAAATCTGCATTACATTCAGGCGGCAATCACCGACCGGACGAGCACGATTGCCGCCGAATTGGCGGGCGACAAGGACGAAACGAAAAAGCGGCTCGAAAAATTTTCGATTCCCGTGCCGGACGGCGAAATCGTCCGGACGGAAGAAGAAGCGATTAGGGCTCTGGAATCGCTCGGCGCGCCGGTCGTCGTCAAACCGCTCGACGGTCGGCAGGGCAAAGGCGTTTCGCTGAATCTGAAAACGCCGGAAGAAGTTATTCACGCTTTTCAACAGGCAAAGGAATATTCCCGCAAAGTTCTGGTCGAAGAGCTTTTTGAAGGGAAAAACTACCGCGTGCTGGTGATTGACGGGAAAATGGTCGCGGCGAGCGAGCGGCTGCCGTGTAATGTCACGGGCGACGGCAAGCACACGATTGCCGAGCTTATCGAGCTTGAAAATCAAAACCCTTTGCGCGGCGAAGGACACGAAAAACCATTGACGAAAATCAAAATCACGCCGATTCTGCTCGCCGCGATGGAAAAAGAAGGCTGGAAACTCGAAGACGTGCCGCCGCCGGGCGCGCAGACGATGCTCTGCGCCGGGATGAATCTTTCGACCGGCGGAACGGCGCGCGACGTGACGGACGAAGTTCACGAATCGGTAAAAGCCGTCTGCGAGCGCGCCGCGCGGGTTATCAACCTCGACATCTGCGGCGTCGATTTGGTTATCAAAGATATTTCCGCGCCGATGCCGAAAGAAAAAGGCGGCGTCATCGAAATCAACGCCGCGCCGGGACTCAGGATGCACGCCTATCCGACCGAAGGAACGCCGCGCGACGTCGGCAGCGCGATTATCGAAATGCTTTACCCGCAAGGCAGCCCGGCGCGGATTCCGATTATTTCCGTCACCGGCACGAACGGCAAAACGACCGTCACGCGCATGATTTCGCACGTTTTGACGGAAGCGGGCGTGCAGGTCGGAACGACGACGACCGACGGGATTTTTCTCAACGGGCGGGAAATCGTCAAGGGCGACACGACCGGACCGGTTTCGGCGAAAACTATCCTGGGCGACCGCGCGGTCGAGACGGCGGTACTCGAAACCGCGCGCGGCGGAATCGTCCGGCGGGGCTTGGGCTACGACTGGTCGGACATTTCGGTTTTGACGAACGTCAGCGAAGACCACATCGGACAGGACGATATTCGGTCGATTGACGATTTAATCAACATCAAAGCTTTACTAGCCGAACGCGTCCGGCGGGGCGGAACGCTTATCATCAATGCCGACGACCCGAACAGCCTGCGCGTTTTAGAACGCGAAAAGGTTAAAGCAACGCCGAAAAAAATCGTCTATTTCTCGCTCGACCCGAACAATCCGGTCATTCAAAATCATCTGGCGGCGGGCGGCGCGGCGTATTTTCCGCGGAAAGGACAGCTCGTCGAAGCGAAGGAACGAATTTCCCAAAACCTCCTGAAAATCAGCGATGTTCCGGTGACGATGAACGGCGCGGCGGAGTTTCAGGTCGCGAACGTGCTCGCGGCGATTGCCGCCTGCCGCGCTTACGGGCTTTCGGCAAACGAGATTCGGCATCTGAAATTTTTCAATAACGCCGCGCATAATCCGGGCAGAAACAATCTTTATCGCGTTGCCGCAGGCTACGTGCTGATTGATTACGGTCACAACCCGGGCGCGTTTGAAGCGATTTGCCGGATGGCGGCAAACTGGAAAGGAATGCACGTGACCGGCATTATCGGCGTGCCCGGCGACCGCGACGACCGCGTTATTCGCGACGCGGCGCGCATCGCCGCACGCGGCTTTAACCGCATCATCATCAAGGAAGACAAGGATTTGCGCGGGCGCGCGAAAGGCGAAGTCGCGCGGCTTTTATGCGAAACCGTTAACACGGAGTCGCCCGACCGCAGATGCGACATCGTGCTCGACGAAGTAAAAGCTTTCTCGGAGATGCTCGCCGGAATCGGAGAGAATGAAATTGTCGTTGTTTTCTACGACAAGCTCGCGCCCATTCTGGAAGTCCTCGGGCAATACGCGGCGGTTCCGGCGACGGGAATCGAAACCCTGTATGTGCCGCGCGAAGAAGCCGTCCCGGTTTAAAGATTATGCTGAAATTAATCGAAAACGGAGAGATTTACGCGCCTGCGCCGCTCGGCACGGGTTCGGTCCTGATTTCCCACAGGACGATTCTGAAAGTCGGCGAGATTGACCGGCGCGCGGTCGAATCGCTCGGCGTCGAACTGGAAGTTATCGATGCGCGCGGCGGTGTCGTGACGCCGGGTTTTATCGACCCGCACGAGCATCTTTTGGGCGGCAGCGGCGAGTCCGGGTTTGCCACGCAGACGCCGGAAATCAGCGCGACGGAAATCATCAGCGCCGGAATTACGACCGTCGTCGGCTGTCTCGGCGTCGATACGACGATGAAAACCCTCGCGGGCTTGCTCGCTAAAGTAAAAGGCTTAAAAGAGGAAGGCTTGAGCGCTTTTATGTGGTCGGGCGGCTACGACGTTCCGCCGACGACCATTACGACCGACACGCGCGACGATATTTTGTTTATCGAAGAAGTTATCGGCGCAGGCGAAATCGCCATCTCGGACGAACGCTCGACCGAGCCGGATTTTCACGAGCTGGCGCATCTCGTTCACGACACATACGTCGGCGGAATGCTCAGCCGCAAATCGGGACGCACGCATTTTCACGTCGGCAGCGGTCCGCGAAGATTGCAGCTTTTGCGCGATTTGATTGAAAAGGACGACGTTTCGCCCGACTGGCTTTACCCGACGCATATCACGCGGAGCGAAGAATTGATGCTCGAAGCCATCGAGCTCAGCAAACAGGGCGGCTTTGTCGATATTGACGTGGTCAATGAAGATTTGGCGCAATGGCTCAGATTTTACGAAGGCAACGGCGGCGATATGACGAAGCTCACCGTTTCGTCGGATTCTTCGATTACTTCGCCAAAAAATCTTTTCGAGCAAATCACGCAGTGCGTTACCAAACACGGATTTGCGCTCGAACGGGTGCTGCCGCTCGTCACCTCAAATACGGCGAACGCCTTGAAGCTCGGTAATAAAAGCGCGATTGCGGCGGGCAAATCCGCCGATGTTCTGATTCTCGAAAAAGAAACTCTAAGCCTGCGCGAAGTCATCGCTTCGGGACAAAGACTTTTCAAAGACGGCAAGCTCGACTTCAAAGAGGAATTTCTTCACGACAGCAACCGAAACATCAGTCTCAAAGGCGATAAAAAATAGAACTGCCGTTTATCAAAGCTCCGTCCATTTCGGCAAAAGTAAAAAGTGATAAGTGATAAGTAAGAGGCGATAAGTTTTCACTGCTTAGCACTTTTCACTTGTTCCTGATCGCTCCGACCTTCGTTACAATTTTCCGCCACTGATTTCGATTTTCCGACCGGAATTAGGTATAGTTTTGTAAAAAGATATTATAAAATTACGCAGTAAATTAAATCTCCCCTGTAGGATTAATCGTTTGGATACAGATTCGTAGTAAATCAATACCGGCTCCCGCCAAACGGTTCTTTCGCCGGGCTAAACATTCGGGTCGAAAAAACTAATCCGGAGCAATTTCAAAACAAGGGTTTTATGGGAAAAACGGGTTCGGGCAACAATAACAAAGCAGCGGCAAAGCTCTTCGCGGGCGGCGGCGAAATGGGCGCGCGGCTTCGTGAAACCGATTGGTCAAAAACTCCGCTCGGCGCAATCGAAACGTGGGAGCAATCCTTAAAAACCGCCGTTCGCATCATGCTCAATTCGCGTTACCCGATGTTCGTCTGGTGG
>DASWRC010000054.1:0-12861 GCA_036403375.1 Pyrinomonadaceae bacterium
ATATTCGGTCCGGTGATAATCAGCAGGCGGTCGGTCGAATTGTTGAGATAAAGATTATTAGGGATAAAATCCGCCTGCAAAAAGGCTTCGACTATGGGATGCCTGCCGCCGTTTATTTCGATTTCGTCGCCGTCGTGCAGCGTCGGGCAGACGTAATTTCGGCGGGTCGCGGTTTCGGCGAGCGAGCAGAGCGCGTCCAGAGTCGCGAGGGCACGCGCGGTTGACTGCAATTTTTGCGTTTCTTCACGAACCTGCGCGCGGACGTTTTGGAAAATTTCGGTTTCGAGCGCGACGATTTTTTCTTCCGCGCCGAGCACTTTTTCTTCCCATTCTTTAAGCTGCGGCGTCGTGTAACGTTCGGCGTTCGTCAAAGTTTGGCGGCGCTCGTAATCGTCGGGCACGCGCGCGACGTTGCCTTTCGAGATTTCGATAAAATAACCGAAAACGTTATTAAATTTGATTTTCAAATTTGAAATGTTCGTCCGCCGGCGTTCCTGTTCCTCAAAGCTCGCGATGATTTGTTTTGCCGAGGTCGAAATGTTTCTCAATTCATCCAGCTCTTCGTGAAAGCCGTCGCGAATAACGCCGCCGTCGTTAAAATTCAAAGGCGGCTCGTCCGCAATCGCGCGCTCGATCAGAGTGCGAATTCCGGGCAGCTCGAAAATATTTTCGGACAAAACCTGAATTAAAAGACTCTGCGAGTCCGAAACGGCGGAATTGATGTTCGGCGTCTGCGAAAGGGAAAGATTGAGGGCGATTAAATCGCGCGGCGTCGCCGTCCCGAGATTCAACCTGCCGACAAGACGCTCCAAATCCGACACTTTTTTCAAAAGAAAACGGATTTTGTCGCGCAGCATCGAATCGGTCAATTCCGAAACTGCCGAGAGCCGCGTTTGAATCTCGCTGCGCTTGACCGACGGGCGCAGAAGCCACGAACGAAGAAGCCGCGCGCCCATTCCGGTCACGGTTTCGTCAATCACATTTAGAAGACATTTTTTCGAGCTTTCGCCTTTGGATTCCGTAATTTCCAGATTGCGGAGCGAAACCGCGTCCAAAACCATATAATCGTTGGCTTCGAGCAGGTTTATCTCGGAAATATGTTCGGCGGACGCTTTTTGTGTTTCGAGTGCATAACGCAAAACTGCGCCCGAAGCGCGAATCGCTTCCGTCTTTCCGGAAAGTCCGAAACCTGCCAGTTCGCGCACTTTTAATTGATTTTTTAGAAGGCTTTCGCAGTCTTCCGGGTGAAAAAGCCAATCGTCGAGCGGCGTTAGAGTAGTCGTAAATTTTGCCGCAACGGGGGCGTGAATCGAGACGACGTTGGCGGCGTCCGGTAACGTCTGATTTCTGAAATTGCTGAACGAGCTTTCGACCAATTTCTGTAATGATTCCGGAAAAAGCAGCTCGCGCGGCGCAAAGCTTTCGATGTCGGCGCAGGTCTTCGCCCACGAATTTTTACCGGAAATTTGGGTCGTAAAGAATTCGCCGGTCGAAAGTTCGAGAAACGCGATTCCGAAATTTTCGCCCGCACCGGAAACGGCGGCGAGATAGATAGACTCTTTTGCTTCCAATAATTGCGGGTCGATCGCCGTGCCGGGCGTGATAACGCGGACGACTTCGCGGCGGACTAATTTTATGTCTTTACCTGCCGCCTCCGCCTGCTCGCAGATGGCGACGCGGTAGCCTTTTTTGACGAGCCGCGCGATATAATTTGCCGCCGCGTGATGCGGAACGCCGCACATCGGAATCGGATTCGCGCTGTCCTTATGGCGCGCGGTGAGGGTGATTTCAAGCTCGCGCGCTCCGGTAATGGCGTCTTCGTTGAATAATTCATAAAAATCGCCGAGCCTGAAAAACAATAAAGTTCCGGGATACTGTTTTTTTATTTCGAGATACTGCCGAAGCATCGGCGTCGCGTTTTGCATAGTACGGAAAATTTTACGGAGAACGAAAAATTTTGGTGAACGAAAATTTTAACCGAAAAAAGCCGAAAATAAAATTCTCAAACTATTGAAACTTTGTAATTGTTGATTTTGCACGAAATCTGGTAAAATCTTTTTTCTATAAATAGTTTTGTGAAAAGATTCCGCAAAGGATATTTAAGACTATAAACTTTACTCGGTAAAAAAAAGAATCAAAAAATTAATTGTCCTACCTTCCGTGGTAAATAATTGTTGGGAGTTGTTTTTATGAAAGCAGTACGAAGTTCTTTACTAATTTTAATCACGATTTTGTCGTATTTTGCCGTCTCGTTCGGACAGACAAATACGACGAACGGAACAATTCCGAATCCCAAATCCGATAATGAGGACGAGCTTTACCGCATCGGGTTTCAGGATACTCTGGACATACAGGTTTTCAAGCACCCGGAGTTAAACCAGCGGGCGAGCGTCAATCCGGACGGTACGATTACGCTTTTCCGGGCGTCGAAACCGATTACGGTAGTTTGTAAAACCGAGCGCGAAGTGGCGAAGGAAATCGAGCGCGAATTTCTGACTTTTTTGAAAAAACCTGAAGTCAACGTTTTAGCGACCGAAAAAAAATCGCAGTCTTACGGCGTTATCGGCGCGGTCGAAAAGGCTGGAACGTATTACATCAACCGTCGCGTTCGCCTGCTTGAACTGGTCGCTTTTGCGGGCGGTCCGAACAAGGAAGCGGGAAGCCGGATGATTGTCGCGCGCACGGGCAGCTCGTCGGCGTGCAATCTCAACCCGGAAGAAAAACCGCAATCGGATGATTTGGTCTTGATGAACTTTAGAATTAAAGACGTGCTCGAAGCCAAGCAAAATCTATGGATGCAGCCGGGCGATATTGTTTCGGTGCTCGATTCGGATTTAATCTACGTCTACGGCAACGTCAACAAGGTCGGCTCGGTAAAAGTGAACGAACCGATAACCCTGACACAGGCGATTGTGTCGGCGGAAGGTTTGAAACCGACCGCGAAAAACGTCGTCAGAGTTTTAAGACAAAAAGCCGGCACGACCGAGCGCGAAGAACTCACATACGATTTGAAAGATATTGAAAAACGAAAGGTCCAGGACCCGTTTCTCGAACCGAACGACATTGTCGCCGTTTCGGAAGATTCGTCGAAAGCCATCATGCGCGGCATTGTTAAAACCCTTCAGCAAGGCGTGCCGAGTCTTTTTTATAGAGTTCCCTAAGGCAAGAAAATGAAAGAAAGTCGTGAAATGATTCAGAAACCGGTAGCCGAACGCGTCGAGCTTGAACGCCCGTTCGACGTGCAAACCCCGCAGGCGAACGGCGGATACGGCGCGTACCGCGAAATTTATGCGTCCGAAGGGATGCAGTTGATGGATTACTGGCGGGCGATTCGCAAACGTCTCTGGCTGGTTATCGGCGTCGCCGTTTTAATTACGACTTTGACGGCGATTTATATGGCGCGCCGCCCGAACATCTACCAGGCGAAAGCACAGGTGCAGGTCGATTTGGAACAGGCGAATCAGGATTTGATGACGACCGACCGCCGCGCCGGGATGTCGAATCCCGACCCGGCTTATTTCAACACGCAGTTACAACTTTTAAATAGCGAAACGCTTCTGCGCCGCGTGGTCAAGGAATTAAGCCTCGACAGCAACAAGGAATTTCAGCAGACAAAGGCGGAAGAATCGGTTTCGGCGTGGCGCTCGCTGCTCAAAACAATCGGACTCGCGAGCGACGAAAAGAAAAAGAACGAGAAGGGCGTGACGGACGTTGCGGTGACGGCAAGCCCGTCGGTCGCGTCGAGCGAAGAAATCGCCGAAGCCATCCGTTTAGCGCCGTATGTCGATTTGATTCGAAAAAACCTCGGCATCGAGCCGGTTCGCGAAGCGCGCGCGACTTTTAAGGACACGCGGCTGATCGATATTTCATACCGTCATTCAAACCCTGATTTGGCGGCAACCATCGTCAACGGCATCGCCGAAGTTTTCACCAAGCAGAATCAGGAAAAACGAATCGGCAAAAACGTCAAAACCTCGGACTTTCTGCAAGACCGCGTTGCCAATCTGCAATCGCAAATTAAGGCGGACGAAATAAAACTGGCGGAATTGAAAAGCCGTTCGGGCATCATCAACCTGGATGAAAACTCGACCATCGTTCTGCAGCGTCTCGAAGGCTTGAACAAACAACTTCTCGATACGGAAAACTCGCGCAAAAACGCCGAAGCCAATTACAATGCGGTAAAAGGCGACCAGACGAAAATCAAATCTTTAGCCGAAGCCGAAACTTTGCGTTATACGACGGAACGCGAAAACACGATGCAGGCTTTGCGCAACAAAACATTTGATTCGGTGACGCAATTGAAGGCGGAAAAGCAAAGGCTTTTGCAGGAATATCAACCGACGGCGGACGAAGTTAAAGAAGTCGACAATAAAATCAACACGCTCGAAACCGGTTTGAAAGAAGCGCAGGACAAAAATGAAGGCGATTTGAAGGATTTTCGCAACCGGGTTTCGACAACCATTCTCGATAACCTGCAAACAAAATACCTGCAGGCAAAAAAGCAGGAGGACACTGTTCGCAGCGCATTCAATCAGCAGTACAACGAAGCGCAGGGGCAGAATCAAGCCGGAATCGTCATTCGACTGCTCGAACAAAACATCACGACGAACAAAGGCTTTCTGGAAAATCTGAACAAACAGTTCAGCGAAAACGCCGTTATCGCACAGGGCACGGACAACAATATCTCGATTGCCGAAATCGCGATTCCGCCCGACACGCCGATTGCGCCGCGTCGTCTGACGACAGTTTTGGCGGCGCTGTTTTTATCGACGCTTTTCGGTGCCGGTCTGGCGCTTTTCCTCGAATATCTGGATGATACGATTCGGACGACCGAAGAAGTCGAAAACTTTCTCAGACTTCCGGCGCTCGCCGCGATTCCGACGATTGATTCGATGCCGAAACGCCGTCTGCTGCTCGTCGGCGGCAATTCGCCCGACGAGGAATCCGGCAAAGACAGTTCCGAACTTTTAATAAATAACGACCCGCGTTCTTCGCTCGCCGAAGCTTATCGCCAGCTGCGAACGTCGATTCTGCTTTCGACCGCCGGGCACGCGCCGAAATCGCTGCTGATTACGTCGAGTCTGCCGGCAGAAGGCAAAACGACAACTGCCGTCAACACGGCAATCAGTCTGGCGCAGACGGGCGCAAAGGTTCTCGTGATTGACGCCGATATGCGCCGCCCGCGTCTGCACAGCGTTTTCGGAGTCAGCAACGCCGAGGGCTTAAGCTCGATTTTGTCGAGCGATTTGGAAGAGCAGGAAATTTTGAATATTGTTCAATACGATAACGATTCGAAGCTCAACCTTTTGCCGTCAGGACCGATTCCGCCGAATCCGGCGGAGCTGATCGGCTCGGAACAAATGGCGAATCTTTTAAAGACGATGCAGGCGAATTTCACGCACGTCGTCGTCGATTCGCCGCCGATCGCCTCGTTTACGGACGGCGTTTTGATTGCCTCGATGGTTGACGGCGTGATTCTGGTCGTGCATTCTGGCAAATCGTCGCGGCAGGTCGTGCGGCGTTCGCGGCAGCTGCTGATGGACATCGGCGTGAAGATTTTCGGCGTCGTTCTGAACAACGTCAACCTGCGTTCGCAGGATAACTACTATTATTATCAGAGTTACTATCACCGCGATTATTACCGCAGCAGCGAGGAAGAATAACCCGTAAAAAATGAGTTCGACTGAAAAATTGACTCGTGTCGAAATCGTCACGCCGGTTCATAACCGGCGTGATATTACTTTGCAGTGCCTGAAAAGTCTCGCGCGCGTCAATAAAGACGGCTTGGACGTCCATGTTGTTATTGTGGACGACGGCTCGACCGACGGCACGAGCGAGGCGGTTGTCGAAAATTACCCGGACGTCGAAATCGTGCGCGGCGACGGCAATCTATGGTTTACCGCCGGAACGAACCGCGGCATCGAAGCGGCGCTCAAACACAACCCGGATTACGTTTTGACCATTAACGACGACGAGGTTTTCGACGAAAGCTTTTTGCAGTTGATGATTGAAACCGCTCGGCGGAATCCGCGTTCAATCGTCGGCGCGCTGCTGCTTTTGTGGGACACGCCGCATAAAATCTTTCAGGTTTCGCCGCGCTGGGAATTGTGGGCGGGCGGCTTTCGCCACTGGGTTCAGCAGACGATTTGGACGGTTCCGAAAAAGCCCTGGGAAGTCGAATTAATTGTCGGCAACTGCGTTCTTTTTCCCGTCGCGGCAATCAAAGAATGCGGCTTGATGAACGAAAAACGTTTTCCGCATTTCGGTGATGCCGAATATACGCCGCGGATGCGCCGGCGGGGCTGGCGGCTTTTAATCGAGCCGCGCGCGCGGGTTTTCTGCCAGCCGAACAATCTGCCGCCGCGCGTCCGCAATATGCCTTTCAAAAAATTGATGCGGACGCTTTTCGTCGATTTAGGCAACGCGCACAGCCTGCGCCGACGCTTTCTCGCGACATGGCACGGCGCGCCGAATCGCTTTGAAGGCGCAATCGCCTTTCCGATATTTTTGATGCGCTGGGCATTCGGCAAAAACATCGAAGGCAGCTACGCAAATCAGATAAAGGAAAAGCCGCTCGCCGAGATTTATTCCGACAAAATCGTGCAGAATTAGTTTTTTAATGGAAAACGGAAAACGGAAAGTGGAAAATCGAAATATTTTCCACTTTCCGTTTTCCGTTTTCCATTTTTTAGTATTTTAATTCTTCGAGCCAGTAGCCGATCATCTCGTCGAGCATCGTTTCAAACGTGTAATCCGTCGTCCAGCCGGTCGCCTTGCGGAGCTTGGCGGCGTCGCCTTTCAAATTGTGAAGTTCTTCCGGTCGCAAATATCTTTCGTTGACGAAAACCCGTTCCTGCCAGTCTAAATCGAGCTTGCCGAAAACGTATTCGACCAAATCCTGAACGCTGTGCGAGATGCCGGTCGCGCAGACGTAATCGTCGGGCGCGTCCATCTGCAGAATCTGCCACATCGCCTTGACGTAATCCGCCGCGTGTCCCCAATCGCGCGTCGCCTGCATATTTCCGAGTTCAAGGCGGTCGGTCTGTTTATAAAAAATTCGCACGGCTTCCTTGCAGACCTTGTTGGTGACAAAGTTCGTTCCGCGGCGCGGGCTTTCGTGGTTGAACAAAATTCCGTTGCTGACAAAAAGTTTGTAAGCGTTGCGGTAATTTCGCGCCAGATGATAGGCGAAAACCTTTGCGCAGCCGTAGGGCGAAACCGGGTTCATCGGCGTCGTTTCGCGCTGAAAGCCGTCCGTTTCAATCGAGTTGCCGAACATTTCGGACGACGAAGCCTGGTAAACCTTGATGTCGGGTTTCATCAGGCGCACGGCTTCGAGCACGTTGACGGTCGAAAGCCCGGTCGCGTTCGCCGTGTAAATCGGCTGGTCGAACGAGATTCGAACGTGCGATTGAGCGGCGAGATGATAAAGCTCGTCGGGCTGAATCTCCTTGATGACGTAAATCAGCGACGATAAATCGGTGACGTCGCCGTAATAAAGATTGATTTTCGGGCGAATATGCTCGATGCGCGTCGTCTGTGTCTCGGCGACCGAGTTTCTTTTCAAAATCCCATGAACTTCGTAACCTTTTTCGAGTAAAAATTCCGATAGATAGCTTCCGTCCTGACCGTTGATGCCGGTTATCAAGGCTTTTTTCATAGCGTTTGGTTGGCTTCGTAAAATTGGTAAACTTTTCTGATTCCGTCCGGCAAAGGCGTAAATTCAAAATCCGGCAGAAAGGATTTCATACGCGCGTTTGAAACGTCTTTACGAAACTGCCCGTCGGGCGAAGTCCGGTCGAAAACAAGCGTGAAATCTTCGTGTCCGGTTGCTTTCAGGGCAATTTCGGCAATCTCTCGGATGCTCCGGTTTTCATCGACCGCGACGTTGAACGATTCGTGGATGTCGGTTTCGATGCAGTGCTTGATGGTGCGCGCCAAATCGCCGCCGTACATGAACTGCCGCAGCGGTTTGCCGGTTCCGAGCAGGTTTATTTGTGATTTTTGCTCGCGTTCGGCGCTGATGATTTTTCCTAAAAGCGCGGTTAAATAATGACTGCGTTTTTCGTCAATCTTGTCGTATTCGCCGTAGAGATTGCACGGAATCAGGTAATTATATTTCGTCTCGTACTGCTGGTTGTAAGCGTCAATCTGCACGGCGAGGGCGCGTTTGGCAATCGCGTATGCAAAATTGGTTTTTTGCGGCTCGCCTTTGTGCAAATCTTCTTCTTTCAAAGGATATTGCTCATAAACGTCCGGATAAATACAGGTCGAAAGAATCGCCGTCAGGCGCGGAACCCGATTGAGCCGCGCGTATTTCAGAAGCAGAGTGTTCATCAAAAGATTCTGCTCGATAAATTCCGCCGGGAAATTGATGTTTTCGATAATGCCGCCGACGCGCGCCGCCAGATGAACGATATGCTCCCAGTCCTGTGCGCAAAGACGTTTGACATCCGTTTCGGAGCGTAAATCGTAATCTTTTGATGAAATGTAAGTGGCTTCAGGCAGAATTTCCTTGAGATGCCGACCGACGAGACCTGAACCGCCGGTGACCAAGATTTTCTTCATATTCATTTAACGATACACATTTTAGAATGGGGCGACAAGCCGAGTTATTTTATAGTTTATGACGAAAAACGCGCACGCGCACGGTTTCAAAAACAGGCGCGGGCTCGAACCAGCGGCTTAAAATCGCCTCGACGCGCGCATTTCGCCCCCAAACCAGTAAAGTTTGGATTTTTTGGTGGTTTTCGGCGAGACACAAATCGAGCTTTGCCAATTTTTCTTCAAAATTTTGGCTCGAATTATCCTGTAAAAAAGCGTTGTTTTGCGTAAAATCGAAAACGAACTGCTTGTCCGCCGCATGCCGCGCGACAATCGGGAAAAGATAATGACCGATTTCGTAATTGTCCCAGACAATTCGATTTGAAGCGATGCCGGCGTAATTGTTCAGCATCGCCGTCGGGATTGAGTGAAACCGCTGAGAGTCTTCGACCACGACGACCGAAGCTAATCTCTCGCCGGGCAAAATCGCGCTTTGCGCCGCCAGAAATTCCTTCGCCTGCGAATCGGTTTGCAGCGAGTATTCCAGGAGCGCGGCGGTTTGAAAAGAGATGACGAACGCCAGACAAATCTGCGCCAGTCGTTTTAAGAGCAGGGAATTTCGGGCGCGAAAAAGCGGTATAAAAAAAACAAGCCCGCAAAGCAGAAGTCTTTCGCGCAGAACGCTGCCGTTGGTTAAGCCGAAATCATCGGGCGCAAACAGCGCGGCGAGTATAATGGAAACGAATAAAAAAGCGAAAACGAGGCTTGTTTTTGTAAACAGCGCGGATTTTTCCTTAAATGTCGCGACGCCGAGCGAGAGAAGCGCCGCCAGAATCCATAAAATCGGCGCGAAAATCGCAAAATATTTGGACTCTGCCGCCGCAAACGGGAAAGATTTGCGGCTGATTAGAATAAACGGGTCAGCCGTGCGAATTTGCGAAAACCAGCTCAAGGGAGAAAAGGGATTTTCCAGGTTTCGCCAGGCGGGCGAAAAACCGCCGCCGCCGGCGCTGAGCGTTTTGTAAACAATGACGAGCGGCAAAACCGGCACGAGCGCCGCGAAAACCCAAATCAGATTGCGCCCGATATTTTCTTTTGAAGCTGAACACGCGAGGATCAGAATGCTGCCGGCAAGCACTGCAAAGCTGACGATATGACTGAAATACGCCAACAGAAACAGGGAAGCGAGAACGAGCGCGCGCGGGAAATTCATTTTTTCGCGGCAGCCGTAAAATAAACCGACCGTGAAAACAAAGCAGCAGACGCCGAGCAGGAAATTGTAAAAACCGACGAGCCAGAGCCAGTTGAAACCGATTGCCGCACCGATTAGAAAGCTGGTCTTCAAGCCTTCCGTGCCGGCAGTTTTCAGCCGCAGCCAGCCGATGCTGGCGACGAACCCGGCAAAGGTGAGCGTGACGATAATTTTGGTGACCGCAAAAGGCGAGAGAAAATTCAGCAACAAAACCATCAGCCAATGACCGGACGAATTCGGGAGGCTCAAAGAATTAAAAGCGAAAAGCTCGTTTGCCGCCGGATTGCCTTTCAGAAGTTCGAGCATCAGGAACGAAGAATAAAGATGCGCCGAGCCGTCCTGGTTGATAAAATAGCGAACCGCCCAGACCGGGCAGCAGCAAAAAACGATCAGCAAAATGAAGAAAGCAATATTCCGAAAACCCGGCGCGGCAAAGAAATTCATAAAATCGGAATTATGCCAACAAAAGCCCGAAATACAAAATTATCGGGGCAAAATAATTTTATTTGAGTCAGAAGACAGGCGACTGAGAATTTTGCTAAACTGCAATTTCTTTTGCCGGAATTTCTTAAAGCATAACTTTAATTGACGGTTTGCCGACACTTTGCCAAATACTTGAAGTCTGAAAACACCAAAAACCAGCAAGCGCCAAAACCTCAACGAGTGGTTTATGTTTGGAACTACACGGAATGGGGCGGCGCGCAGGTCTATTTTCTCGGCATTGCTTCGCGGATAAAAAATCGGGCGCGCGTCAAATTCGTTTTCCCGCGCGAAACAAACCGGCAGTTTATAAGTTTTTGCGAAAATCGTGGAATCGAGTACGAATTTCTCGAACGCGCGGCGGATTTAAAGCCGGCAAGCGGTTTAAGGCGAAAGCTCGAAAGGCATTGGAATAAATTCAAAAACGAAGCGGTTTTGATAAGATTTTTAAATAGATTGGATTTCACGGATTCGGTTCTCCACATCGAGCTTGCGCCGTGGCAATCCGTGCTGGCGCTCGCTCTTCTCGCGCGGCGCGCCAAAGTTTTTATGACGATGCATAATGCCTTGCCGAAGGTTTCAAAATGGCGCGCCCGGCTTTGGAAACAAAAATTTGCGCTGATTACGCGATTCGAAAACTTTCATATTTTTGCCTCGAACGAGGACGCTAAAAGCAGTCTGAAACCTTTTGTTTCCAAAAACTTTTTCGAGAAAATAAAAGTGACATACACCAACGTCAACCCGGACGAAATCGATGCGGCACTTGCCGCAAAAATCGACCGCGAGGAAATTTTAGAAAAATTCGGCTTACCGAAAAACAAGTTTCTCGTTTTTTGTCTCGGGCAGTTTATCGACCGCAAAGGGCGCTGGACATTTCTTGAAGCCGCGCGGGAAATTTTTAAGGATTCGACGGATTTTGCTTTCGTATGGATTTCAAATTCCGTTCTGACGGCGGACGAAGCGGCAAAAATCGAAAGTTTCAATCTAGAGGAAAGCTTCTGCCTGATTAAATCCGAAGCGATTGGCGAGAGTCACCTCGAATTGATGAAATTTTTGCGCGTCGCGGATGTTTTTACTCTGCCGAGCTTTGTCGAAGGCTTGCCGATTTCATTGCTCGAAGCGATGGCGCTCGGCATTCCGAGCATTTCAACCGACGTGTACGCGATTCCCGAAGCCGTCAAAGACGGCGAAACCGGTATTCTGATTGAAGCCGGCGACGCGCTCGCGCTCGGGGATGCCGTCAAAAGATTAAAAACGGACGCCGCCTTACGGGAAAAACTGGCACAGAACGGGCGCGCATGGGTTCTGGCAAATTTCAACGAAAAAACGGTTTCGGAAATTGCTTTTCAGGCTTACGCGGAAAGTTTCGAGCAAAAATAGATGACTCCGAAAACGAACGATAACAGCAAAAGCATTGTCCGAAACAGCATCTACGGCTTTTCGACATGGCTTTTACCGCTTATTTTGAGTTTTGTGGCGACGCCCGTCATTGTCCGGGCGCTCGGGCATGAAGATTACGGAATCTACGCGCTCGTTCTGGGGTTTATCGCGTATTCCTTCAATTTCAACGTCGGGCGCGCGATTACAAAGTATGTTGCCGAATATCGCGCGAGCGGGAGCAGCGAAAGGATTGCGGAAGTCATCTCGGCGACGCTTTTTATCAATCTCGGTTTGGGCGCGCTCGGCTTGGTGGCAATCTTCGCGGCGGCGAATCCATTGGTCACACAGGTTTTGAAAATCCAGACCGAAGCGCAGGCGAAAACCGTCGATGCGCTTTATATCGCGGCACTGACGATATTTTTCCTGATGCTCAACCAGGTTTTTAACGCGATTCTGCAAGGTCTTCACCGTTTCGACGTTTACGCGAAAATCCTCAACCTGAATAATATTCTGACGATTTCGGGAAATCTTCTGCTGGCGTTAAAGGGGTTCGGTTTGCTCGCTCTGCTCGGCTGGAATCTTTTGATTACGGCGGGCGCCGCATTTCTTGCCGCCGGGTTTGCAAAAAGGCTTCTGCCCGAATTTTCTTTGAGCATGAAATTTAGCCGCGAGACGCTAAGGCTGGTCTTTAAATACAGCTCGGGCGTGATTGCTTACCAGATTCTTGCAAATATTCTACTGCTTTTCGAGCGAAGCTGGATTACCGGCAGGCTCGGCGCGGAAAGTCTGACTTTCTATGTCGTGCCGATGATGCTCGCGCTTTATATACACAGTTTTATCAGCAGCCTGATGCTCGTGATTTTCCCGCTGGCGAGTGAATTGAAAGACGAGCGGGAAAAGCTTCTCGGGCTTTACCGCAAAGCGACCAAAATCGTCGCTTTCCTGGCGGTCTTTCTCGGTGCGACTTTGATTGTCGAAAGCCGAACTTTTCTATTTCTCTGGATGGGCGCGGAATTTGCCGAAAAATCGACGACGCTTTTGATTCTGCACACTATAACTTTCAGCCTTTTGGCGATTGAAATCGTCGCCTGGCAGATGACCGAAGGCTTGGGCTACCCGAATTATAACTGCTATCTTTTTATGATATGCTTTGTTATCAGTATTTTCGGGATGATTTGGCTGACGCCCGGTTTCGGTAATTACGG
>DASWRC010000055.1:0-14231 GCA_036403375.1 Pyrinomonadaceae bacterium
CGGCGGTCAGTGAAATCAGATTTTTTCTGACCACTGACCGCCGACCGCCGACCACTATTTAACTACTTTCAGCCGTTTCTTTCCCAGACGGCGCTCTTCTAAATTTGCGGCGGATTCTTTTGCCTTCCGATAAATTCCGTCTGCGTCCAAACCGTACTTGGCGAGCAATAATTTCGGGTCGCCGTGCGTGATAATGCGGTCGGGAACGCCCATGCGGATGACATTTACTTTGTCGAGCAAGCTGTTTTCTTCTAAAAGCTCCATCACCGCCGAGCCGAAACCGCCCGCCAGATAGGCTTCTTCCGCCGTTATAATTACGCGATTCGAGCGGGCAAGGTTTAAAATCAGCTCCGCGTCAAGCGGTTTGACGAACCGGGCATTGACAACGGTTGCCTCGATGCCGTCTTTTGCCAAATTTTCCGCCGCCTGAATCGACGGATAAACCATCGAACCATACCCGAGAATCGCGACATCGCCGTCGCCCATCCGTAAAATTTCGCCTTTACCGATTTCCAATTTTTGCGGCGGCGCGGAAATATCGACGCCGAAACCGCTGCCGCGCGGGTAACGAATCGCCGCCGCGCCCGCGTGTTCGATTGCCGTCAGCATCATATCGCGCAGTTCGGCTTCATCTTTGGGCGCGCACAAAACGATGTTCGGATAGCTGCGAAGATACGCAATGTCGAGCAGACCGTGATGCGTCGGACCGTCGGCGCCGACGATTCCGGCTCTGTCCATCGCTAATGTGACATTCAAATCCTGCAGGCAAACGTCGTGAAGTACCTGGTCGAAGGCGCGCTGTAAAAACGTCGAATAAATCGCCGCGACCGGTTTTAAGCCTTCGCACGCCATTCCGGCGCAGAACGTGACGGCGTGCTGTTCGGCAATGCCGACATCGAACGCGCGCTCGGGAAATTCCTTCAAAACGTAATCGATACCCGTTCCGTCCGGCATCGCGGCGGTCAGCGCGACGATTGATTTATCGGTTTTCATCAGCTCGCACATCGTTTTGCCGAAAACTTCCGTGTAAGTCGGCGGCACTTGCTTTGTGGATTTATACGGCAGACCGGTCGTCGGGTCGAAAGGTCCGGTCGCGTGATAGGCATAATAATTTTTTTCCGGGTTCGGAAACCCTTTGCCTTTCGTCGTCAGTGCGTGAACGATAACCGGACCATCTTCGATTTTTTTCGCCTCTTCGAGCGCGCGCACGAGCATCGGGACGTTATGACCGTCAACGTAACCGATGTACTTAAAACCGAGTTCATTAACCAGCGCGCCCGGCAAAACCGCCGCCGCAATCGCATCTTTGACGGATTTCGCCGCGCGCCGAAGCCGCTCGCCGAAATGCGGCACGCTTTCGAGCGCGTCGCCGAGTTCTTCCTTGAAATGCTGGTAACTCTGCGCGCCTTTGATGCGGTTCAAGTAACGCGCCAGCCCGCCGACTGCCGGCGCAATCGACATTTCGTTGTCGTTTAAGAGAACAATCAGGCGCGATTTCAAATGCCCGGCTTGGTTGATGGCTTCCATCGCCATGCCGCCCGCCAGAGAAGAATCGCCGATGAGCGCGCAGACGTGAAAATCCTCGCTTTTTTTATCGCGCGCGACCGCCATTCCGAGCGCTGCCGACAGAGATGTCGAAGCGTGTCCCGCGCCGAACGTGTCGTATTCCGATTCTTCGCGTCGCAGAAAACCCGACAATCCGCCGTAAGTTTTAATCGTGTGCAGCTCGTCGCGTCTGCCCGTCAGAATCTTGTGCGCGTAAGCCTGATGCCCGACGTCCCAGACCAATCTATCGTGCGGCGTGTCGAATACGTAATGCATCGCGACGGCTAACTCGACCGCGCCGAGGCTGGCGCCCGTGTGACCGCCGACGCGCGAGCAGGTGTCGATGATAAAAGCGCGCACTTCGTCGGCGACTTCCTGCAAATCTTCAACCTTTAACTGCCGCAAATCCGCAGGTGAATTTATTTCCGATAAAAATCTCATTTTGTTTCGCTTGATTCCTTACCCAAATTTCGCATTTTACAGTGCCCGAGAGCAAAAGTTAAATGCTAAGCAAGGTTTTTGGTAATTGGTAATTGGTATTTGGTTTTTAATTTTTAGTATTTGAAGATGTTTTGTATTTTTAATTGCCGATTACCAATTACCAATCGCTTTACAATTCTTTACGATTACGGACAAAAAACATTCGACCAAATCAATTTTTGGCGCGTCAAACGTTGTGAAAAGCGAAAAGCTTAATTCCAAAAATCATAAAGAGGTACAAAATGTCACTTAAAAATAAATTCTTTTCGGCTCTGACCTTTGCATTTGCACTGTTTGCGTTCTCCAGTTTCGCATCAGCGCAGGAAACGCCGAAAACCGATTCCGACAACACACAAAAACAGGAAAAACGCGAATGGCGCCGTCAAGGCAAGCGTGACGGACGCGGTGAAGGATTTCGGCGCGGCGGTCGCGGCGGCGGTCTTTTATTCGGTCTTCGTGATGTGAATCTCACCGATGCTCAAAAAGAGCAGATTAAAACCATCATGGAATCGAACCGTCCGAACAAGGAAGGCTTTGCCGAGTTTCGCACGCTTCACGAAGCCAAGCGCAACAATACGCTGACCACCGAACAGGAAGCACGGCTCAAAACTCTGCGCGACGAAAGACAGGCGAAAGAAGAATCCGTCCGTCAGCAGGTGTTAGCGGTTCTCACGCCGGAACAACGCCAGCAGCTCGAAGCCAAGAAAGCGGAAATGCAGAAATTACGGGAAGAGCGCAAATTGCAGCGCCAGCAAAACCGTCAAACCCCGCAAACCGAAAAGAAAGACAACTAACACTCTTCTTTTCTCCTGTTAAAAACAAAAAGGCTTGAGACAGCAAATCTCAAGCCTTTTGTTTTGAGTTCCGACTTAAACCTACCCGATAAACATCTCGTCGTCCATATAAACGCGGTCAATCTGTTTCGGCGCGGGCGCGAAAAGCACTTCCAGACCTTTGCGGACACCAGCCATAATCGCCGCGATTTCGCGCGCCGGTTCGACGACTTTGGTTTGGATAAACTCGGTCGTCGAAACAACCTGATTATTGGTGCGCTCAATCGTATTGCTGACTAATTCAACTTTATCCTTTGCGACCAGCGCCGTTTGCCCGACGAGCAATTTCAGCTCGGCAACTTCTTCGCGAACGAGTCCGGCGGAATCGGCAAAATATTTCGTCGCCGTTGAAAGATTTTCCGAAATCTCGTTAAACTGCGCCGAAATCAATTTTCCCTGCTCGCCGATGGCGTTGACTTTCGCCATCAGCGGCTCGATTTTCGTCAGAATCGGGTCAACCTTTTCCTCGACGCGCTTGACCGTCCCGACAACGCGCCGAACGACGACGGCAATCGCAATCAGCGCAATCGCCATCACGATAAAACATACCGCAATGACGATTGACGCAATCATCATCCAGAACTGCGGGTTATTTGCTTGCATAACTAATAGTGGCACCTTCGGGTGCGATTACAAATTACAAAGATTCGAAAATTACGGATTACAAATTACAAATAATCTGAAAGTATGTAATCTGTAATCTCGCCGGGCGAGCGCGTGCTAGCCTTCTTTTTCAACCGGATACGTCGGGCGACCTTCGGTAATCGCCTTCGATTCGTTCTTGCGTTTTTCTTCCGTATAGGCGTCTTTTCCGGCTTCAATCGCCGCGCTAAACGGGTTCGCCGTGCTCGACGCCGCCGATTTTGCCTTTTCGGCTATTTCGCCTGCCTTTGATTTCAATTCACCGGCTTTTTCCTGCGCCGCCTGGTAATATTCACCGGCTTTTTCGCGCGTTACCTCGTAATATTCACCGGCTCTTTCCTGTAATTGCGATGCCGTTTCGCGACCTTTTTCGATGCCTTTGCGCGTCACGTCGGCAATGTCGCCGCGCAGCTCTTCGCCCGATTTCGGCGCAAAAAGCAATGCCAGTATCGCGCCGATGCCGCCGCCGATGAGCAAATATGTTAATTTCGTAGTCGCACTCGATTCTTCTCTATCGTACTCGTTTCTCATAAATCCCTCCGATAATTTTCCCTGAAATGTATCAAAATAAAACGTTTGATTCGATAATTGAAATATAGCAAAATTCGCGCCGCAAAACCAATAAAATTTCTTAAATTAAAAAACTTGTGCCCGAACGGTGCGCGGAATTCCCTGCAAATCCGGCAAAATCTCGAACACGCGCCAGATTTTGCGGTCAAACAAGCCTTTCACGTCAGCCGCTTGCCCGAATCCGATTTCCATCAGCAAAAAGCCGTCCGGATTTAAGTACGCGGGCGCGCCCGCCGCGATTTTTTCGATAATCGAAAGCCCGTCGTCGCCGTCGGTCAAAGCGTTTAAAGGCTCGTAATCGCGCACTTCCACCTGTAAACCGGCAATTTTCGCGCGCGGAATGTACGGCGGATTTGAAACAATCAAATCGAATTTTTCATCCTTCAAGGCGTCGAAAACGTTAGAAATTTTCAAATCGAATCTTTCCGAAACGCGATGATTTTCCGCATTCGCCCGGGCGATTTCCAAAGCCTTTTCAGCCACATCGAGTCCGACCGCCGAAGCGCTTTCCACATTGTGCAGAATCGCGACCGAAATACAGCCCGAGCCGACGCCGATTTCGCAAAACCGCGAATTTTCCAAAGTTTTCAAAATCTCAATCGAATTTTCGACAATTATTTCCGTTTCCGGACGCGGAATCAAAACGTCCCGGCTGACGCGAAAATCCAGCCCGTAAAATTCCTGTCTGCCCGTAATATATTGCAGCGGCTCGCGCTGCGCGCGTCTTTTGAGAATTGCTTGAAATTTTATTTCTTCTGCTTGCGAAAGCTCGTAATTGCTGCGCGTGATGAGAAAAGTTCGGTCTTTGCCGAGCGCGAAAGCGAGCAGCGAATTAGCCTCGCGGCGCGGTTCGGCAAGTCCGCTTTCGTGCAGAATTTCGGTCGCTTTTTTGAGCGTTTCGGTAATATTCATGAATTTGCAGCGCCGTTTTCAGCTTCCGCCAAACGCGCCAGAGCATATAGAGTCCACGCGTTAGACCAGCGAATGAAAGAGGTTTTGACCATTCCGCTCTTTCGCTTTTGATAATAAAAAAATCCGCGTTCATCACGCATATTTTCAATTGTCCAGCGCGCAACTTTTTCCGCCAGAGGCAGACAGCGCGCGTCAAATTCATTTAGCTCGACGAGCGCGACCGTTCCGGCGGAAGCCGAATGAATATCAATCGGATACATTTCGCAGTCGTAATATTTCGGCGTTCCGTCGGCGAGAAAAAAATTTTCGAGCCAATAATCCAGACCCTTTCTAATCGTTTTTTCGCAATTAAACCCCGGAATCGTTTTTTGCAGGCGAAACAGCGAAACCAGAACGTAAGCCGTATGAAAATTATCGACCCACGCGTGTTTGCCGCGCGCGCCGTACGCCCACGAACCGTTTTCGTTCTGGCGGTTGACGACAAAATTCGCCGCCCGTTCGGCTAATTTCAAATATTCTTCGTCGCACAGAATCGCGCCGGTTTTTGCCAGCACTTCGCCCGCGAGCAGCGACGCGTTAAAAATCACGTTTTTATCAAGCGGCGTGTAACTGAAACAAACTTCGCGTTCGGTTTCGCCGATGCGGTTCAAATCTTCCGTCATAAACCGGCAGATTTCGCGCGCGGTTTCGAGATAACTTTCGTCAGCGAAAAGCTCGAAACCTTCTAAAAAAGCGTGCGCGGCAAAAGCCGTCGGCACGACGGTCGGCGTTCCGCAAGGAGCAAAAAAGGCGCGCGATTGCCAGTCGAAATTATAACCGAAAGCGGTTTTTGGTTTTTGGTCTTTGGTCTTTGGAAGTTGAATTTTTAACGAGTCGAGTTTTTCGAGAAAATTTTTGGCGTTTTCGGCGTGATTCGGTTTGTAAGTCGCTCTAAATCTTGAAAGTTCAGCCAGGGCAAAAAGCGCGATGCCTTTCGGATTGACGCCTTTTTCAATTTTCAGCGCGGGTCGCAGATTTCGCGCCGACCGCTTGACCATTTGCAGCCACGCGAGCCTTGCCGTCCGGGAATATTTCAGCGGCGACGCCTGAAAAATGCGGCTGTTCAAACCGTCGAACGGGTCGTAACCGGCAAAATTCTCCGCTTCGCAATAGGCGAAAAGCTCGTTGTAAGTTTGCAGAAAGTTCACAGAAAGTTATCGGATAGTTATCAGAAAGTTGCAGATAGTTTTGGTCTATTGAATTTGAAACTAAAACTATTCGCGAACTTTTTAATAACTCTGCAACTCTGTTAACTTTCTGTCAACTCTGCCGACTTTCTGTCAACTCTGCCGACTTTCCGTCAACTTTTTAAAGTCGCGGCAGCGTGAAACTAAAACGCGAGCCTTGTCCGACTTCGGATTCGACGCTGCACGCGCCGCCGTGCTGCTCGACGACTTCTTTGACGAGCGACAGTCCCAAGCCCGTCGATTCGTCTGCCTTATCCTGACCGTCACGCGCCACGCGGTAGAATTTCTGCCAGATTTTTTCCTTTTCGTCCGACGGGATTCCGTAGCCTCTATCTTCGACGACGACGCGCAGAAAATCGGCTTCGAGCACGGTCGAAATCATTACGGAAGTCCGCTCGGGGCTGTATTTAATGGCGTTGTCGATTAAATTTGAAACGGCGCGGCGAATCAAACCCTTATCGGCGGCAATCGGCGGCAGGTTTTCGCCTTGCTGCTCGACCAGCCGGATGCGTTTGCGCTTGGCGGTTTCCTGCAATTCATCGACGACTTCGCGGACGACCGAATCGAGCTTGACGGCAACCTTTGAAACTTCCTTTTTATCGGATTGTTCGAGATTTGAAACCGACAAAAACGTCGAGAGCATTTTTGAGAGCCGCTGCGATTCATTGGCGATAATCGTCAGAAATTCGCGGTTTTCTTCCGACAAATTTTCATCCATCAGAAGCAGTTCGGCAAAGCCTTTGATGCTCGTAACCGGCGTCCGAAGCTCATGCGACATGAGACTCGTCATGTCCGAGCGGAGCTTTTCGTTTTCCTTGACGGCGGAAATATCGCGCAGGGTTATCAAAAAACACGCCGGTTTCATCGCCACGTCGGTGTCGTGTATCGAAACGTCGTCGGACGGCACTTTGACGAGCGAAATCTGCAAATCGAGCGTTTGATTTTTTTCCTGAAAAAAGAGCTCGTTCTGATAAGTATCGCCGGTTTGCAGAACGCGGCGAATCGCGAGGTGGGGTTCACTGAAAACGTCGGTTTTGAAATTTTCCAGCAGCCCGAAAAGGTCAAGCTCGTAAATCTGCTCGGTCTTAAGCACGGCGAGATGCCGCATCTGGCGGTTGAGATACGCGAGCGTGCCGTCCAGATAAGCAATCGCGTGCGCTTCCTTCAAATACGAGCTGGCGACGGCGCTGAACGATTGCTCTTTCATCAAACTTTTTATCAAACTCGTCGTTCCGACGCGATTTTCCGCCGAATTGGTTGAAAGAAAGCTCCACCAGAATTTGTTCGGTAAATCTTTGCCGCGCAGCTCGCGGCGCTGAAAGTTTCGCGCCAGCTGCCCGCAGAAAGATTCGAGCACATACTGGTCGGCGCGCTCAAAATCGCGATAAACTTTGACGAACAAAACGCCCACCGCAACGCCTTCGTAAACGAGCGGCAGCGCGACGTGCGCTGATTTTGTTTTATTTTCGTCCGATTCGATAACGGTTGTCCGCGATTCGAGTGCGCGTTCGCACAACGCGACGCTTTCGCGCCAGGCGTTCTGCCGCACTTTCATCGAATCGCTTAAATTTTCGCTGCGGGCGCGTCCGACCGGCGTTAAGCGTCCCGATTTATCGAGGCGGAAAACGATTGCTTCAGAAAGCGGAAAAACCGTTTCGAGCAGACGCAGCCCGCTTTCGATACGTAAATCGGCGGATTTTCCTTCGAGAATATGCCCGGCTGAAGCAAGCTCGACCAGCTTTTCGGTCAGCTCCGAATCAATCAGCCAGAGTTTTTTCAGATGAATCAGCAGAATCGGCAAAAGGATAACGGAAACCGTCCGGATAAAAAACAAATTCACCGAAAAATAAGCTGCCGCCACAAACGACAAAACCGCCCAGACGACGACAAACGGAACGGCGAATTTTAAGATTCGCTTGACGCTGAAACTTTCGGTCAAAAACCCGATCGCCAGCGCCACCAGAATCATCATCAAAAAGCTCCACCAATTGAGCGATAATTTTTCGACCGGCAAATATTTGCCCAGATAAAGCGTGAGACTAAAAACGAACTCGCACGAAAAAATAATCAGCAAAGCGCCAATCAGCGATAACAGCAAGGAAACAAATACACTTTTGCTTCTAAGGGCTTTCATAAGATACGTGCACGATTCAAAAAAAATCGGATTTGCGGCGGAGTTTCGCGGAGTTTCCTCAAAGCGGCGGCAAAAACGGTTTTGCCAAACGCAATTATGCACCAAATCCGGCGCGCAATTCAAGCATTTATCGAAAAACGCCGCGCGTTTTCGCCTTTTCGGTTTTTAATTTTGCACTTTTACTTTTTAATTCCCACGCGCTTTTGCCCTTTTGACGGAAAAACCTCATAATAAAAAGTTGTTTAAGCAGATGAAATTTCTTTCAAATATAAGGCTTTTGCTGATTGGGTTGTGGCTCGGCGCGGCTGTTTTTTTCAGTTTTGCGGTGGCTCCGAGCGCCTTTGGAGTCCTGCGCGAGCGGCAGGTTGCAACCTTTCTGGAACACGCCGGTGCGATTGTTTCCCAAAATTTAATGATTGTGAACATCAGCGGCTTGGTAATCGGCTTGATTCTGCTGGCGACTTCGTTTGTCGGAGCCGGCGCGACGAACCGCTTTTTGCTCTGGACGGAAAGAATTTTGCTGCTGCTGCTGACGGCGGCGTGCGCCGTCGGGCAATTCGTCATCGCTTTATGGCTCAGATTCGTCAAGGCGGAAATCGGCAAACCGATTGATGAAATCGCGCTCGACGACCCGCTTCGAATCAAATTCAGCAACCTGCACGAATACTCGGTCTGGGTTTTGGTCGCGGCGATGATTGCCGCGCTCATTGCATTTTTTATAATTTCCGGTAAAAGCTTTACTTCTGCGAAGTCTGACAAAAAAACTGATGATTTAAAAGATTTCGATTTTGATAAAGAATTTAAAATTTAACTTTTCAGCTTGATTTATGAAATTGATTGAAAAAGCCGGTGAATTTTCGGACAGATTCAAAAGATGGAACGGGAACGAAAATTTAGCGAATTATCCTTTTGTCGAAAACACGCACGCGCCTTTTACGCCCTTGCAGCGCGCGCTTCCGATGCTTAATCTCGGTCTGATTTCTTCCGCCGGTGCGTATATCGACGGCACGGACGCGTTCGATTTATCGTCGAAAGACGGAGATTTGAATTTCCGCGAATTCCCGGTTGAGGTCGAAGCCGAAGATTTTCTATACGCCGCGAAAGGCTACGACGCGGCGGCGGTCGCACAAGACCGCAACACTCAAATTCCGATTGACCGCCTGCTCGAATACGAAGCCAACGGCGTTATCGGCAGACTCAACAACGTCTGGTGGAGTTTGTCGCCGTGGATTCCGAACGCGGCACTCGTCGCCAGCGAATTAGCGCCGCAGATTGCCGAGCGCCTGGTCGGTTATGAAATCAAAGCCGCGCTGCTCGTTCCGGCATCGCGCCTTTGTCACCAAACTCTCGGAATCGTCGCCCGCGCCATCGAAGCGCGCGGCATTCCGACGATGATGATTTCGGTTGACCGCTCGGTCACCGACCGCGTTCGCCCGCCGCGCACGGCTTATTATGCGGGCGATTTCGGCGCGGTCGCCGGAAAACCGGGCTGGAAACAATATCAACTACGCGTGCTCGACGAAGCGATGCGCTGGATTGAAACCTTCGACCAGCCGGGTTCGCGAAAACTAGCCGTCGAGCTTGAAACCGAAACCGAAGCCGCACGCGGCGAACGGTAATTTAGAACCGCGAATAAACACGAAAGAACACGAAAAATAATTTAATAAATTTCGTGTTCTTTCGTGTTTATTCGCGGCACATTTAAAAATTCATCTGCCAGTTTTTCACGGAATCGAGCGGGTAAATCAACATCAGAATATTCAGCAGAAGCCCGTCGCGAATCCACAAAAGCAAAACGATTTCCGTCAATAAAAAGAACGCCAGCGATTTCCACCAGCCCAGTTTATAAGCAATCCAGAAACCCGCGGCACAAGCCAGAACGTCGCCGACCGAATTAAAAATCGAATCGCCGAAATAATCCAAAGACGCCGTGTTTTCACGGTATTTTTCGATAATGTAATTCGAGTTTTCCAAAATTTCCCACCCGGCTTCCGCCGAAATCGCGATAAAAAATCGCCGGACGACCGAAAATCTTGAAAACAGCAGGCTCGCGAGCCAGAAAAATATTACGCCGTGCAGGATGTGCGTGAACGTGTACGGGTCGAGAAAATGCTGCGAGGTGTGGCGGCTGTTCCATGCCTCGTTCACGTAAACCGAATAATCGCCGAGTTTGCACCACCAGATTCTCCCCTGAAAGCGAAGCAAAACGACCATCAAACCGGGAACGGCGAGCGAGAGAATGAACGGCAGACGATTAGGTTTTGAAAGAATTTTTTCAGCCATAAAGCTAAAAAGATTGTTATCGGATTTGGAAAATTTTACAAGTTTTCTGGTACATTCAAATTATAAAGCGCTTTATTTTTCTTTATTTTACATAATGAATCGGACGGAAATGCTCGCTCGTGTCCACGAACACGAAAAAATCTGGGATTTTGTTATTATCGGCGGCGGCGCAACCGGCATCGGCTGCGCTCTGGACGCCGCTTCGCGCGGCTACGAAGTCCTGCTGGTTGAGCAAAACGATTTCGGGAAAGGCACGTCGAGCCGTTCGACAAAACTTGTTCACGGCGGCGTCCGGTATCTCGCGCAGGGCAATGTTTCGCTCGTTCGTGAATCCTTAAAAGAACGCGGAATTTTGTTTCGCAACGCGCCGCATCTAGTGAGAAAACAAGCATTTGTCGTGCCGGTTTACAGTTATTGGGACAAATTTTTTTACGGCGCGGGACTGAAAACCTACAATCTGCTTTCGGGCAAATACGGTTTTGGAAAATCCGAGATTTTGTCGGTTGAAGAAACCGTCAAATTGCTGCCGAACGTCAAAAAGCAGGATTTAGCGGGCGGAATTTTGTATTTCGACGGACAGTTTGACGATGCGCGGCTGCTTATAAATCTGGCGCAGTCCGCCGACGAGCAAGGCGCGGTTTTACTGAATTACGCGCGCGTTTTCTCGCTTCACCGCGACGATGAAGGAAAAATCGACGGCGCTGCCGTGTCGGACGAAATTTCGGGTCAGGTCTTTCTCGCCAATGCCCGCACGGTCATCAACGCGACGGGCGCGTTTTGCGATTCGGTCAGGAAATTCTCCGACCGCGCGGCGGAAAACATCATCGCGCCGAGCCAGGGCATTCATCTTGTCTTCGACCGCAAATTTCTACCCGCCGACAACGCGCTGATGATTCCGAAAACCTCGGACGAGCGCGTCCTTTTTGCGATTCCGTGGCACGAGCACGCCCTTTTCGGCACGACCGACACGCCGGTTGAAAAAGCTGAATTGGAGCCGCGGGCGCGCCGCGACGAAATCGAATTCATCCTTGAAACCGCGAAAAACTATCTCGAAAATCCACCGTGTCGCCAAGATATCTTAAGTGTTTTCGTCGGCATTCGCCCGCTCGTTAAGGCGGACAACGCACAAAACACGGCGACACTCTCGCGCGAGCATACGATTGAAATTGATAAATCGAATCTGCTGACCATTACGGGCGGAAAATGGACGACTTACCGGCGAATGGCGGAGGACACGATTAATCAAGCCGCACAGCTTGCCGGTTTGCCGGAAAAGCCTTCAGTCACGAAAAATCTGAAAATTCACGGCGCGGCTTCAACCGTTGAAGACACGGGCGATTTAAATATTTACGGCACGGACGCCGCCGAAATCGTCAAACTCATCGCGGAAAATCCCGACTTTGGCGAAAAACTTCATGCTGATTTGCCGTATCGAAAAGCGGAAATCGTCTGGGCAGTGCGGAACGAAATGGCGGAAACGATCGAAGACGTTCTCGCCCGCCGGACACGCGCTTTATTTTTGAACGCGCGCGCGGCAATCGCCGTCGCGCCGCAGGTCGCCGAAATTATGGCTGAAGAATCCGGCAAGGAATCCGCCGAAATCTGGATTCAGGAACAAATTCAAATTTTCGGCGAAACCGCGCAGCATTATCTCTTTAAATCTTCCGAATAATCCTTTCTAAATTCACATGCGAACAGGCGTTTATCCCAAAAATGTTTTCTCGAATAGCTCGCTCTTTTCCGGTAATTTACTCGCTGAAACGCGGTAAAAACATTGCTGCGCATGAAAGTTTTAATAATGAACCGGGCGTTTTCAAAGTTGACAAAAAAAGCGGCGCGGATATTAATATCTACGCCGCTTTTTTTATTTAAAGTGCCGGCGGAAGTCGTCGAACATTTCCGCACATTCTACGGACCGACCCAAAAAGCTTTCGGTGCGCTCGAAAGCGTTGAAGAAAAGCAGGCGGCTCTCCGGCGTGACCTCGAAAATCTCCGGACGCAAAACAATCAAGCGACGGACGGAACAACCCGCGTCGAATCCGAATATCTGGAAGTCGTCGCGCGGCATGAACAGGCGGAAAACGCAAAGCCATTTTCTGCCCGTGGGCGGTTTCGCACGGCTGCACCGGCGTACACGGCAAACTTTAACAGATGAGAGATGAGAGATGAGAGGTGACAACTGGCAGATTTTATCTTTCATCTTTCATCTTTTGTGAAAGTTACTGCCTTTATTTTCAATAATTTTTCAACTGCGTAACTTCTACTTGTTTTAGATTTTTTTGAGAAATCTTTTAATTCTCTCCAAAGCAATTTCGATTTGCTCGTAAGATTTGCAGTACGCGATGCGTACGTGATTTTCGCCGCCCGCGCCGAACGCGCTGCCCGGAATGACGGCGACTTTTTCTTGCGTGATAAGCCGTTCGGCGAATGTTTCGTCCGATAAACCCGTTTTCGCGACCGAAGGAAAAGCATAAAAAGCTCCTTTCGGCTCAACGCAGTCCAAGCCCATTTCGTTCAACGATGAAACGACCAGTCGGCGGCGTTTGTCGTATTCGGCGTGCATCTCGCGAACGAACGGTTCGCCGATTTCGAGCGCTTTGAGCGCGACGAACTGCGAGATGGTCGGCGCGCTCATCACGTCGTATTGATGAATTTTTGCAAACGCTTCCATCAATTCGCGCTCGGCGCAGACGTAGCCGACGCGCCAGCCGGTCATCGCGTAATCTTTTGAAAAACCGCCGAGCAGAACGGTACGATTTTTCATCGCCGGCAGCGCCGCAAAACAAACGTGCTGCGTACCGTAAACCAGCCGGTCGTAAATCTCGTCGGAGATAATCAATAAATCATGCTTTTCCGCCAATTGGGCGATTCTCAAAGCGTTTTCGCGCCCGAGAACCGCACCGGTCGGGTTATTCGGAAAGCCGAGAAAAATCGCTTTCGTGCGCGCCGTTATGAGCGGTTCGATTTCTTCCGCCGTGATTTCAAAATTGTTTTCGGCGCGGCATCGAACGGTTACCAGAACGCCGTCGGCGAAGATAATTTCCGGTTCATACGCGACAAAACACGGCGTCGGCACGATAATCTCGTCGCCCGGATTGCAAATCGCGCCGAACACGCAGCGCAAAGCCTCGCTGACGCCGACCGTTATCATCATTTCGCCGTCCGCGCGATACAAAACGCCGTAAAGTCGTTCGAGATGTTCCGCGAGACGTTCGCGCAATTCAATCAAACCGGAATTTGCCGTGTAATTGGTCACGCCGCGCATAACGGAATCGAATCCGGCTTGAAAAAGCGGCGCGGGCGTCGTGAAATCCGGCTCGCCGATGCCGAGCGAAATCACGTCCGGCATCTTCGCGGCAATCCCGAAAAATCGGCGGATGCCCGAAGGTTTTACTTTATAAATTCTCTCGGCAATATACTTGTTCTTCAGCTGGGGTCTCGGTGTCATGGATTGGTAAAACTCTTATGTCGATATTTGGCTGGAATAATTTTTGATAGGAGGTGTAAGTGATAATTGTTGCACAACTCGCAAAAAAAGCAAAAACAAATTTTCTCTTTAAATTGGCGGCTTTGCGCCTTTGCGGGAAACTTCTTTTATTTACTCAA
>DASWRC010000056.1:0-9001 GCA_036403375.1 Pyrinomonadaceae bacterium
AGGCAACAAGGATTGCCCGGTCGATGCGGCGATTATCGGCGTGATTGATTCTTACGAATTTACAAGTTCATAGATTTTATTTGTTTGTTGAGTTTATCGAGTTCATTGAGTAAAAGTCTTTGAACTCAATGAACCCGACGAACTCATCGAACTCATCGAACCCAAAAATGCAGATTGCTCGCGTTATCGGAAATGTCGTTTCGACCGTGAAAAACGAATCGCTTCACGGGCGCAAACTTCTGCTCGTGCAGACTCTGGATGCGGATTTGCAGCCGAAGGGCAAGCCGCTGATTGCGCTCGACGCGGTTGGCGCCGGCGTCGGCGAGCTGGTTTTCTGGTGTCGCGGCAAAGAAGCGAGTTTTCCTTTCAAACGCGACGACACGCCGACCGACTGCACGATTGTCGGGATTATCGATTCGGACGCGCACGTTTATAATTCAAAAGATTAAAGCGAATTTTTTTCGGGTTTTTGAGGTCGGCAAATATAGTTTTTATCTCTCGTCAAAAGGTAAATGTACTTTAGGAGAATAAAAACATGGTTAAGATAAATGAACCCGGAAGCGGACATGGAAACATGACTTCTCCGTTGGGCAACCGGCATTGGGAATATTCAGACGGAAAAGCGCTCCGGATGATAAAGCAGGCGTTGTTTATTTTGCAAAACAACGTTAAGGGAATGAAGCCGTGTAATAAATGTTTCGCAAAATTACCCGGCGGCAAGACATTTGACGATATTTTGGCGGACGACACGGTCTGGATAAATTACGAGCCGCGCACCGACCGCGGCTGGTATGGAATAACAATCAGCGTCAGCGGCAAAGACGTCAGTATTTCGCAAAGTGCTTTTAATAAAGGGCGCTGGTGGGTTGCCGGAACTTTGGTTCACGAATTGGCGCACGTTAACGGTGCCTCGGCGACGACCGGCGATGCCGATAAAACATTGCTTTGCTGCGGTTTGAAAAATGCTTACGAAGGCGCTATCGGAATGAATCAATCGGGCACGGCGGACGAAAATTCGATGGTCGCCTAAAAGGTTATGAAGTTTGCCGTTTACTCAAAATTAATTTTGGTTTTACTCGTTCTTTTGACGGCGGCAGTCGCGGCGTTTCCGTGTCGCTGCGTTCCGGCGTCGTTAAAAACTTATTACCAGCGGGCTGATGCGGTCGTCACGGCAAAAGTAATTTCCGTTTCGACTTCGACCGAAGGCGAGCGGCTGACGACGGCAAATTTGGAAATCCTTGACGCCTGGAAAACAGATTTGCCGAAACAAATCGAGGTGATTACGGGAAGTTCTTGTGTGTATAGTTTTCAGACTGGCGAAAAACATCTTTTGTATTTACAAAAAACGCCGGCGGACAAATTTTCAACTATGCGATGTCAGGGAAACTTGCCGTTAAATAAATCTCAAAAATCTCTGAATTGGCTTAAAAAATACGGGAAAAAGAACCGCGCCGAGCTAACTTCGTACTTTTTACCGGATTTTTTTGAAGTGCAATTCAGAGATTTTCTTTTTGAAACAGCCGATTGGTTTCAAACAGACGACGGAGAGTTTTTGTAATTTATGCTTTTAGCAAGGGTTATCGGAAACGTTGTGGCGACGCAGAAAAACCAGCGCTACGAAGGCGCGCGGATAATGCTTTGCCGGCAGATTACGCCGACCGGCGAAGATATGGATTATACGTGTCTCGCGCTTGATTCGGTTTCGGCGGGCGTCGGTGATGTGGTCGTCATCGTGCAGGAAGGCTTGTCGGCTTCGACCGCCGCGACCGGTCGAGCCGGTGCGGCGATTGATTCGGCAATCGTCGGCGTCGTCGATTATGTCGATTTGCTGCCGGACGAAAAATAAAGAACTTTTGACCTGCAATTTGTAATATGAAATTATAAATTAGAGGTTACGAATTACAGATTGTGATAGACGGAAACACTCAAAATTTAGCCGAACGCATCGCGCAGCTCTTGCAGGAAAACGAAAAGGGAAGCGACGAAGCCCTGCGTTCGAGCCTCGAAAAAATCAATCAAAGATTAGACAAAATCGAATCTCTGATTACAGTCCCCGGTTTTAATTCTCAAGCCCCAAATTTCAAACCTATTCATGTCAGTCAGGAGAAATTCAAGAGTCTCGAAGAAATCGCTGACGAAATAATTTCCAATCTCGAAAATGAAAAGGCTTGCCCGTACGAACCGACGGGCAAGCCCTGCGACCATTGCGCGATGTGCAATTCGCGCGGGTTTTAGTTTACTGCGTATTTGCCGGCGCGGTGGCAGGCTGGTTGCGGCGCATCGAATTCGGGTCAGGCAGCTGCGGCGCTTGTTTGGCGCCCGGGTCTGCCTGAAAAGTCGGTTCTTCTTTGAATCCGAGCAGGCTTGCAGTCAAAACGGTCGGGAACGAGTTGCGCGTCGTGTTGTAATCCTGAACGGCTTGGTTATAGTCGATGCGGGCGACGTTGATGCGGTTTTCCGTGCCCGAAAGTTCGGTTTGAACATTCAGAAACGCTTCGCTCGAACGAAGCTGCGGGTAAGTTTCCTGCAAGCTGAGCAGTCTGCCGACCGTTCCGCCGAAGCTGTTGTTGGCGTCCAGAACCGCCTGTTTTTGTTCGGGGGTTTTGTCGCCGGTCGAGCCTTGCGGCTGCGCCTGCGTCGCGTTAATCAGCCGCGAACGCGCGTCGGCGATTTGCCCGAAAACTTCCTGTTCCTGCACGCCGAGCGTCTGCGCGGTTTTGACCAGGTTCGGAATCAAATCGGCGCGCCGCTGCAAGTTGCTCTCGACATTCGCCCATTTGCCCTTTACGTTCTGCTGTTTCGCGTTCAAATCGTTGTAGCTGCACCCCGATAAACCGAATGCAAAAACAAGCGCGATTGTTAATAAAATTGCTCTTCTCATAGTTTTTTCCTCCTTGCCAGATACCATCTTAGCAATTACGATTCTCTTAAATTATCAACCGCCGCGATGACGGCTTCAATCTGTTCCATGTATTCGCCGAAAAGCTCGTTTGCCTTAACCTCGTCGAGCCGTTCCGCAAAGTTATTTTCACGAATATTAAAAATTTTCTCGAACGGTTTTCCGTCCAAACCCAGTTCGCGCGCCGTCAGCGCGACCGTTTTGTGTTTCGTCAACGGCGGCTCGACGCCGTGCAGCAGTAAAACGGCGCGAAACAGCGCGGCAAAGTTCGAAAGGCTTTCCGCCATCAGATTCATCAAATCTCCGACCGCCACGCTCGCCGGAATATAAGCACGGCGCAGGCGAATCAATTTACTGCGCAGCTCGTATTCGGTCTGGTGACGTAAGTTTTCGTCTGAAATTTCGACATCCGCCAGAACGTCTTCGCCGTATAGAACCTTGCGCGCACGCTCCATATTACGAAACTCGATCGGGAAAACGTCCGCCGCCGTCTTCAGCTCGTCAACCGTAAAATAAACCGGCACGTGATAACCGAGCCGCGTCCACTCGCGCATTACGGCGTGCGAGTTGCGCAAATCCTTAGGCGTAATTTTCCGCAAGGCAATCAGCAGATTAAAATCAGACGCCTGCGGAATAAAATCGCCCGCCGCCGCCGAACCGTACAGAATTACGCTCGCCAGATTCCTGCCGTGCGCCGCTTTCAAGTCATCAAGAAAAGCCTCAAATTTCATAAATTTTGTTAGTGGTCAGTGGTCGGTGGTCAGAAAAAGCAAATTTAACTGACCACCGACCACTGACCACCGATTTACCAATCACCGCCCGCGCCGCCGCCGCCAAAGTCGCCGCCGCCGCCGAATCCGCCCCAATCGCTTCCGCCGCCCCCGCCGCCCGAACTGCTTCCGCCGCCCCACGACGAGCCGCGCGAACTTGCGCTGTTGGCGAGAACTGAGCCGATAATCCACGGCAGCGCGCTGCCGCCGAAACCTCCGCCGCCGCCGCCCCAACGGTTACCGCCGTTTCTGCCGCCGCGACTGAAAATAATAATCATCAAAAGAACTAAAATAATAAGACAGCACGCGCCGCCCGACAACGATGAATTAGAGCGACGGCGTTCGCTTTGCGTCGGCGCGGTTTCGGGAGTCGTCGTCGCCACCGTACCGCTCGTCCGCTGCTCGATTGTACGGATATAAGCATCAATCGTGTCGGAGATGCCTTTGGCATAATCCTGCTGCCGGAAAGCCGGAACGAGATATTGGCGCTGTAATTGTCCGGCGAGCGCGTCGGGCAGCTCGTCTTCCAAATCGCGGCTGATTTCGGTTCGATATTTGCGGTCGTCAACGGCGACGAACAGCAGCGCGCCCGCATTATCCTGCGTGTCCGCGCCGATTTTCCAGCCGCGCGCGATTGCCAGCGAATACTCGTCAATCGGACGCTCGCCCGTTGTCCGAACGGTCGCCACCGCCAAAACGACCGGCGGATTCGTGCGCGCTTTGAAATCTTTTATTTTTTGATTGAGCTGCTGCTCGGTCGCGTCGTCAATCACGTCGGCGTAATCGTTGACCGGCTGACCGTTGTTGGCAATCGGTGCTTCGTTAATCGAAAACGGCGTCGTACTTTGCGGAAAAGCCGAAATCCAGCAAAAAACGAGCAGCGCCGCGAGACTGATAAACGAAGGGTATTTTTTCATCTGTAATATTATTATCAAATTCGTCAATAAAGTACGAATTTCGGACACAATTGTTCCGTTTTCTAAAATCAAACCGGTAGATGCAATAAATATTCCACGCATTCACACTTGAACGACGTACATTCACAACCGAACGCCGAAGATTCAACGCTTTACGACAAAGATGCACAACTTAAACGGCGCGCATTCACCTGAGAATGCGCTCCGTTTCACAGGTTAACGATGAAGATTCACAGAGCTTTGAGAAAATACGGAAGATTCACGGCATTATTGCTCCAAAATCCCGTGAAGCGCGAAATGAAGCACGAAAAAGAGTGCGACGCCGGCAAAAACCGAGAGCGAGACGAGCGGGCTTTTGCCGCCGTGATGATTGACTTCCGGTATCAAATCGCTCGCCGCGACATAAAGCGTCACGCCGCTTGCGAGCGGCAGCGCGTAAGCGACCGTAAAACCGATGTGCGAGCCGATAAAATAAAATAATAAAACGCCGAGCAGCGTTGTCGCGCCGATAAGCGAAGTCGCCAGGACAACTTCCTTTTTATCTTTGCCGGCGGCGAGAACCATCGAGGCAATCGTAAAGCCTTCGGGAAATTTATGCAGCAGAATCGCGAGAAAAACCAGAATCCCGACTTTGAAATCGACCTGTGCGGCGGCGGCAATCGAAACGCCGTCGAAGAAAGTGTGAATCAGCAGCCCGCCGACCGCCGTGTAAGCCGATTTTGTCGAAATCAGATGGTCGGCGTGCATTTCCTCGCCGAGATGAATGTGGGGCGCAATCGTATGCTCGAAAAACTGCGTCAGCAAGTAGCCGACCAGCAGCAGAATCATCGGGTAAACGAGCGTTTCCGCCGTGCCGGAATGCTCTTTTTTCTGCCACAGCACGACGACTTCCGGCAGAACTTCGATAAACACGACGCTCAGCATAAATCCCGCGCCGAGCGCGAGAATGTATTTGAGTAATTTTTTTAAATTTTTATGAATTCCCGGCGGAAAGAGAATCAAGCCTCCGAGCACGTTCGCCGCCGCTGCCGCAATGCCGAAAATGAGTAGCTGAATAAAAGACGTGCCCATAGAGTCAGATGCAAATTCTTAACTTTAAACCAATTAAGAGCGAAATAAAAATAAGCCGCGTGTGAAGAAAAGTTTTCCACAGCTTAAGCAGTCGGAACTTAAACACTCTTTTAATGGAAAAATATTCATAAATGTCTTGACAGACCGCAAAAAAACATCGTAATATGCTTGCAGTATTTGAAAATTACCCCAAATAAAAATTTTCGGGGGAAAAGGTTTTCCACAGGACAGAGTGTTTAAGTGTTTAAGCAGTTTGCCCCAGAAAATTTCAGATTGATGATACGCGGGAATGTTCTCGGAAACAGCAAAGACGGTCAAAGAATTCATGGTTTCCCGCGTTACTTTAGGAACAATTTAACCAAGGGTCTGTAAGTTTGACAAGCGACTGACCAGTCTTTCTGTGTCTTGAAAACGAGTTTTGTTCTTTGAAGGCAGTATCGATGGAAGCCGAAAATTTACACAAATCCGTTCTTTTACGGGAAACCGTTGGAATGCTCGCGCCGCACGCCGGCGAGATTTTTGTCGATTGCACGCTCGGACTCGGCGGACATACGGAAGCGATTCTGCAAACGGCGGAAAACGTCTCGGTTATCGGCATCGACCAGGACGCGCAGGCGATTGAATTGGCGAAGACGCGCCTCGCAAAATTCGGCGGAAGAGTGAAAATCTTTCACGCGAATTTCGCCGAAATCAAAGCAGTTTTGCCGCCCGCAGGTGTTCAAAAAGTGAACGGCATTCTGGCGGATCTGGGCGTTTCGTCAATACAGTTTGACGATGCGGAGCGCGGTTTTAGTTTCCGGTTCGACGCGCCGCTCGATATGCGTATGAACGCGGATTCGGCTGATGAAACCGCCGCGGAATTGTTGGAAAGGCTGCGCGAAGAAGAAATCGCCGATTTGATTTACCGTTACGGCGAGGAAAGAATGTCGCGGCGGATAGCCCGCCGGATTGTTTGGAAAAGAGAAATCGGCGAACCCGTCAGAACGACTCGGGAGCTTGCCGAGACGGTTGAAAAAGCGGTCGGCAGAAAGCCGAAAGACAAGATTCACCCGGCAACGCGGACCTTTCAGGCGCTGCGCATCGCGGTTAATCACGAGATTGAGATTTTAGAAGATTTTATACGCGATGCCGTCGATAGTTTGAAAACGACGGGAAAGCTGGCGATTATCACGTTTCACTCATTGGAAGACCGCGTCGTGAAACAGACTTTCCAGAAATTAGCGGGAAAATGCACATGCCCGCCGCGCTTGCCGCAATGCGTTTGCGGAGCGCGCAGAGAAATTGAAATTTTAACGCGAAAGCCGATTGTGCCGAGCGAAACAGAGACAGCGGAAAATCCTCGCGCCCGGAGCGCCAAACTTCGTGTTTGCGCCAAAATTTAGCATAAGTGGAGAAGAAAAAGCGTGAAGAAGAGAAACCTACCAAAGAAGAAAACCGGCGATAAAATTAAACGGGAAAAAGACCCGATTCCGTGGCGTTATTGTCTTTTGACGATGTTGTGCGGCGTCTTTTTGGTCGGCGGCTTTTTCGTCGCCGCGCGGTCGCATTTTGCCTCGATTGATTTCGGCATCAAAAATTCGAGCCTCAAAAAACAACTCGAAGATTTAGAAGCCGAAAAGCGTCACTTGCAATGGCTCAAAGAAACCGCGCTGTCGCCTGCCGAAATCAAAAAAGCCGCGAAGAAACTGGGTTTGACCGAAATGACGGCGAACAACATCGCGAGCGTTCCGGCGAAAACGGAAGAAAAAGGCGAAAAGCCTCTGACGGCGAAAACGGCGGATGAAAAGCCCAGGCAACTGGTTGAAAAGACGGTTGATTCAAAACCGGTCGAAAAAACGGGCAAAGACGGCGTTTCAAAAAACGGCGAAACGACCGCCAAAAAAGAATCGAAGGAAAAATCGCCGCTGCGAAACGCGAAGTAATTATTTTGAAAAGTTGTTTTTAGTGTCCACGCGCACACACGTAAAGAGTAACGAAAAGTTTGAAAAATCATTTGCTTTATTTTCGTCTGTTTAGTGTGTTTCGCGCGGGCAAAACAACTCGTTAACCGAAAGTGAAAATGTCCAAACGCGCTCAGAAAAAAACGACTAAAAACCCGAAGCAGACGGCGTTTACGCGGTTTATGCTGATTGTCGCCTTTTTCGTTCTATGGATTGGCGGCATCGGCGCGCGGCTCGTGCATCTGCAAATCAACCAGCACGAAGCCCTGCGCGAAAAGGCGCTTAACCAACGCCGCGACACAGTGAAGGAAAAACAGCTTCGCGGCACAATTTACGACCGTTCAGACCGCGCGCTGGCGATGAGTCTGAAAGTCAAATCGCTTTATGCCGACCCGCAGGAAATCGAAGACGTTGACGCGGCGGCAAAGGAAGTTGCAAAGGTTCTGAAAATCAAACCGGGCGAAATGGCGTCGAAAATCAAGGATGCCAAAACCGCTAATAAAAGATTCGTCGTTTTAGCGCCGAAGCTCGACGAAGAGACGGTGCAAAAAATCAACGATTCGCTGGCGAACAAGGATTTGCGAAAGGCGGATTTGCCGCGTTTTGCCGGACTTCACTGGAAGGAAGAACAAAAGCGGACTTACCCGTACGGCGCGCTCGCCGCGCAGGTTGTCGGTTTCTCGAACGCCGACGACATCGGCAGCGCGGGCATCGAGCAGTCGCAGGAGCAAAAACTGCGCGGCGCGGTAATCAAAGGCTGGCAAGACCGCGACCGTCTCGGCAGAGTTTACGACGAATCGGAAGAAGAAGAGCGCGAACCGCCGAAAGACGTTGTTCTCACAATCAGCCATTCGATTCAGTACAAGGTCGAACAGGCGCTGGCAAACGGCGTCAAAGCGGCGAACGCCAGGTCCGGCATGGCGATTGTGATGCTGCCGCAGACGGGCGAAATCCTCGCGATGGCGAATTACCCGACTTTTGACCCGAACAAATACAACGAATTCGCGCCCGAATTTTTTACGAATCGCGCGATTCACGATATTTATTCGCCCGGCTCGGTTTTCAAGCTCGTCACATACAGCTCGGCAATCAACGAAGGCGTGATTAATCCGAACGGGCAGATTGACTGCACCGGAGGGTTTATCGAAGTCGCCGGGCATCGTTTCAACGACCCGCACGCGACGAAATGGATGGGTTATGATGAAGCTCTGGCGGTTTCGAGCAACGTCGCGGCAATCAAAACGGCGCTTTCGACGGGGAAAGAAAATTTTTATAATTACGCGCAAAAATTCGGTTTCGGGCAGGCTTCGGGCATCGAATTACCGGCGGAAGAACGCGGGATTTTTCGCGCGCCGAAATCGTGGAACGGCGACTCTCTGGCGTCGATGAGTATCGGTTATGAAA
>DASWRC010000057.1:0-27014 GCA_036403375.1 Pyrinomonadaceae bacterium
ACATCTATAACAACGAACGACCGCATTTGAGTTTAGGCATGAAAACACCAAACTTTGTCCATGAAAAAGCCTGTGAATCGAAACTCACAGGCTTGGATTATTAACCATTGAAAACTGTCAACCTATTTCAGGACGACACACATGCCTACTTTTTCCCTTTTAACCTTTTTCCCTTTTAACCTTTTTCCCTTTTTAAACTATATCGTCTACCTCATGCACGATATTGTCAGCCGCGCCGGTTGGACTTTTTTTTGCTAATCCGTGTAAAATGCGACAAAATCTAAGTGTTTGTTGATTTTTCGATTTATTGGCAGGCAATGGCACGTTCATTGCACTTATGCTTCGCGGATGTCGTAGTTTGATAAAATCCGCGAAGATGGAGGTTGGGGTTATGAATTTTCGTCGTCAAACGACCAAAATCTTCGCTTTTATTTTTCTGTTCTTTGGAAGTTTTTTAATCTTAAACGCGCAGGATTCGATTTACCAGCTCGAAGCCGGAACAAAAATTCGTGTTCAGATGGATAACGAAATCAGCTCGGAGGTTTCAAGCGTCAACGATACTTTCACGACCGTTATTGCCGAACCGTTCAAGGTGCAGGAGACGATAATTTTGCCGGTCGGAACTATCATCGAAGGTCGCGTAACAAGTGTCGAACCGGCTTCGATTGGCGGAAAAAGCGGAAAGCTTTCGGTCAGATTTGAAACAATTCGTTTTGAAAACGGTGAAAAACGCACTATCGATGGCGTCCTGGTCAACGAGCTGAAAGCCTTACGCTCGCACAAAGCAAGCGTTTTAGCGGTTCTCGGCGGAACGGCAATCGGCGCGCTCATCGGTGCGGTTTCAAAATCAGGCAGCGGCGCGCTCATAGGTGCCGGAATCGGTGCCGGCGCGGGAACCGGCGTCGCGTTGGTCAGAAAAGGCAAAAACGTGCGGATAAAATCCGATGCAAAGTTTGAAATCGAGCTGACGAAACAGGTGACTTTGCCGGTCGTCGATTATTGAAAAGTTTATAAAGAGATTTGGTGGACGGAGTTTTTCGTCGACCAAATGAAAAAGTCTGACGTGAAGGGGAGAGCGCGTCAGACTTTTTCTATTTTAAATCGCCCCGACCTTACGGCAGGAACGAACCCGGAACGGGTTTGTCGCCCGCGACGCCAAACTGGACTGCCGCAAAGCCTGCCTGGCTTTGCTGTAAATACCACGTCCTATCGCCGGGACGAAAAACCGCGAAATCAGCCTTTGCGTCGCCGTCGTAATCACCGGCAACCGGAATGTCGCCGATCGTGCCGAACGGAATCGAAAAATAACTCGAATCTTCGCTTCTCAACACGAACCACGTACCGTTGGTCGGTCGCCAGAAAGCCACGTCCGCCTTACCGTCGCCCGTGAAATCAGCCGCGATCGGTTTATCGGTCGAGAGTCCGAACTGGAACGCGATGGTTTGTCCGCTGCCGCTCTTTTGAATCCACCATTCGCCGACCGACGGGCGAAAAATCGCGACATCCGTTTTGCCGTCGCCGTCGTAATCGCCCGCGACCGGAACGTCGCCGACCGCGCCGAACTGGAAGATTCCCGTGCCGCCCGTCGAGCGTTGGACGTACCACGTCGCAGCCGACGGGCGGAAAACCGCAATGTCCGCCTTTGAGTCGCCGTCGTAATCGCCGGGAACGGGCACGTCGCCGTTTGTCCCGAATGGAACCGAATAATAGGAACCGTTTTCGCTTCTGAGGATATACCATTCGCCGGTCGAAGGTCGCCAGAAAGCGCCGTCGAATTTGCCGTCGCCGCTGTAGTCGGCAGGAACCGCTTTATCTGTTCCGAGTCCGAATTGATAGGCGCGGTTTTGACCGTCCGACGAGCGCAGGAACCACCATTCACCGTTTGACGGGCGGAAAATTGAAATATCGGTTTTACCGTCGCCGTCGAAATCGTACATTTTTGCATAAGCCGCCGCCGGACTGTTGGCGCCGCCGCCCGTCCAGTAACCGCTCTGGTCAGAGAAATTTCCGCCCGTTGACGTATCGCCGGCGACGGTCTGCCCGATGCTCGCATCGAGCGTGTAATTTCCGCCCGCGGCGCTGCCGCCGCCATTTGAGATAACGCTCTGCTTGATTTCAAACGTTCCGCCCGACTGCGCGAGCACCGCCGCGCTTCCGCAAACGATTGACGAGAGCAGAAACGCGGTCTTCCAAAGTTTTTTGATTAACATATCTTTTACCTCCAAATCTTTGGAAACCGTTTATTTCTGTTCTTTAATCGCCTGTTCGATTGCCGCGAGACGTTTTTCAAGCTCCGTCTGATTAGCCTTCATCTGCTTGATTTCCGTTTGCAGGCGTTCGATTTCTGCCGTTTTTTCCTGCAATTGCGTGTCGAGTTCTTTGACCGCCGCGATTGAAACGCCAGCCAAATCCTGCACGCCGATCGAAGTATTGCCGACGCCTAAGCTGAACTGCCCCCAGAAATCTTCCGCCATCGGACCGATATGGCGAACGCGCGCGCCTTCGTCGATGTAGTTCCACGAAGTAACCGGAATCAGGCGAAGTTTCGAAAGAATATCGCCGCCTTTAATGGTCGTGAAATTTTCTTTCGTGGAGCGGCTCGAAGTGCAGTTAAAAACGCCCGAACCAGCCGGAAGATTACAACCCGTCGTTCCGCCCAGGTTAGTGCGGAAACGGAAACCGCCCGTCGCGCGCGCCGCGAATTCGTTGTTCGCGGTGTTTTTGAAAGTATCCGCCGAAGCCGTCGCCGAACCGTCAGACCAGATGAACGTGCCCGAAAAACCGTTGTTCGACGCGAATTTTCCGAAAGCCATCGTGTGGTCCTGCGAAGCGGTCACGTTATACCCCATCGCGATTGCTGCCAGACCGCGAATATTAAACGAATCCGGGTCGCATTTGCCGTTGATGAGCGGTCCGCCCGATTGCGCTTTGTTGCCGAAAGCGACGCCGTAGGTATCACAAACACGGTTGCCCGCGCCTGCCGAGAATCCGGCGGCGCCTTTCACCTGGTTGCCGCTGCCGAAAACGATGCTCGAAGTGCTTTCCGCCTGGTTCGTGTCGCCGAACGCCAATGCGTAAAGACCGATGGCGGTCGAGTTGCTGCCGCCTGCCCACGAGAAGAAGCCGACGTTTGCGTCGTCCCATTCAGCGTCGGCGAAGCCCGAACGGAAAGCGCCTTTGTAAGAATCCCACGAAGTCCGGTAGCCTTTGCCCTGCATCGGCGAAACACCGATACCGAGATTGCCCTGCGCGACGAAGCTGCCGTTCTGGAAAACTTTGAAATCTGCAAAACCGGTACCCGCACCGCAGCAAGTGCTCTGCCCGCGCAGGAAAATCATCGGCGCGGTGCCGTTTGCGTCGCCGACCGAAAGCTGCGGCGTGTTGCCGGGAACGAATCTAATCGTGTTGGCATCAACATATCCTTTGTTTGCGCCGTCGGTCGTGCTGACCGGGTTAGCGACGTTCGTTAAGTTTGTATTGTTGAGCGAAATCCCGTTGAAAGTGTTCTGTCCGGTCCAGTTGTTTTGGCTGGTCAGCAGATTTACGCCGCCGCCGACGTTTGCCGTCGTCAGCGTCGTGCCGTCGCCGAATGTGATGCCCGCCGCCGCGAATCTTCCGTTCGCGTCGCGTTTGACAATCGTATTCGCCGTATTGACGGACGTTGCGTTAGTCGTCGCCTGCACCGCGCCGGCGACGCTGGTCGAAGTTTGTCCGCCGACGCTCGTAACAACCGTCGCGTTCTGCGTTCCGGTCACGTCGCCCGTCAGATTCCCGCTGAAATTCGTTGCACTGTTCGCCGTGTTCGCTTTATTCGAATACGGCGCGGAGTTGATTTTCTGACGCGGCGTCAGAGTCGTATAAGAATCGCCCGCAGTTTTGCGAACCGCGATTTCCAGATAACGGTCGGTGCCCGAAAAAGCCGCCGCGCCGAAATCCAGACTGACCGAAAACGTACCGTTCGTCACCGAAACGGAAACGTCCGAAAGGGTCGAACCGACCTGGTTGCCGCCCGACGCGGCATCATAAAGTTTGAATTGAAACTGAAAAGTTCCGGCTGCCGCCGCGCCCGTGTCGTTAAGTCGTCCCTGGTAATTAAATGCCGAGCTTTGTGCAAAAGCGCCGCCCGCGAGCGCCAAAGCTAAGATTACGAATATGATTGCTCTTTTAATTTTCACTGTCCTGCTCCTGTAATTTACGAATAATATGTATAAATGCCGGCTGAAAATCAGCCGTGGTATCTAACTCATCACTAAACGCGTAAATGCTTTCGAGAAAGTATCATCAATGCCGGAAAATTATTTTTTATGTAATTAAATTCTTTCTCATAAATGCGTTTTCGAGTGCATCCGGAAATGCACTTTTCAAAAGGTACATGTTTGCGGGGTATTTACCGCCGCCCAAACGGGCAGCTGTTAAAAAATAAATTAAATTGTTAAGAAGATTGCAGTTAACCCTTCATGCCGGCGAGTTTTGAAAGGCGAATTTGGTTTTGCCGAAGAATATTACCCAAAACTCCCCCGCGTGGATAGCAAAAAGAAAAGCCGCGCATAAAATCGTGTATTCAGCCGGACCGGAAGCGCTTGAACGGTCGAGCCTCCGGATGTCTAATCCATTTTTAATTCGCGGTTATTTTCTGATTTCTTGACACCCGGCGGCGCGAAAATATAAATTACCTAAAGACAGCTCCAAAGTTTTCTTCTTTATATAAATTGCAAAAGTTAGACGGATTTTTTATAAACGAAAAAATTCATTAAGCGAGGTTTAAATTTATGACAATTTCCCGGCGCGATTTTCTACGCGCGACGAGTCTCGCGCTCGGCACTTTAGCTTTGCCTTCGTGGGTTTATTCGGCGAACCTGACGGACACGCCGCTGCCCGAGATTGATAAAAACAATCTGGCGGACGCCGCGCTCACGCTCGCCAAAAAGCTCGGCGCCGATTATGCCGATATTCGCATCAACCGCTACCGGCTCGAAACCATCACGACGCGCGAGCGACAGGTGCAGACGGTCTCGCGCGGGCAAAACTTCGGCTTCGGCGTGCGCGTTCTCGTCAAAGGCACATGGGGTTTTGCCGCCAGCCCGCTTGCAACGACCGAAGAAGTGGCGCGCGTGACGCGTGAAGCGGTTGAAATCGCCCGCGCCAATTCCGTCTTTCAAACCAAACCGGTCAGATTAGCGCCGGCGGAAAAAGTTTCGGGAACGTGGAAAAGCTCGTTCAAACAAGACCCGTTTGACGTTTCGGTTGACGATAAAATCCAGTTTTTAATGCGCCTCAACGAAGCCGCGCTCGCGACCAAAGGCGTGAGCTTCGTCAATTCCTCGCTCGCCTGGGTCAACGAGCAGAAATTCCTCGCCACCTCGGACGGCACGCGCACCGAGCAATATCTGATTCGCGGGCTTCCCTCTTTCAGCGTGACGGCGGTTGACCGCGCGACGAACGATTTTCAAACGCGAAACGCGCTCGCCCAGGGTCAATTGGCGGGCTACGAATACACCAGCAGCTACGATTGGATTGGCGAAGCGCGCACCGCCGGCGAAGAAGCGGTCGAAAAATTAAAAGCCAAGCCGGTCGAAGCGGGAAAATACGATTTGGTGCTGCACCCGTCGCATCTTTTCCTGACGATTCACGAATCGGTCGGTCATTCGACCGAGCTTGACCGCGCGCTTTTGTGGGAAGCAAATTATGCCGGAACTTCGTTTTTAACGCCCGACAAAACCGGCAAACTGCAGCTCGGCTCAAAGATTGTCAACTTCTTCGCCGACCGCACGCAGGAACACGGATTAGCAAGCGTCAAATGGGACGATGAGGGCGTTGCCGGTCAAAAATGGTATCTCGTCAAAGACGGCACGTTCGTCGATTGGCAGACGACCCGCGATTCGGCTCCGCTTATCGGCGCGCGCAGTTCGCACGGCTGCCTGCATGCCGACAGCTGGTCGAGCGTTCCGTTTCCAAGAATGCCGAACGTCTCGCTCGAACCGTCGAAAGCCGACACGAGCGCCGAAGATTTAATCGCGGGCGTCGAAAAAGGAATTATGATAATGGGACGCGGCAGTTATTCGATTGACCAGCAACGCTACAATTTCCAGTTCGGCGGGCAAACCTTTCGCGAAATCAAAAACGGCAAAATCGTCGGAATGTTAAAGGACGTCGCCTATCAATCGCGAACGACCGATTTCTGGAACTCGTGCGACGCGCTCGGCGGCGAGGCGACCTACCTTTTGCCCGGCACGTTCAACGACGGCAAGGGCGAACCGGGACAATCAAACGCCGTCTCGCACGGCTGCCCGGTCGCGCGCTTTCGCGGCATCAACGTCTTGAACACAGCGGCGCAAAAATAATTTTTTATTTTTCAATCAAACTTAATTTCACTTTGCGTCTCTGCGCCTTTGCGGGAGAAGTTTCCCGCAAAGGCGCAGAGACGCAAAGAAACAAAGGAATAATAAAATGCTTTTAACCGAAAAAGAAGCCAGAGAAATTACGGACAAAATCCTTTCATACGTGAAAGCCGACGACGCGCAGGTCGCGCTTTCAAGCGAAAAAACTTCGCACCTCAGGTTTGCGCGCAATGCTTTTCTGACGAGCGGCAACGCACTCGACCGAACCGCCGCCGTAACGGTTTGGATAAAAGGCAGGCGCGGCGCGGCTTCGACCAACGATTTCAGCGACGCGAGCCTTAAAGCGATGGTCGCGCAAGCCGAGCAGACGGCGGAAATTTCGCCCGCCGACCGCGAGTATCTGCCGACATTAGCGCCGCAAATCTACAAACCGACCGGCGGTTTTGTCGAATCGACCGCCAATCTTTCTTTATCGAACCGCGCGAAGACAATCGGCGATATTTTGAAAACGAGCACGAAATCGGGCGTCATCAGCGCCGGTTTTCACCAGACGCGGGCGGTCGCCAACGCCTTCGCGACAAAAAATAAAAATTTCGGTTTTGAACGCCGTACCAATTCCAGCCTGTCGGTCACGGCGCGCACCGACGACGGCACCAGCTCGGGCTATTTCGCCCGCAGCCATTTCGACATTGGGCGGCTCGACACCGACCGAATCGCCCGCGAATCAATCCGCCGAGCGCTCGAAGGGCGCAGCGCAAAAATAATCGAACCGGGCGTTTACACCGTAATCCTGGAACCGCAGGCGGTCGCCGACCTTTTGGGCGGACTCTCGTTTCTGTTTGACGCCCGTAGCGCCGAAGAAGGTCGCAACGCATTTTCGCTGACGGGCGGCAAAACCAAACTCGGGCAGCAGATTTTCGACGAGCGCCTGAACATTTACAGCGACCCGTGGAATGCGGAATTGCCCGCGTCCATGTCAGCGCAGGGCGGGATTCCGGCGGAGAAGATTTATCTGGTCAAAAACGGCGTTCTGGAAAACCTGATTTACCCGCGTTTCTGGGCGAATAAAAACGGCAGACCGCCGACGCCCGGACCGGTCAACACGATTATGCAGTCGAGCGCCAAGGCGGCAAGCATGGCGGAAATGATTTCCGCCACCGGGAAAGGCTTAATCATCAGCCGTTTCTGGTACATTCGCGGCACCGACCCGCGCACGGCGAGCCAGACCGGCTTGACGCGCGACGGCGTCTGGATGATTGAAAACGGCAAAATCGTCTATCCGGTCAGAAATTTCCGTTTTAACCAATCAACGATTCAGATGCTCGCGCCGGGCAACGTCGAAATGATCGGCGCGCCCGAACGCGTCGGCGACGAAAACGCGTCGCTGCTTCCGGCTTTGAAACTCAAAGCGTTTAATTTTACGTCCGCCTCGGACGCGGTTTAGTAAAGAGTTGGTTTACTCTTTTGTTTTATAAAGACAGGTCGGGTTTTCCGCGCCGACTTCGCACATTCGCAACTGGTCGCCCGCGCGTTCGAGGCGATAGGTTGACGCTTTAATCTCCGCCGGTCGGTTGACGACCGATTTTTTGCAGCCGTCCTCGATTTTTACCGTTCCCGAAACGTAGGAAAACGTGATTTCCGCGCCGCGCAAGCTGTAACGACCTTTCATCGATGTGTAGAGCTCGGTCGTGCAGCCGTAACCGGAAACCTGCGCGTAATTGGTGTAATCGAAACCGCCGTTCGCGTAAATGTCGTGCTGATTCGCCGCGCCGTAACCGCTGCGGTAATCGTTCGTCGCCGTGTCGCGGTAGCCGTAAGTCGCCGTCGTGCCTTTAACCCATTTTCCGGTCAAATCCGCTGCTCGAAGCGCGCCGGAAACAGGCTTAAAATCGGGCGTTCTTTCGTTCGTCGTTTCGGCGGACGAAGTTTCGTTCGAGTCAGATGTTTCGTTCGTTGTTTGAGCGGTGTTTTCTTCGCTGCCGTTGTTATTGTCGTAAATTTCGATGATGAATGAAGCCCAGCCGTTATTCGACATCGCTTTAAGGTCTTTAAGGAGCGCATCCTGAAATTCCTGTTGATTCGCTCTGATTTTTTCGGCGTCAATGGTATTTATTTTTCTGACCGATTTCATCCACGCTGCAAGTTCCGAACCGCGCGATTTTTGTCCTCTTTGCCACGTCGCGACGATTTTTTCACGAAATTCGTCGCGCTGCGCGTCGGAAAACTGAATCGCCAGCCCGCGTTCGTAAAACATAACAACCGCTGCAAAATCCGCTTCGGTAAACGGCGGGTTGCCGGACACTAAAACGTCACCTTGTCCAAAGACCGGCGACGCCGCCGCCGCGGAAACGATAATTAAAAGTGTGATAAGTAAAAGGTTTTTCATAGTCATTTTTTGAAGTTTTCGGAATTTCCGATTGAGAATGAAAACAGAACCTAAAGGAGATTGGTTTTTTGTGAATTCTCTGCTTTCAAAACACTTAAATTATCAACGCGTAAAAAAACTCGTCGCCGTATCACTGAATTGAAAAAAAATAAGCCGCGAAATTAATTCGCGGCTTCGTGAGCCAAAACGGGCTCAAAAACTTTTTACTTCTTATTACTTCTCGCGTTCGCCACCATTTCGCGGATTTCTTTCGCTAAGGTCGGTGCGTGAAACGGGATGCCGTCTTTGATTGTCCATTCGACGCCGCCGGTTTTGTAGACTTTCCCGTCGCGGATTTCTTCCGTGCCGGTCGGGTAGAGAACTTTGAAATTTTCCAGAGGATTGCCGTTGACGACGATTAAATCGGCTTTATAACCGGCGCGAACGCGACCTAATTTATCTTCCTGCCCTAAAATGCGCGCGTTGTTCGCGGTCACGTGCTGAACGACTTTAAGCGGATGAAAACCGGCTTCCTGATGTAATTCCAATTCACGAATCAGCCCGAAACCGTACATCTGATAAATAAATCCGGCGTCTTCGCCCGCGCCGACCAATCCGCCGCGCCGCTCGAATTCTAAAAGAGCGCGCATCCAGATGCGATAATTTTCCTTCCAGAAAGCTTCGTCCGTGGAAGTCCAGCCGATAAAATACGAGCCGTGATTCGACGGATTCGGTTTGAAATATTCTTCCAAAACAGGGTGCAGGTATTCGGCAAATGCGGGATTCGTCTGCGCGCGCTGCAAATCGCGCGAGGCTTCGTAAATATCGAGCGTCGGGTCCCACGCGACTTTCGCCTCAATCATCCCGTCGAGGACTTTCAACAGACGTTCCCAATCCGCTTCGCGCCACAATCTTCCGGCATATCGAAACCGGTCAACTTCGTTGTTGTAATTATAGTCGGGCGGAAAATTCTGTCGTCCCGATTCAATTGCCGCGTCCGGAATGCCGTACCAATGCTCGATGCTCGTCGTGCCGAATTTGATGTCGTCCCAGGTGTTTGTTTCCTCGACGCCGGTGTGATGCGCGACGCGCAAACCTTGCTTGTGCGCTTCGTCCATCAGCGCTTCCATTATGTCGCGGTCAACGCCGAAAAGCTTCATTCCGTCAAAACCTGACTGTTTCAACTGCCGAACTTTTTCGCGGGCTTCCAAAGGAGTTTTCGCCCCCGGAAAAACGCCGTACGCAAAAATTCTCGGGGCGGCGATTTCGTTTTTCGCCGATGCATCGCGCCACGCCAAAGTTTTCTGCCCGGCGCCGACGTCGCGGACGGTCGTAATTCCGCACGCGAGCCACATCTTTAAACAATATTCGACCGGCTGCGCCGCCCCGCCGCGTTCGTCCTGCGTGTGTCCGTGAAGATTTATCAGTCCGGGCAAAACGTATTTTCCGCTCGCGTCAATCTCGACTTCGCCCGCCGCGACGCGCTTTGCCGTGCCGTCTTTGACCGCCGCCGGGTCGAGCGCCGCAAGCTGCGTAATCTGGTCGTTTTCGACGACAATATCATAAGGACCGGAAGCCGGTTTCCCGCTGCCGTCGATAATCATCGCGTTGCGAATAACCAGCCGGTTGTAGCGTTTCGGCGTCACGGAAGAATTTGTTTTCTGGGAAAAACCGGTCAATTGAAAAATAAAACTGACGAGAAAAAGCACGGACAAAGCGCGAGCGAAATTTTTTGACATAGAATTTACTGAACTTTTAGATAGGTAAAGCAAGTATCGAAAATCTAGCACCGATAAAGCATCAAATCAAGCAACTTTTGCCGTTTTCTATCAACTATGAGAAAATCAAATTTTTATCAAACATACCTATTTTAGAGAGGAAATACACATAATGGCTGGAAGAAATAAAATTACGGTTGTCGGCGCGGGCAACGTCGGCGCGACCGCCGCGCACTGGATTGCCGCGAAAGAATTGGCGGACGTCGTTTTGGTTGATATTGTCGAAGGAACTCCGCAGGGGAAATCCTTAGATTTGGCGCAAGCCGCGCCGATCGACGGTTTTGACGTCAAATTGGTCGGCGCGAACTCTTATGAAGAAACCGCCGATTCGGACGTTGTCATTATCACCGCCGGATTGCCGCGCAAACCCGGAATGAGCCGCGATGATTTGCTGAAAACCAACTCGGACATCGTCGGCGGCGTCACCGAACAGGTCGCGAAATATTCGCCGAACGCTTTTATCATCGTCGTTTCAAACCCGCTCGACGCGATGACGCAGGTCGCTTTCGTGCGTTCGGGCTTCCCGAAAAACCGCGTCATGGGCATGGCGGGCGTGCTGGATTCGGCGCGTATGCGCTGCTTTATCGCTGCCGAATTAAACGTTTCGGTCGAAAACGTGACGGCTTTCGTTCTCGGCGGTCACGGCGACACGATGGTTCCGCTGCCGCGTTACTCGACCGTTGCCGGCATCCCGATTACCGAACTCATTCCGCAGGATAGGCTCGACGCCATCATCGCGCGCACGGCAAACGGCGGCGCGGAAATTGTCGGACTACTCAAAACCGGCTCGGCTTATTACGCGCCTTCACTCGGCGCGGTCGAAATGGCGGAAGCGATTCTCAAGGACAAAAAGAAAATTCTGCCGTGCGCCGTCTATCTCGAAGGCGAATACGGCGTCAGCAATCTCTTTGTCGGCGTGCCGGTAAAATTGGGCAAAAACGGCGTCGAGCAGATTATCGAAATCTCGCTCACCAACGAAGAACGCGCGGCACTTCATAAATCGGCAGGCGCGGTTCAGGAATTGATTGACGTACTCGGAATTTAGTTTTTAGGTAAATTTTTCAAAAAAAAGGAAAGTCGTCAATTGCTTTCCTTTTTTTTGCGTATTTTGTCAAACTGTTTTATAAGTTGACCTGTATTTCTATTTTTTGCTCTAAATAATTCTATTAAATAAATGAGCGGAAACGATGATATGCGAAGAAAACTTTGGTTGATAATCGGGCTGTTTGTTTTGGGAATGTCCGGCTGCCCATTGTCGGAGACCTCTGTTACCAATGCCGCCAATGAACCGGTAACGCAGCAGCAGGTAAATATAACGACACCGGAAGCCGTGCCGGTTTCGACACCGCGTAAAGTTACCAGAAAATATTCCGGCGTGGCGGTCGGCGACCGTCGGCTTTGGACCGAAAGTGTCAACACGCCCGATGCTTTTGATCACGCTTCGCGGGCGGCGATTCTTTTTTACGCGCTCGAACTCGATGAACAAAGAACGGCTGAAAATAAAACTTTTAATCGTCCTTCGGTCAATAAATGGCTCAACAAAGAATTAAATCTGGCGCAGCAAAATTATCAATTTGCCGTCAAAACCTGCCCGTCAAACGATTGGACCTGCATCGACGCGGCAAAGAATTCCGATGATTTCATTGCCGGGGCGCGGGCATTGCAGATTCCTGCCGCCCTTGATGCGTGGCAGAAAAATATCGCCGATTTTGTGGGCACCTACGTTGCCGAGCAGATTCATCTGGCTGAAGTTTTCCCGACCACCAGCAGTGAAATCGAGCTGTTCAACGACAACGAATGGAACGGCGACCTGATGGGCGACCGTAAGTTTTTTCTCACTTTCGACGACGGTCCGACCGCATCTGGCGGAAACACCGACAATGTTTTGCAAATGTTAGCCGCGCAGAAAAAAACGGCGGTTTTTTTCGTTCTCGGACAGAATTTTGCCAATCGCAAAAAAACGAACGGCAGCGCCGCACTCGCCCAAATGTATAAAGGACAGTGTGTCGGCGCACACGGCTGGCAGCATATTTCGCACGAAAAACGCTCACGATATGCAGTCGGAAACAAATGGCAAACTTCCGTAACCGACACGATCGACCTGATAAAAGACAGTTTTGACGGCACGCCGATTTTTCTGCCTCTGTTTCGTCCGCCTTACGGTCAGCGCAAACCGGAGAGCGGCGCGTTTTTTCAAAAAGAAGGCTTACAAGTCGCGCTCTGGAATATAGATTCGCAGGATTGGAATGCCCAAATCGAAGCCGCAGACATCATCAATCGAATGGAAATTTTAATGCTCATCAAACGTCACGGCGTCCTGCTGTTTCACGATATTCATCCGAAAGCCCAAAAAGCCGTGCCGGTCATCATCGCCGAATTCGGCAGCGCAGTTCAATGGGGCGATTGTCATCAGATCGCCGAATAGAAAGTCATTCTAAACCTGCCGCGAACCGAAGAGCGCGCCCGGCTTAATTCGGGCGTTATGCGCTTTGTGGGAAGGACGACTTGCCTTCACTTTAAAGAAATAAATAAAATCGAATTAGGATGAAACTCCGCAATACGATTATTTATCTTATTGGAATTCCGGCTGTCGGGAAATACACAACCGCCAAAGAAATCGGACGGCTGACGGGCGCGAAAGTCGTTGACAATCAACTTATCAATCTGCCTGTCTTCACGGTCGTCGGCTATGACGGAACAGACGCTTTTCCATTTCCGAAAGCCGCGGGCGCGCACATCGAAAAAATTCATCGAGCGGTTTTAGCGGTTATCCGCGATTATTGCCAGCCGGAAGACAGTTTTGTTTTTACCAATGTTTTGGACGCGAACACGCCATCAGACCTCGCGTGGTTTCGCCGGATTGAGCGTGTCGCGAAAAAGAGGAAAGCCGAATTTTTTCCCGTCTGGCTGACGTGCGAGGCTGAAAAGATTTATCAGCGCAAGAATACGCCGGAACGCAGAGCGCGATTGAAAGAAATCGATTTATCTTCGATTAAGCGGTGGTCTGAAGAATTCGAAGTCCTCAAAGTGCCGCACCCGAACGCGCTTACGCTGGATACAACACACTCTTTGCCGGAACAAACAGCGCGGCGTATTTTGAATCATGTGCAGAAAATTACTTGCGCTAAAGATTTTTGAGTTATCGAACCACGCATAACAATTCAATGGACGTGAGGCAAAAAGAGCGATATTATTTCTAAGTTAGCCTGCATGTCCCGCGACTGCGTCATCTCAGCCGTTCGATAGCTTCTTTATTGGAAACTAAAAAGGATGAAAACACATAAATTACACATTCACGCTTTATTGATTATTGTCTTGAGCCTTAACTTAAACTCTTTGGTTTTTGCTCAAAAAGTTGCTTTGCCATCCGGTTTAACAGAAAAATCGACGCTTGTGGAAATTCTAAACTGGATTGACCGGACGAGCTTGCCTCAAGCACGCATTGGGCTTGAATCGAATGTTAAAGAACCGGAAACCGGTGAAGTTATTACAAATGCCACCAGATACTACGAACAGGCGTTTTTCTCGAAGGGTTTTCGCCTGGCTAAAATTGACGGATGCAGGCTGAGATTGAGAAATGATAACGTGGAACTAATCAAATTTGAAACTAAATATCCAAATCCGGCAGAAGGAAGTTTGGATGACTTTAGAAAAATTCAAAATGATAAATCAAAGTTTACAGGCGAATTTTCCATTCCGCTGCAAAAATTAAAAGCGAATAAAGCACCATTCCAGCACACTAAAAAGGCAGAGCAAGCCGCTTTGCTTGGAACCTGGCGAACAGAGTTCAAACGGAAATCTGAATTTTTTCTTATCCCATCGAAAGCGAAGTTGAAATCACTGCTGGAATATTTGATGGAGATTGAGATTATCGGTGTCGGGCAGAATGGACGGAACGATTCAATGAGTGGCAGCGAGATAACCTTTACTTTTGACGATAAACAGATGAGTGAAAACTTTTACGCGGCATTTAGCCGGGCGATAACTCTTTGCGAAGATAAGTGAAACAACTACGGCAATGTCAAACAATTCAAATGAAAAGAAAAACTTCTCTTTTTTCGCTTATTCTCGCGGCGACGGCGGCGCTGACCTTTTTTTTATTCGGCGGCGCAAAACAAAATCCGCCCGTCGCGGCGCAAATCAAAAAGGAATCTGCGACCCCGGCGCGACCCGAAATTGTTTCGCGCGAAGACTGGAATGCGAAGCCGGGCGTCGGCGAAGTAAAAGCGCAGACCCTGCGCGCCATCACGATTCATCACACCGCGACGCCGCAGAAAAAGGACGTTTCGATAAAGAAAAAGATGCAGAATTTGCAGAATTTCTCGCAAAATGAAGGACGGCTGGCGACAGGCAAAATAAAGCCTGCGTGGTTCGATGTGCCGTATCATTTTTACATCGCGGCTGACGGCAAAATCGCCGAGGGCAGAGAGCTGAAATTTGTCGGCGACACCAATACCGATTACGACCCGACCGGACATGCCTTAATCGTGCTTGAAGGAAATTTTGAAAACGAGCAGCCTTCCGCCGCACAGCTCAAATCTTTGGAAATGCTGGCGGCGTGGCTCGCTGCCGAATATAAAATTCCGGCGGCGGAAATCAAGGCGCATAACGATTTCGCAGCGACTGCCTGTCCGGGTAAAAATTTAAAGAACCTGCTGCCGGCTATCAGAACGAAAATCGGCGAAATGCTGAACCCGTCTAAAAAAAATTAGGAACGCGCGGCAAGTTTCGCGCGCCGCGCTTTCACCGCCTTTCAACTCAAATTCGTTTGAATCTCGCGGCGAAATCCGGCGTAGTAAGCCGCGCCCCACATCGGCGTTTTTTCAAAATAATACAGCCCGCCGTTTGATAAGTCGAAAACCACCGGTATTTCAAAAGCCGACCAGTGTTTGGTCGGTTCGCTGTTGCGGACGCTGTCCGCCAGCTGCGGATGAAGATTCGCGGTAATGGCGACTGCGAAACAAAAAACCGCGCCGAAAAATCCGTTCGGCAGCGGGTTGGTTTTGTTTGCCTGCGCGAATTGAAACGCCGCATTGGAATAAGTTCTGAGCACGTCGGGCACGAGATTTGGAATCTCGGCAAACGTGAAGAAATATTCCGCGACGCCGAACTTTAAAATTTCAAACCGCGAACGCCGCGCCGCGTATTTAAAGCCCGGCGGCTGATATTCTTCCTGTTTCAGCGGCGCAAAACCGTTTGCCGACAAATTCCCGCTGATGTTTCCGAGCCACTGATTACTGTTAATCATCCTCAATTTTCTCCTTTCCCTGAAATTCCTAAATTTTTCATTCGTCGATAGAGGTGGCTGCGGTCAACGCCCATCGCGTCCGCCGCGCGGGAGACGTTGCCGTCAAATTCCGCCAGTTTGTGCAGGATAAATTCGCGTTGATAGGCGTCGGTCGCATCCTTGAATGACGGGAACCGAAAGCTCGACGCCGGCACGTCTTCCGTCTCGCTAAAGCGCGGCAAATCATCCGTGTCGATGCGTTGTTTTGCGACCATAATGACGACGCGCTCGATGGTGTTTTTCAGCTCGCGGACATTGCCGAGCCACGCGTAATTTTGCAGCGCTTCTATCGAGGCGGGCGTAAATTCCTTCGACTTTTTACCGTAAGCCGCCGAAAATTTGCGGTTAAAATGTTCCGCCAGCCGCGGCACGTCCTCTAATCTTTCGCGAAGCGGCGGAATTTGAAACGGAATAACGTTCAGTCGATAAAACAAATCGGCGCGAAAATCGCCGTTTTCAATTAATGAAGAAAGCGGTTTGTTGGTCGCCGAGATAACGCGCACGTCAACTTTGACGGGTGTATTGCTGCCAATCGGCTCGAACCGCTGTTCTTCGAGAACGCGCAGCATTTTCGCCTGCACGCGCGGCGACATATCGCCGATTTCGTCCAAAAAAAGCGTCGCGCCGTCGGCAATTTCAAACTTCCCCTTTTTCGCGGCTGTCGCGCCCGAAAAAGCGCCTTTCGTATGCCCGAAAAGCTCGGATTCAACCAAATCTTCGGGAATCGCCGCCGAATTTATCTCGACAAACGGCGTGTTTCGACGACGCGACTGCGCGTGAATCGCGCGCGCCACCAGTTCTTTACCGGTTCCCGATTCGCCCGAAATCAGCACGCGCCCGTCGGTCGGCGCGACGATGGCAATCTGCTTGCGAAGCGCGCGCATCGCGACCGATTCGCCAATCATCACATATTCCTGCGAAAGCTGCTCGGACAACTGCGCGTTTGTGCGCTCCAAATCTCTCTGCTTGACGGCATTGCGCACCGTCAGCACGGTTTTTTCCAGCGACAGAGGCTTTTCGATAAAGTCGAATGCGCCGAGTTTGGTCGCATTGACGGCGGTTTCGATATTGCCGTGACCGGAAATCATCACGACGGCGGAATCGTTGTCGTTTTCGCGCAGTTTCTTTAAGGTTTCCAGTCCGTCGATTCCCCGCCCGAGCCAGATGTCGAGCAAAATGCAGGCGAAATGCTCGCGCTCGACCGCTTTCAGACAATCTTCGCCGCTGACGACGGTTTCGACCTCGAAACCTTCATCTTCCAAAACCCCGCGCAGCGTTTCACGGATTCCGCGCTCGTCATCAACGATTAGAATTGAATTCATTAAAAAGCTGTCTCAAAAAAATATCGGCTGCGAGGTGCGCAAATTCGCCTCGCAGCCGATATTTTGCAATTAATAATAACTCGGCTCACTGCTCTTGCTGCGGGCGTCCCGATTGAATCAGGCGCTGGCGCGCGGTGTTGCCGGGAACGGCGATGTGCGTTGCCGGGTCGTATTCTTTGCCGACCGCCGGGCTGCCCTGCGGAACCCAGATTTCGACGCGCGTCGAGCTGTAACCGCTCGGAATGTACCGGACATAATAGCCGTCCGGGTGAACGGACCAGCGTCCCGACGGAACTTCGATGCTGCCTTCGCCGCGCGGCGCGTCGCCCGAGAGAACCGCCACTCTTTCTATCTCCGCAAAGGTCGAACCTGTCGAAGTCAGCATCTGCCGCAATTTCGCCTCGGCATTTAACACTTCGCGAACGCCCGACGGCGCTTTATTAATCGCCGCCTGCTGGACGGAACCCGGCACGGCGTCGAGCGCGGTCCGGTTGAGCGCGGCAAGCTGGCGCGGCGTCAGAAGGCGCGCGGCGGTCGCTTTCAGCTCGCTCGATAAATCTTCAAATTTGGCGCGCGCGATAATCGCCCACAAGAGCAGCTGAATGTCGTGCTGGTGAATTTCGGGATGATTGACCGAGTTTCGCACAATCGTCATCACCGCATCTTCCGCCGGACCTTTCGGCGGCGCGTAGAGATAACCGTCACCGCCGCCCGGTCCGTGCGTGCCGGCTTTCAGACAGTAACTTTGGTCATGGAACGAATAATAACCGGGCTGGAGCACGAAACCGCCGTTCGGCGTGCGCTGCAGGGTCATCAGTGAGCGCTGCGGCTCGCGCGGCGTGAAACCGTCTTTCGAAGAATCGCCCCATTTCGCGTCCGGCAGGCTCGTCGTAATCGGCGGGTCGCCTTCGAGCAGGGACGAAATGTTCGGCGTTTTCTTTTTGAGCTTGTCGCCTAAACCGCCAAGCCCGCCCAACTGCGCCGAAACGCTCGCGAGATGCCCGCATAAAAGAATAAAAACAGAGAGAAAAACAAATCGTTTGTAAGTCGTGAAATTCATATTAATTGTCTCCGGAAATCGTGAAAACGTCGGATAATATGATAACCATTGCGCCCGGCTTTTCGCAAGCAATTTACGTGATTTCGGAAACCCTAAGCTGAAAAATTCAGAGAAATCGAAAACACCAGCGCCGGACTTTGCACAAAAATTAAATTTTTAGCCGCGAATGACACGCGCTAACACGAATAGAATTTAACAAAGTATTCGTGCCATTGGTGTCATTCGCGGCTAACTTTAAAAATTACCTTCGCTGCCGGAATTTTTGTGCAAAGTCCCTGCGGCGGCAGTGTCGAAATCTTCCGAACGGAAATTTATTTTATGTCACAGGTAATTCGACAATAAATTTCGCGCCGTTCGGCGAATTGTTAACCGCCTTTATCCTTCCGTGATGCTCGGAGACGATTCGCTGGACGATTGCCAAACCTAAGCCCGTTCCGCGTCCTTTGGTCGAAAAATACGGCTGGAAAAGTTTCTGGAAATCGGACGGCTGAATGCCGCCCGCGTTGTCGGAAATTTCGGCGACGATTAAATCGCGCGCCTTATCGTAAAAGGTTTTGGCGACGATTCGCTTATCCGCCTGCTCGCGGTCGAAAGCCTCGATGGCGTTTTCGATTAAATTGACAAAGACGCGCTTGAGCTGTTCTTCGTCAATCAAAGTGTTCGGCAGATTTTCCGCCAGTTTAAGCTCGATGCGCGCGGCGCGGTCTTCGTAGAGCACGGCGGACTGGCGAATTATTTCGTTCAGATTTCCGCTTTCGAGCTTCACGTTCGGCAGCCGCGCAAACCGCGAAAATTCGTCGACCATCGCCTTTAAACTGTTGACTTCTCTAAGAATCGTCTGCGTTCCTTCCTTAATGACTTTCGTGGTTTGGTCTTCGGTCTGCGGTCTTCGGTCTGCGATTGTCTCCTCTTCTCCCTTCCTGCTCTTCTCGCCTTCTCCGTTCTGTGCGGCGAAGCGTTTCGCGATTCGCTCGGCGGAAAGCTGAATCGGCGTCAGGGGATTTTTGATTTCGTGCGCCATGCGTCGCGCGACTTCAGCCCACGCCGACGCGCGCTGGGCGGTGATAAGCTCCGATAAATCTTCGATGACGAGCACGACACCGCTCGATTCGCCGAAGTGTCGCGGCAGCGCGGTCGCCGTCAGCGCCACCGGCAGATTCGCCTGCTCAGCGCCGTTGCCGTTCGTGTTTTCGCGCTGCAAAGCGGTTTGCTCGCCCGCCTGCCCGATGCGGCGCGCCCGATTTAAAAGACGTTCGAGCACGATGCGGTTTTCTTCGGCGACCAGCTGCCCGAGTTCAAAGCCCGTAAAATCGTCGTCTTCGAGCCGCAGAATCTGGACGGCGGACTTGTTGATGGTCGTCACCTTGTTCGCGGCGTCAAACGAGATAACGCCGGTCGGCAGCGATTGGAGAACCGTTTCGATATAGCGGCGGCGTTCTTCCAGTTCGGCGGAATTTTCCTCTAATTTCGCCGACATCTGGTTGAACGATTCGACCAGCAGCGCCAGCTCGTCTTCCGCCAGAACTTCGACCCGATGCCCGAAATTTCCCTGCGCGATGCGGTCGGCGCCTTCCGCCAGAGCCTTAATCGGAACGGTCAGCCCGCGCGCGATGTAAAGCGCCGTCCACGACGAGGCGAAAATCAGCAGAAACGTCAGCACGCCGAGCGTCAGGAGTCCGATTTGTCTGACGTTGACCTGTCTTCGCTTGAGTTCTTCGAAGTCGTTGAGCGAGCCGTCAATCATCTGGCTGACGTTTTCGGCGGCGTACAAATCGGGCATGATAATCAGCCGCCTGCCGTCGGAAAACGACGCGATTGCCACATCGAAACCGCGACTGTCGAGCAAAACCGGCTCGTTCGTCCGCCCTTCACGAACGAGCGCGAGCAGATTATCGACTTCCGCGCGCTGGTCGGCGCCGATGTTTTTTTCGTAAAGCGCCAGCGTTTTATTCGTTTTCGAGAGAATTTCGATGTGCGTCAAATTTCCGGCGTCGGCGATTTCGTGCAAATCGGTTTCGGAAAAATTGCGGGGCTCAAGACTCGCGGCGAGCATCCGGGCGGTTTCGCTGAGCTTTTCGGCTTGCGATTTGACCGCCTGGTTCTGCACTTTTTTGGCTTCGAGAATCGCGGTTTCGGGAATCGACGTAAACCAACGTTCGAGCGCGCGGTTCATAAAAAGATAGGAAAAAACCGCCATCGCGATAATCGGCAGGATGCTGACCGCGAAAAAATAAAGCCAGAGCCGCGTTTTTATCTTTGCGCCGAGCTGCAGAGTGCGCCGCTCGCGCGCGAGCTTTATCAGGTTGCGCAGGAAAATAAAGCCGAAAATGATAAACGCGAAGAAATTCAAAGACGACAGCGCGTATAACAGCAGAGTGTCGCCGGCGGTTTCAATCGAAAACGTTTTCCAGAGATTCGACGACTGCAAAAGGACCAGAAACGTCAGCAGGGCAAGCACGAACAAGCCTAAAAACCAGGGCGTTTTAACTTTCTTCTGTACTTTCGGCGGCTCGCTCATTAATAGAAGAAGTTTAGCATAAATTTACCTTTGCCCGCCCGCCGTTGTCAGTTGTTCATTTTTTAATTAAACTCGAATAAATTTATGGATTTTAAATCAATTTTCGTCAACGATTTCGGCAGATTGAGAAGCGGCTGGCGGTTTACGATTTTTCTGTTCTCGTTCATTATTACCGGAACTGTCGCCTTCACAGCAGCGGTCGCAATCGCGCAAAGCCTGCCGATCGGGTTTACGCCCGACAGCCTCGCGGCGTTCCTGCTGCAATCGCTGGTTTCGTTCGCGGTCGCCGTTTTTTTCGGCTGGCTCTTCGGTCGCGTTTTTGAAGATTTGCCGTTTCGAGCGCTCGGGCTTTGGTTTACGCGCGGCTGGTTGAAGGATTTGGGTTTGGGCTTACTGGCGGGCGCGTTTTCGATTACGCTGGCGGTTTTTATCGCCGTCGCGGGCGGCGGTTTGAGCTTTAAATACAACGATTCCGCCGGTACTTCCGCGATGGCGCTGACGCTCGGCGTTTCGCTTGTGATTTTTATCGCCGGCGCGGCTTTTGAAGAAGCGCTTTTTCGCGGTTATCTGCTGCAAACGCTGGCGCGGGCGCGGCTCGCATGGCTGGCAATCGCGCTCACTTCCGCGTTTTTCGCTTCGGCGCATCTTGCCAACCCGAACACGAGCGCGGTCGCGACGCTCAACACCGCGCTTGCCGGCGTTTGGCTCGGCGTCGCTTACCTGAAAACGCGAAACCTCTGGTTTCCGTTCGGCATTCATTTGATGTGGAACTGGCTGCAAGGCGCATTTTTCGGCGTCGAAGTAAGCGGCATAACGCAATTTACGACTGCTCCGATTTTGCGCGAAATAGATTCCGGTCCGGCTTGGCTGACGGGCGAAAGCTACGGTCTGGAAGGCGGCGCTGCCTGTACCGTCGCGCTGATTGTTTCGACCGCTTTGATTTATTTCCTGCCGATTTTTAAACCGACCGAAGAAATGCTTGCCTTTTCGAGCGAGGAAAAACCTTTAAATCGTCTGAATCTTAAACGAAATATCGACCGCCCGCGCCGAGTGGGTGAGCTTGCCGACCGAGATTAAATCGACGCCCGCATCGGCGTAGGCGCGCACGCGGTCGAGCTCCATTCCGCCGGAGGCTTCGATAAGCACGCTCGGGTTCAACTGCCGCGCCATTTCGACTAATTTTTCGGCTTCTTCGGGCGTTTGATTGTCGAGCATGACAATGTCCGCGCCCGCCTCGACGGCTTCTCGAAGCTGCGCCCAGTTCGAGATTTCGACCTCGATTTTATGCAGATGCCCGACCATTTTCTTTGCCAGGGTGACGGCTTCCGTGATGCCGCCCGCGAGCGCGATATGATTGTCTTTTATCAAAACGCCGTCGTCCAGACCCAAACGGTGATTCTTCCCGCCGCCGATTGTGACCGCGTATTTTTCGAGCATTCTGAGTCCCGGCGTCGTCTTGCGGGTATCGACAATCTGCGCGCCCGTGCCTTCGACCGCCTTGACGTACTGGCGCGTCAGCGTCGCGATGCCCGACATTCTTTGAATCAGATTGAGCGCCGTCCTTTCCCCGGCGAGCAGAACGTCGGCGTAACCGCGAAGCGTCGCAAAAACCGTCCCCGCTTCGACCGCATCGCCTTCTGCCGCCGCCGCCTCGATTTCGGGCGATTCTTCGTCAAGGTGTATAAACACGGCTTCCGCCACGTCCAGACCGCAGACGACGAGATTCTCTTTCGCCAGAAATCTTCCCTGCCCGCGCACGTCCGTCGCCACGCACGCCTGCGTCGTAATATCGCCGCGTCCCAAATCCTCGCTGATAAACTCGGCAATGCTCGCCAAAATATAGCTGTTCTCAAAAAGATTCATATGAAAGCTAAATTAGCATATTTTTAACCCGAACGCAGGCATCGGAAAGCCGGCGAGTTCTTTTTTGTCCGCCGACAATGTCCCGCAAGATTAAAGGATAACAATGTCCGGAATTTCTTTGCTATACTTTGATATTAATAAATTTGGAGGTTTTCAGATGAAGCAGTGTCCGAAGTGTTTTCGCACCTATGATGATTCACAATCCTTTTGTTTAATGGACGGAACGCCGCTGATAATCGAAAACGAAGAAACGATTGTGCGGCGACAAGCGCCCGCCCCCGGCAAAAAAGGAATTCTGCTGTGGCTGGGACTCTTAGGTTTGATTCTTCTGGCGGGATTTGCTTTGATTGCCGGATTTTTGATTTATAAATTCACCCGACCCGTCGATTATGAGCAGGCGAAACAGTCGAGAAATGTAAACGGTTCGCCGTCGCCGACCTTCTCACCCGCGCCGAAAGCGACGCCCGAACCGGCAAATACTTCTCCGGTCGAAGATTCTTCACCCGAGACGGATAAATCGCCCGCCGGCAATACGGATTCGGAAGACGTTACTTCGATAGATTGGGACACGACGGCAATCGCCTTTAAGAATGACGCGGGTCGGATTTATAAGTTTCAATGTCCGCCCGACGGCACACCGTACACGATTTGGGGAAGCGATGTTTACACGCAGGATTCTTCGATTTGCACGGCTGCCGTTCACGCCGGAGTCTTCAGCCTCGCCGACGGCGGCGAAGTCACGCTCGAATTTCGTCCCGGTCGCCCGACTTACGGCAGCACACTGCGCAACGGCATCAAATCCACGACCTTCGGCGAATACGCCCACAGTTTCGTCGTGCGCTAGAATGCAGTTAAAAATTTTCCTGACTTGAAAATAATAAAAGGTTAATAAATAAAGCCGAAACGTAAAAATCTACCAATAATTCAAAACTATGAAGTTTGGAATCCCGTGTCCGAGCGTTCTAATTTCTTAATACTTATTCAAGCCGCGTCCGCGACAGCCGCTTCTGTACGATAACCGACAGAATGGCGGCGCGTTTTTGAAATAGAATTTATAAAAACGAAGGGTGGCGAAAATGAATAACGATAATAAATCCGATTTACTCGACACGACCGACGCCAAAACGCTTTCCGAGCGCGACCGTGAGACGCTGAAAAGTGCGCCGCAATCGGGCAATAGTCCAAATCCGATTGGTATTGCCGGCACCGTGATGTCCGACGAATCCTACATAAACCGCGACCAGGCGAGCGAGTTTAACGCTGATGTGCCGAATGAGTCGGGCGTTATAAACCAGACCGTCAAACCCGACGAGATTAACGCGTCCGTTTCGAGCGATTAAAGCGGCAAACTAACGAGTCAATTAAATAAAACGCACCGCCCCCCCCGGAGATTCGCTCTGCCGGGTTGACTGACGGCAGATAGCAGAAAACGAATTTTATGGCGACCGAATGGGCGGAAGAAGCAGACCGGCAGGCAAAAGCGTTGACGCGCGATTTAATCGAGGTCGGCAAAAAGAAAGGTTATCGCGTTACTTATCAAAAACGCGAAGCCCGTTTTATGCTGCGTGCCGGCACGCTTATCACATACTTTTCGGCGCACGACTACAATACCGAGCGCGGAATGAACTGGCTCCAATTAAGAATCGACGTTCTGAGCTGCGCCGCGCAACAAAATCTCTGCCGCGAAACCGAAACCGGCAAGCATTCCGAGACGGAACTGCTTTTTGATTAGCTTTTATTAAACTGTCAGTCTATTTCAAAGCCTTTAAGTTTTGCCTTAAAGCCGAAACCTGCGTTTCGATTTCCGTTGGTTTCTAATTCGTAATTTAAAAGTGCGTAATTCTATTTGATCGGCGCTTCGATCTTGATGTTCGCGTCGTATTCGTAAATCGTGACGGTGCGTGATGTTTCATTGGGTTTCCTGCTTTCCACTTCGCTTTTCAGCAGCTCACCTTCGGTCGTAAACCAGTATTTACTGACAAAATCGCCGTTGGAATAGGAATTTCCCTTTTCTTCGTAAACTCTGACCGGCTGACCGTTAAGGGTGGTTTCTTCGACCAGTATGACGGCTGATGAAACGCTGATCGCCAAACTTTCTGTTTGCTTGGACTCTTCAAGTTTCCATGCACCGCCGTTTTCCCTGACGTATATGTTTTTGCCGATAAAGATGGTTTCCCGCTTTTGTGGCGCCCCGTCCTTAATGAAAGTCGTGGTATAACGGTGTCGATCGGGCGGAACGGATTCGCCGACGGTTGTAGTTTTAGGTTTAAGCGTCGCGCCTTTTTCGTCGAGAACTTCGGTCGTCATTGTCCTCCGGTAGGATTTTACCGCGCGCATCTGATAGGATTTTTGCCGAAGATCATTGAGTTCCTTTTGACTATCAGGAGTAGCTTGCCCGTGAACGCCGTCAGCCATAAAAAGACAGAGGACGAAAAGCCCGAGTAAATAAAAGTTTTTTTTCATCGTTGAATTCCCCCGTAAAATAGATTTCTTAACATTTTGCGTCATTTCAGCGCAAAGCGTCAAGGTTTTGTCTTAAAGCTGAAATCTGCGTTTCGAATTACGATTGTTTGGTTTCTAATTCGTAATAGTGCGTAATTCTATTTGATCGGCGCTTCGATTTTTGGCTTTTGGATGTTGTAATCAATAGTTGCCGTACTGGTTAAAACCATTCGAGCGGGTTTGATTTCAATATTGCTGGTCGTTTTGGTAATTAAACCATTCTTGTTTATCCAAATTTTGTACTCGTTTGTTTCGGTCTTTTGCTCATTCACACTTAATTTTGTCAGCACCCTGAAAAGTTCGTTATTTTCCTTTATTTCTTCAAGCGAATACTCGTCAATCGTCTTTTCAACGATTGCGGTGAAACCCTGAGAATCGCCATCCTCCGACGTTCCTCCGCCCAGACCGGTGTCTTCATCATCACTTTTGCCGTTGGTTTTAGGTTTCAGGTTGCGTTTTACCCATGCCCCGTCGTTTTCCTTGCGGTATTCAAAATCGCCGATATAAATCAGTTCGGTTTTCCCACTTATCCTAAGCCCTTTGCCTTCGAGAACCAGCCATTTCGATTTGTCGGGCGGAAGATAATCCTGTGAAATAGTTTCCGTCCTTGTTAGCTTTCCGTTTCGGTAATCAGTTTCAACAGTGGTTTCGCGCCGTATTTTTTTATCGGTTTTTGACTGCGCTTCTTTGCTTGTAGTTCCATACTCCTTCTCGGAAATGGATTTTGCCTGACCGAACACATTGATTGATGCCGCTAAACAAAAAACAGCGAACAAAATTAATTTCTTCATATTATTTCAAAGCCTCTAAATTTTGCCGCAAAGCCGCCGTCTGCGTTTCGATTTCCGAAACGCGGTCGCGGATTCCCTGGACTTTTTCTGCCGGCGCGCGGTCGACGAAGTTCGGATTGGCGAGCTGTTTCTGTAATTGCTCGTTTTCCTTTTCGAGCTTGTTTAATTGGTTTTCAAGGCGTGCGATTTCCTTTTCAAAATCAATCAAGCCTTCGAGCGGAACGGCGATTTCCGCGGCGGCGGTGACGGCTTTCGCCGACGCGCGCGGCACGTCCAGAGATTCGCCCAGAACGAGCGCGGCGGCGCGCGCGAGCTTTAAGATTTGCGCTTCGTTCTGCCGGAAAATCGTTTGTGATTCCGCGTTCGCAGCCACGTGAATCAACGGTTTATCCGATGGCTTAATCTGCATTTCGGCGCGGATATTGCGCACCTTTGAAATCAAATCAATCACGGCTTGCATCTCCGCCTCGGCGCGTTCGTCGATGAGCGCCGCATCGCCCGCCGGAAAATCCGCGAGCATAATCGTCTGCGCGGCTGACCGGTACGCCGCGTTGTGCAGTTCATTTGAAACGCCGGGCAGTTTTTGCCAGAGTTCTTCCGTCAGATAAGGCATAAACGGGTGCAGCAGCCTGAGCGCCTGTTCGAGAATCGTCAAAATCCGGATGCGCGCCGCATCGCGCCGCGTGTTGACGGTTTCCGAGGTGATTTCGTCTTTGACCAGCTCGATGTACCAATCGCAAAAATCGTCCCAGAAAAAGTGATAAAGCAATGATACGGCGGTGTGAAACTCGTATTTATCGAGCGCCCGGTTGACTTCCAAAGCCGTCCGGTTGAGCCGCGAAATAATCCAGCGGTCGGCAATCGAGAGATTTTCTTTCGGATTGTCTTTCGCGAACTGCGGCTCGGTTTTGTCTAAAAACTCTTCGTCTTCCTCGTCGATGTCGTCGATTAATTCATCGCCGATGAGTTTTTTGATTTCCGCGACTTCGCGTTCCGGGTCGAGATACGAATAATCGACCTCGGCGCCCTCGGAATTCATCAGGCAGAAACGCGTCGCGTTCCAGATTTTATTCGCGAAATTACGATAAGATTCGACCTTTTCGTCGCGCCACGCGAAATCTGCGCCGGTTGCCGAACCCGCGAGGGTCATGCGCGTCGCGTCAACGCCGAATTTGTCGAAAACGTCGAGC
>DASWRC010000058.1:0-10957 GCA_036403375.1 Pyrinomonadaceae bacterium
CGACACCGAAATCGAGCCGCGTCTCGTAATGCCGCTGATTTTTAACCAGTTCGTCTTTTCGATAAAGCGAAGAAGTCATCAGCGTCAGATATTTATTGACGCGGAAATCGAGCGTGATGCCGGCGCGATTATCCAGAAAATCCCAATTACTTCTGCCGATGCGAAGGATTCCTGTAAACGTTGCGGTGATTTTGTCGAACTTTTTGCCTTTTGAATCCTTGCCGTGTGTTACCGGCACAATCAACTGGACTTCGTTCCACGATTGGAACTTGGACGGCAGCTCGGCGGTTTGTGAATAAATTGCCGGCGCGGAACATAAAAGCAGTGTCAACGCGAATAAATAAACCGTTTTTTTCATCAGAAGATCGTTACAAAAGCGTTACCAGGATGTTACGTTTGTAACATTAAAACCTTCCGATAAAAATTACAAGCCGAGAATAAATCCGCAAATAATAAAGGTAATGCCGAAGGCGAAGGGCAGAAAATGTTTAAGCTCGATTGATTCACCCTTTTTCAGAAAACGGTGCAGAATCGTGAAAGCGGGAACCGCGAAGCTGCCGACTAATCCGCCGAGTATCGCGCCGAAAAACGCGCCGATTCCGAAGACGATGACGCCGCCCGCACCGCCCGAAACGATTCCCCACAACAGTCCGAGAAACGGCAGAATCAAGAGCATCGGCAGCCAGCCGAGCTTCTCAACCGGGCGGACGGCTTTGCCGATAACTTTGCCGGAGAAAAATCCGACCACCGCCGAAATCAGATTGATAACCAGCATGACGCCGAAAACCCAGCCGTCAAGCCGCGCGTCAATCGCGAAACGAATAAACATGGCGGCAGGCGGAAACACGCCGAGCAGCAAACCGAGGTAAGCAAAGGACTTTTCCAAGCCGAGCGGATTTTTCATCATTTCGGCTTCCAGCCTTTCTTTGTCCGAACGGAAGAGCGTTTTCTGGCGCGCGGTTTCGGCGTTGAGGGCGAGCAGCGTGTTTAATCTTTGTTGGACAAGTTCGCCGTCGCTGGCAAAACCTGCAAATTGGTCGAGATTTTGGTTTCGGTAAGCGGTTTGTGTTTCTCTGGTTTCCATATTTCCCCCGTATTTTTGACGTTTTCTTTCCCGGCAGTTTGCAGAGATTCTCCTGAAAGATTTTCAACCTGTTTCTGCGCCTCTGAATCGCCCAGCAAACGGGCGAGCTTTGCCGTCTGTTCGAACAGGTTTTCACGTTTCGTATGCCCGGTAAATTTGTCGAGCATTTCGAAAAAATCCCGGCGTGCAAGTTTATGATGAAAACTAAGGCGCTTGCGGTTGCGTCTGTGAAGACAGGTTTCGGCGAGTTTTTTATGGCTGTGATTCGTAATGCGGAAAATTTCCTTTTCCGGCAAAGAAATCTCTTCCGGTTCGTTCTGGATTTCGAGGCTCAAGCCGGCGTAGCGGTTAAAAGCTTCGCGGAATTCATAGACCGAAAGTTTGAATTTTTTTTCGGAGAGAATATTTTCAAAGAATTTTTTTATTTCTTCGATTTCCAGTTCTTTTTTTGCATCCGATTCCGCCGCGCGGTCGAATCCATTATTGTAAAGATTTGTAATTAAAGAGTTTCTGACAACCATTTGGATGGCGAAAGGTATCCAAATGACAAATCTGAAAAGCGATTTGAGCCAGAGGATTTTAGTTTCGAGGCGATTTCGGTTTTGCAGAAAATAATAAACGCCGAAAGGCGCGCCGCAAGCAAGATAGATTATAAAAATGTCGCGTAGATTCATTCCGCCCGTAATATTTGCAACGAATATGCCAGCGCCGGATGCAACTTGTCGGCGCAAAAACGTTCTTCTCTAAAACACTGAAAAAAATAGGTGTTAATTGAAAAAAACCGGGAACAATTTGAACCTGCAATGCGTTAATGAAATTAGCAATTCGCAAAAAATAAAAATAGGCTTTGCAGATTGCAAAAAAGTAAAATCGTGCCGCCCGAAAAAAAGTAAAAATATTTTGCAAAAAAAAATTCCGCCAGCGTCTTGGAAGTGGCACCGAAATTGCAAGTTGGGTGAGCAAGAAATAAAAACATATTTCTTAGGGATTAATAAATAAAAATACATACAGTAAAGAAAAGAGGGAATTATGACAGCTAAGGCAAAAATAAAAGTTATAAAGAAAAGTGAACTAAAATCGGCGGTTAAGTCGGAAAAGCCCGCCGTTGTCGAAAATAAATCAACAAAAACGGCGGCACGTGAAATGGTTTCAACAGTTACGCACTGGGTCAGCGATTTTCAGCAGCGCAAGCGCGACGAAACTCGGCAGGCGATTGAAACGTTCTTTTCCACACAACCGCAAAAATGCGGCGCGTAACGTTTCGATACGAAACGATTTAAAAATCGCATAGTCTTTTTCAAAACAATACAATCTCTGAAATTATTTGACGGCTTCAACGAGCCGTCATTTTTTTGTTTTACGCAAAAAATGACGGCTGAAAATTTTGTTTTTCCGCTTAAATCATTTAGACTCGAAAATAATTTTTTGCGCTGGGACAGCAAAAAAAATAATAAATTCACTTCTTAAAATATGACCGGAAAAGTTGTTATTGTGACAGGCGCGAGCAGCGGCATCGGACGTGCGACTGCGCTGCTTTTCGCTAAAAACGGCTCGACTGTGATTGCCGTCGGCAGAAACGAAAAGGAATTAAGCGCGCTGCGCGACGACGCACAACGCAAAAAAGGACAGTTAAAAGTTCACTTAGCGGACATTCGCGAAAACTCGCAGGTTGAAAGACTGGTCAACGATACGGTGCAAAGTTACGGTCAGATTGACGTTTTGGTAAATTCCGCCGGCATCATTTTGAACGGCACGATTGAAAATACAACGCTCGACGACTGGGACAAGATGATGGACATAAATTTGCGCTCGCTGTTTTTTATGACGCAGAGATGTATTCCGCACCTCGAAAAAACAAAGGGCAACATCGTCAACGTGTCGAGCGTTTCCGGTACGCGCGCGTTTCCGAATGTTCTCGCGTACTGCGTTTCAAAAGCGGGCGTTGACCAACTGACGCGCTGTGCGGCACTGGAACTTGCGCCGAAAGGAATTCGCGTCAATGCAGTTAATCCGGGCGTGGTTGTGTCAAATTTGCATAAACGTGGCGGAATGGTTAAGGAGGATTACCAGAAATTTTTGGAAAACTCGAAAAATACGCATCCCCTGGGACGCGTCGGCGAGGCAAAAGAAGTTGCCGATTTAATTTATTTTCTGGCTTCGGACAAGGCTTCGTGGATTACGGGCGCAACCTATGAGATAGATGGCGGGCGCGCCCAGACTTGTGCCAGATAAATTGCTCTGACTAATTGTGAATGATTTACCGCGATTCATTTCAGTTAACGAACATTAATGAAATTTCAGCTTCTTCCAAGTACATTTGACGAAAACGGAAACGCTTCGGCGCGACAGCACCTGGCGTGTTTCGTCGTTGACGATTTAATCGCGTTCGATGCCGGAAGTCTCGCGATGGCGGCGACCGACGAGCAGAAAAAACAAATCCGCGACGTCGTTATCTCGCACGCGCATCTCGACCACGTCGCCGGTCTGCCGCTCTATATCGACGATTTATTTGCGACCATTAAACGTCCGATTCAGATTCACGCCACGAGGGAAGTTATCGAAATCCTGGAGCGCGACCTTTTTAACTGGTCAATCTACCCGCGATTTTCCGAGTTGACGAATGATTACGGCGTCGTGCTGGAATATCGTCCGTTCGAGGTCGAGAAGGATTTTGCGGTAAAGCATCTGCGGGTTAAAGCAATTAAGGTCAATCATAAGGTTCCGTCGGTCGGTTTTCTGGTTTCGGACGGAAACTCTTCGTTTGCGCTGACCAACGATACGGCGGAAATTAATCGTTTTTGGGAAGTCGTCAATGAACAGGAGAAGCTTTCGGCGATTTTTGTCGAATGTGCTTTTCCTGATGAGCTTGGCGAATTAGCGGCAAGTTCGCATCATCTGACGCCGCAGGTTTTGCAAAGGGAAATAACCAAACTGAAGCGCGATTGCCCGATTTACGTCGTGAACATCAAACCGATGTATTTTGAGCAGGTGACGTGCCAAATAAAACAGCTTAATATACAAAATCTTCAGGTTTTAACGGTTGGCAGGGTATATGAGTTTTAGAGATTTTCGCGTTTGAAATTTACCGGCTCAAATGAGCTTTGGCGATGTTCGCCGAGAAAATCATATAAAACTACACGACCGTTCGGCAGAACTTCCTTGATGCGATAGGTTCGCTCACGCCGGCTTTTGCCCGGCATAATTTCGGCGCGGAAGGTAACGGACATTTCGGGGCGCGCCCAGACACTCGGGCGAATCATCTTGCGGTAAAAATTTTTGAAAAATCCCATTATTTAATCTGAAAAATCTTCCTTCTTTTTATGTTTCGATTTGCGCCCCGACGGATGCGCTTTTTCTTCCGGCTTGTCTTCACCGAAAGTCTTGCTGGGCGGTGCGGTCGGCTTGCGGATTGAATCGAAAATCGGCTTTTCCGGCTGTTTCTTTTTCTTGCCGCTCATACATTAAAACCATACAACAGATTCTGAAATCTTTCATGAAAAGATAAATCATTTATTGAGAAGCGAAATGAAAATCCTCACTATAGAATTGAAAATTTGGCTTTTAGTTTAAAAGAAATTATCATATGTTGAGGGGAAATCTTGACTGACAGACCAAATCGCGCAAACCAGATTCGGCGTCTTCCGCCGCCCTTAAATAACAACCCGGCAAAATATCGCCGACCGTTCTGGCTGCCGGCGTCGAATTACTATATTCTGGCGGCGGCGGTGACGATTGCGTCTTTTTTTCTGATTTGGGGAATTTTGCACGACGGCGTGGACGACGCGCCGTGGATTCCCGCCGGAATCGGGGCGAGTTTGATTTTAATCGGCGCGGTTTTCCTGCGCGAGATTGTTTTGCGAAAGGCGCGCAACCGTTACCTGCTGGTGCAGAAAAGATTGGATTTTACATTGGACAGCGTGACGCTGCACGCGAAAACAAACGCGCCCGAAAAGAAGCTGACTCTCGAAAAAAACGCGGAGATTATCAAGCAGATTCAAAAAAAGAGCGATGCCGCAAAGATTTTGATGAAACTTTCGGACGGTCACCGGGAGGTTTTCGAGATATGCAACGAATATCTTGAAATAAACCGGCAGGAGCTTGTCACCGTCGGCGCCGGCTCGCCACGGCTGGCAGCTTTACGGCGCGGGCGCGAAATCGTTGGTGAACTTCACCGGTTTCATCTTCTAAGGTGGGCGGAAATTGAATCGCGGGAATTAACGCAGGAGGCGAAAAATCGTGCTACAATGGCTGAGAAAACCGAAACCGCACAGAAGGCTTTGAACGTATTACAAACTGCTTTGCAACATTACCCGGATGACGAGCGTCTAATTGATTCAGAAGAAGCCGTGAAAGAATTTGTAATTTCAATTCGGGTGGCTCATTTTATTGAGCAAGCCGAGCGCTCGGAATTTAAGGGAAATTACAAGCGGGCTGTCAGCCACTACAAAGATGCGCTTTTCTTTCTCGCAAGGGAAAATAAACAAAGCACGGAAACGGATTTGCTGGCGGAAAAGATAACTTTAGAAATTAAGAAGATTCTGGATATACCCCCCGATAAAAAGAAGAAACTCGGTACTAAAAAGAGAAATGATTAGTCAAAAATGTCCGAAATGTCTTAGCAATCGCGTCCGCCGGGGGTATCGTTCGACGCCGTTCTGGCTGAAGATTTTATTTCGATACAATCTATTATGCGATAATTGCAACTGGGAATTCCGAGGCTTTGCCGTACCTGGAACCGTTTCGGCAAAACCGACGAAAAGCCCAAAAAAAAAGCCGAATGGCAGGATTGATGAAAACTTAAATAATCTTATATCGTTAAATCCCCTCAGCAATCTGCAAAACGTACCGGCAGCGGAGAATATAGTTCCTCTGGATACCGCGCCAGGTCAAAACGGCAGTATAAGCGAACAAAAAGTTAAACGAAAATCTGGTGTTTAGTCGATGAGAGCCGGAAAAATATGCCGCATTTCAGGAGTTCTTCTTTGCATGTTTTTTTGGCAAAGCCTTCTTTTTGCACAAAATCCGGCACCGACCGCGACGCCCGAAACACCCATCGACGCCGAGCTTAATTTGATTCATTTAGGCGATTTGATAGAGGTTGACGTGCTCGGCAGCTTTGAATACGATTGGCGCGGAACTTTGACGCCCGAAGGAAATCTGAGCGGGCTTAATGCACTCGAAGAAAGCGTTTTCGGGCTTTGCCAGAGCGAAGCGGACGTCGCTCAGGAAATCGCCAAAGGTTACAGCCGAATTCTGCGCGACCCGAAAGTGGTCGTGAAGATTCTCGACCGCTCGAACCGCCCGAATTCGACGCTTTACGGCGCGGTTAAAACGCCGCAGCGATTTCAAATAAAGCGCGCCGTATTTTTAAACGAATTGATAATTCTGGCAGGCGGTTTTACCGATAAAGCGAGCGGCGAAATTCAGATTTTTCGCCCCGCGAGCTTAAGCTGCGTGACGACGGCTTTAACCACGACGGACGCGGACGGCAAGGAACGTTTTATTTCCGCCCGGCAGGACAACGGCTCGCAGTTCATAAACATCCGAATCAGTGATTTACTAAGCGGAAAAAAGGACGCGAACCTGCAAATTTTGGCAGGCGACGTCGTGACCGTTCTCGAAGCCCAGCCGATTTATGTTATCGGCGGCGTCACGACTCCGCGCCAGATTGCGACGCGGTCACAGATGACCGTTTCGCGCGCCATCGACGGTGCCGGCGGCTTGACGAAAAAGGCGGACGCCGCCAAAATTACGATTTATCGCCGTTCGGGAAGCGAAACGAAAGCCATCGAAATCGATTTGGACAAAATCAGGGCGAACCAGGCGGAAGACACGATTTTGCAGGCTTACGACATTGTTGACGTTCCGCAGAAGGGAAACGCGAGGCGAAAATACCCGCCGTTCGTCCAGGTTGAGGATTTAGGCGCGGGAAACTCACAAAAATTACCTTTACGCATCATTGATTGAAGTCGCGTTTTATGTAACAATCTGAACTTTTTGATTGTTTGCAACGGAAAAATTTGTTATCAATATAAAAATCGGCTTTCCGCCGCGGAAAGTCACCAAACTTAAATATGGCACAAAAAACAGGTAAATTCAGCCGCCGTGCAGTCGCGCTTTTTTGGCTCGCGCTGGTGGCAATCGTGATTGGCGCTTTGATTTATTTTGAACAAATCGCTGTTTTATATGTTCTGGCAACGCTCGCGCTCGTTGTTTTGCTTCTGATTGTCGGCTTTTCGGACTTGGAAAAAGTCGGCGTCGAAAACGTCGAATAAATTTCGGAGCGTTTTATAATTTGATGGCTCGTTTGGCGAAATTTTGGTCGGTTTTAATCGCGTTATCGATTTTTACGGTAACGACGGTCGCCGATGCGCCGATTTCGCCCGAACCGTTAAAAACGCCCGAGCTGCGCTGGAAAAAAGTTCTCATTCCCGTCGCTTTTTCCAATTCACTGCTCAAAGCAAATCCGGCAGTGCGACCGGACAGCGACATCCAGGAGGCGGTGCGCCGCAGCCTCGACGCTTGGGAAGCGGCTGCGAATATTGAATTTCAGGTAACCTGGACGGACAAGCTGTCGGTCAGCCCGGCAGGCAATACGGGCGACGGAACAAGCATTGTCACAATTGCGCAAACGACGGAAAACCTGCTTGTTTTCGGCGGCGACGCCGTTGAAATTCCGGCGCGGACGCGCGTTTTCTTTAATCGCCGGGGCGAAATTTCCGAAGCCGACATCGTTCTCAACCCGTACCAGCAATTTTCAACCGACGGTTCAATCGGAACCTTCGATTTTGAATCGACCTTAACGCACGAACTCGGGCATCTGCTCGGACTCGAACATTCAACGGTTCCCGGTTCGACGATGAATGAACATCAGGCGAAAAACGGATTTTATCAACTTTCGAGCTTTAGCCCGCGCACTTTAAGCGAAGACGACATTGTGCAGATTCGCGCCATTTACGGCGCTAAGGACGACGAAGACTGCTGCGGCGCGATTGATGGGAAACTTACGCTTTCAAACGTTAAAACGGCGAAAAACTTAAAAGTCTGGCTCGAAGAAGCCCAAACCGGTCGCGTCTCTTTCGGCGGTCGGCTAAACGCCGACGGAAGTTTTCTTCTAAAAGGCTTGCAAGCCAATAAATACCGACTTTATACGCAGGATTTCGCGGGAAGTTTTGCCGGACAGTTTGTGGGCGAAGTTGAAGTCGTAAAGGGGCGAACAACGAGTTTTCTGAAAAAAATCACTTTAGCGGCAAAAGAATTCGATGTTCAATTAACGGGTTTTAACGGGCAGCTATCAACACTGGCGATTCCGATAAACGGCGGAAAATCTTACGTGATTTTCGTCGGCGGAAAAAATCTCAGCCCCGAGGACTTTAAGGTCGATACGACCTCGCCGTTTTTCTCGGTGTCGAGCGGAAATTTTGCTAAATACGACTACGGCAAAGACCTTTCGGTTTTCAGCTTTGAAATAAAATCTCTGCCGGAAACGCCTGCCGGTGAATACACGTTTTACCTTCAAAACCGGGATGGAAAAATCGAATTTCTGCCCGCTACTCTGACGGTCGAAAAATTCGCGAATCCGTGGAGCAGTCTTGCCTTTGAATAAGTAAAAATTCTACCCGAAAAATGTTTTTTTGAAAGTTTTCAAAATACCGTTTGTGATTTATTTACAGTATTCGCCTCGGGGGCGAACATGTGATTGCGAGGGGTGAGGGCTTGTGATTTAGGGCGACGGTGTGTGTGACGTCGCCCTTTTAATTTTTCCGGGGCGAATTTGATAAGTTGTTTCATCGCTTGACCGAACCGCAAATAACCGTAAAATTTGATTAGCTGTATATTTTTGAAAAGGTTAAGAAAATTTGTCTTCTGATTTTGTGTCAAAATTAAAAGTAAATTGATGTGATGTCTGAAAAGACCGTTGAGACTTTCTTAGTCTGACGGTCTTTCAACACTTTAAAGGCGGTTATGAGAAAAAGTTGGCTTCAAAAATGGCTCTATCAGGGAGTTGAAGAACCGGAAGGTCCTCACGAACCGGAGGGCAGACATCATCAACATCCATGGTGGAAAGTGATGTGTCTGACGGGCGTCGATTATTTCTCGACGCTCGGTTATCAACCCGGCATCGCTTTTCTCGCCGCCGGCGCGCTCTCGCCGCTCGCGACGCTGGTGCTGGTGTTGCTCACTTTATTCGGCGCTTTGCCGATGTATAATCGGGTTGCTGAAGAAAGTCCGCACGGCGACGGCTCGATTTCGATGCTCGAAAATTTGCTTTCGCGCTGGAAGGGAAAGATGTTCGTGCTCGCGCTGCTCGGTTTCGTCGCGACGAGCTTTATCATCACCATTACGCTTTCGGCGGCGGACGCGACCGCGCACATCGTCGAAAATCCATTTGTCGAGCATAATCTCCCGTTTCTCAACCACAAGGTTCTAGTGACGCTGATTTTAATCGGGCTGCTCGGCGCGGTTTTCTTAAAAGGTTTCAACGAAGCCATCGGTATTGCCGTCGTGATTGTCGCGGTTTATCTGGTAATGAACGTCATCGTAATCGTTACCTGTTTGTCCGAGATTTTCACGCACCAGGAATTGTTGGGAAACTGGAAAACCGCATTGTTTCAACATCCGAGCGTCAGCGGCAGCGTGACGATGATGGCTCTTGCCGCGCTGCTTTTATTTCCAAAGCTCGCGCTCGGTCTTTCCGGTTTTGAAACCGGCGTAGTCGTGATGCCGCTGATAAAAGGCGGCGGCGATGACGTGACCAAAAAGGAAGTCAAATCGTTTCGAACCGCGCAGAGGGACGACGGCGACGCGCAATCGCCGAAAGTTGAAAGCAGTCTGGCGGGAAGAATCAAAAACGGAAAAAAACTTCTGAGCGGAGCGGCTTTGATAATGAGCGTGCTGCTCGTCGGCAGCAGTATTATCACGACGATGCTGATTCCGGCGGAACAATTTAAAGTCGGTGGGGACGCAAACGGCAGAGCCATTTCGTTTTTGGCTCATACTTATCTGGGCGAAATATTCGGCACATTTTATGACGTGAGCACGATTCTGATTCTCTGGTTTGCGGGCGCGTCCGCGATGGCGGGACTTTTGAACATCGTGCCGCGTTATCTGCCGCGTTACGGCATGGCTCCCGAATGGGCGCGCGCGACGCGTCCCTTAACAATCGTTTTTACGATTATTTGCTTTCTGGTAACAATTTCCTTTCAGGCGGACGTTGACGCGCAGGGCGGAGCGTATGCGACGGGCGTGCTGGTTTTGATGACTTCGGCGGCGGTCGCCGTCACGCTTTCGGCGTGGCGAAATTCGGAGAAAAAGTGGATTGGTTTTCTCATAATTACGGTGGTTTTTGTTTACACGACGGGTGTCAATATCTTCGAACAGCCCGAAGGAATTAAAATCGCGTCGCTGTTTATTTTATTTATTATCGCGGCGTCATTTATCTCACGCGCACTGCGTTCGACCGAAATTCGTATCGATAAAATAGAGTTCGATAAAAAGGCGGAAGAATTTCTCGAAGATTTGGAATCGGGCGACATTCGCATCGTCACCAACCGCCGCGAAAAAGGCGACGTCACCGAATATCGCTTCAAGGAACACGAAAAACGCATCGACAATCATATTCCTTCGACCGACCCGGTGCTGTTTTACGAGATAGATTTGGGCGATGCTTCGGAATTCAAGGGCAAGCTGAAAATCAGAGGAGTCGATGTCGAAGGTTATCGAATTCTGCGAACGGAAGCGCCGGCGGTGCCCAATGCGATAGCGGCGCTCTTAATGTATCTGAGAGACCGGACGGGCAAGATACCGCACGTTTATTTCGGCTGGAGCGAAGGCAATCCGATAACGTATCTGATCAGATATATAATCTTCGGC
>DASWRC010000059.1:0-1792 GCA_036403375.1 Pyrinomonadaceae bacterium
GGGTTTCGAGGACGGCGTGATTCGCCTGCATATTCCGGTCACGACAAACCCGGAGGTCGAATTCTACCTCAACGACGAGCGCATCGAAATGAAAACGGGTGAACTCTGGTATCTGGATTTCTCGCAGAAACACCGCGTCGAAAATCGCGGCACGGCTGACAGAATTCACCTCGTCGTGGACTGTAAAGTCAACGATTGGCTGCGGGAGCTGATACAACCGACCGTCTAAAACTTTGTGCAGTTTTGGATTATCATAACGTCCATGATGCTTCCGAAAACCTTTCCCTGAAGCAGCACGGTATCGCCTTTTTTAACCTTTGAAACAACCGATTCCTGCGATTTATCGAAGCTGCAGGCGACCATTCCCTCATTCGGATTCTTCGCGCCGGGTCTTAAAAACGCGATCATCGGCTTGCCTTCTTTATCCTTATCGGCAACTTCGACCGTTCCCTTGAAGATGATTGTTTTGCCCTTATACTTCTTGTCGGCGGCGTCGGAATCCTTCTTGTAATCGTCGAGCAGCTGCACAACCGTCAGGGGTGAATTGTTGTTGCTGTCGGTCGCGGCTTTTAACTCCGAATAGTTAACCGGAACGACCGCCGCCGGCGCGGTATTTTTCAATAAGCCTTCAAATTCATAGATCGGCTGCTGTCCTGAGCCGGTCAACTGTTTGAGCTGTGTCCCGTCTTTATAAAGCACGTAAACCGACTCGCCCGATAAATTCATAAATGAATAACGCGCCGGGCTGTCGTCGAAAATCTTAAATTTGCTGCTCGGCGTAATATATTTTTTCTGCTTGTCGAAAGCCTCGTTCAGTTCCGCTTCGGACTTATAGTTCCAGAACTTGTATTTAATATAATTCGTGCCGTTTGTATATTCGCCTTCCCAATTCTCAGCCGGATTGTAGCTTTTCACGCCGTTCCAATCCGGCGACTGCTTCAAATGAAACGCTCCCATCTGCGCCGGAAAAGTTCCCGCCGGCGGTTTCGGCGTCCACGGATTGATGCGATTGTACTCGTATTCCGACATCAGCCCGACATAAGCGACCGGCAGGATAATGCATAAAAGCAGCAAAGGAATCCCGAACAGCAAGAGCTTCTTCGTAAATGTCATCGGCGGCTTCGCGTCGCCGAACGGAACCGAAGATTCGCGCGGCGTCGAAACCAGCGGCATCTGCCCGTTGCCGGGTCCCGCCGCGTCCAGATGCGATCCCAACGAATAAAGCTCTTCTTCCGACACCTTGCGCCCGAGCTTTCTTTCCAAATCCCTTTTCGCCGAATACTCCTCGGCAGCATCCCGCGACCCGCGAATCAAAAGCCTTAGTAATCCCATTATATTTTTCCTCGTTCAGACAAATTTTGAATAGATTCGAGAAGAAAGTTTCGTTAAACAATTATTCCCTTCAAACCTACATGCAATATTTGCCGAAAAAACGGCTCAAAATAAATGCGAATATTTTCCGGCAGCGATTCAGTCGCGCTCCCGCAAAACCTGCGTCTCGCGCGAGTCTTGAATTTATGAAAAAAATTGCGCTTTTAACGCTGATTTTTGTTTTGGGTAATATCGCAATCTCGGCGCAGGACAGGAAGTTTCAGTGGGAAGACGAAATCTGCGTGTTTGAAGGAATTTATAACGCGCGCAGATTTACGAAAAGACAATTAGAAGGCGCGTATCGTTTGTGGTACACGCGCGATTTCGATATGGATGTTTATAAAGCGCGCGTCAAATACGTCGGCGATACCGAAAAACTGCCGACCGTGGCGGAGATTGACGAAGAATACGCGCAGAAATC
>DASWRC010000060.1:0-8128 GCA_036403375.1 Pyrinomonadaceae bacterium
TCGTTATGGAATTTTCTGGGCAATCTGGCAGCCGGGCTGATTGCCTACAGTTGGAAAGAGAAGAAACCGTCGCTGAACTTAAATTTCAAAACGACGGTTCCGGCGATTGTGCTTTAATTCTTATCCAATACTGACGTTAGAATAGTAAGAAAAATAAGTTATCCCTGTGTATCTTGTTATCCCGGTTAATTTCACTCTCTGCGCCTTTTAAAGCATTCCTACCAAATCTTGCACGGTTTCGGATTAACCATTTTATCGCCCATTTTGCAGCCGAAGGCTTCGGCGAACTCGGGCATATTCGAGAGCGGTCCGATGACGCGCCATTCGGGAATCGCGTGCGGGTCGCCGAGGACCTGCGTGCGAATCGACTCGGGACGCTGATTGACCATCCAGCCGACCGCGTACGAGAGGAAAAATCGCTGTTCGGGCGTTAGTCCGTCGATATTCGCCGGACGCGGCTTGCCTTCCATCGATTTTTTGAACGCGTTGTAAGCGATAATCAAACCGCCCAAATCGGCGATGTTTTCGCCTAAGGTCAGCTTGCCCTGCATCTTCAAGCCCGGCAGAACCTCGTAGTTATCGAACTGCTCGACGACGCAGTCCGCCTTTTTCTCGAAGCGCTCGCGGTCTTCTTTAGTCCACCACATTTTCAGATTGCCTTCGGCGTCGTATTGACTGCCTTCGTCGTCAAAGCCGTGCGTGACTTCGTGACCGATGATGCCGCCCGCGTTGCCGTAGTTGAGCGCGTCGTCCGCCGAGACGTTGAAAAACGGCGGCTGCAAAATCCCGGCGGGAAAAACAATCTCGTTAAAGCTCGGATTGTAATAGGCGTTAATCGTCGGGGGAGTCATTCCCCAGCGCGTTTTGTCAACCTTTTGCCCGATGTCGCGCCAATCACGCGCGATTTCAAATTCGGTCGTGTTTGCCGCGTTTTGAAAATAAGATTGACGGTCGATTTTGAGTCCGGCGTAACCGCGCAGCTTGTCGGGATAACCGATTTTGCGCAGGAAAGTCGAAAGTTTATAAAGCGCTTCTTTTTTTGTCGCGTCGCTCATCCAATCGAGCTTTTCGATGCGTTCGCGATACGCAATGAACAGATTTTCGACCAATTCGTTCATCCTGCGCTTGGCTTCGGGCGTGAACGCGCGTTTGACGTATTCCTGACCGAGCGCTTCGCCGAGGCTGTTGTCCGTCGCCCGCAGGCAGCGCCGCCAGCGCGGCTGTTGTTCCTGCGTGCCGCGCAGGACGCCGGAATAAAAATTGAAATTCTCGTCCTCGAACGGTTTTGCAAGCCGCGCCGACGAACGCGTCAGAACGCGCCAGCGCAGATAGGTTTTCCAATCCGCAAGCGGAATTTCCGAAGTCATTTTGCTGAATTCACGGAAGAATTCGGGCTGTCCGATATTCAGTTCAGCGTAAGCCGGAACGCCCAATTCCTGACCGAAAACATCCCACGCGAAATTCGGCGTCACGGCATTAGCTTCGGTGAGCGTCATTTTGTGATAATTTTCGACCGGGTCGCGCAGCTCGACCGGCGTTTTCGAGGCAAGCGCGAAACGCATCTCGACCTTCATTACCGTCTCGGCGCCGGCTTTCGCCTCATCGGGCGAATCGCCGAGCAGCGCAAACATTTTCGTCATGTGCGCGAGAAATTTTTCGCGAATTTCTTTCGACTTTTCATCTTCTTTCGTGTAAAAGTCGCGGTTCGGCAAACTCAATCCGCCCTGCCGGATATTAACGATATTCATCGAGCTGTTTTTCTGGTCGGAATCGGCATAGAAGGCAAACACCGGCGAAAAGCCCTGTTTTTGCAGAGATGCGATTGTTTTTTGCAGCCCTTTCGAGTCTTTTATCGAATTAATCCGCTTGAAATAAGTTTTGAGCGGTTTCGTGCCCGCTTTGTTAATCGCGTCTTCGTCCATACACGACGTGTAAAAATCGCCGATTAACTGCGTGTCGGAATTTTTCGCGGCGTTCGTGTTTTTCGAAGCGCTTTCGAGAACGTCCTTCAAAATATCGAAGTTGCTTTTTTCGACCATCTGGTCAACGCCCCAGCTCGAATAGGCAGCCGGAATCGGGTTGTTCTTTAGCCAGTTGCCGACCGCGTAGCGATAAAAGTTGTCGCACGCCTGAACGGTCGTATCAATAAAATTGGTGTCGAAAGCCTTGTTTTGAGCGAGAGTCGTGACGCTCAAAGCAAAAAGCGAAAGCGCCGCCGCCAGCTTTCGCCGGAAATTAAATGACATAGATTTTCTCCTGTTAGAATGTAAAGATAAATTATTGGTAATTATATAACGCCGCGCGCGAAAAAAGGTTTAATTCTTTGCGCCTTGGCGACTTTGCGGGAGAAAAATTACGTTTCCCGCAAAGTCGCTAAGGCGCAAAGGAAAGATTGAAATACGACAAAAACAAAATATCACCGATGCTTAACTTAAAATACTCGTAACCGCTAGACAAAGGCGGGCAAAAACCGACACAATTCCTTAGAAGCGAATTTTAATAATAAATATGAACTTTGGTTTTATCATCGATAACCGCAAGTGTATCGGCTGCCACGCCTGCACGGTCGCGTGCAAATCAGAGCATCAGGTTCCGATAGGCGTCAATCGGACATGGGTCAAATACATCGAAAAGGGCGAATTTCCCGACACACGAAGATTGTTTTCCGTCATGCGCTGCAACCACTGCGCCGATGCGCCGTGCGTCGAAATCTGTCCGGTGACGGCGCTTTACACGCGCGCCGACGGCATCGTCGATTTCGATGACCGCCGCTGTATCGGCTGCAAGGCGTGCACGCAAGCCTGCCCGTACGACGCGCTCTATATGCACCCGGAGAGTCACACGGCGGCGAAATGCAATTATTGCTCGCACCGCACGGACATCGGGCTGGAGCCTGCCTGCGTCGTCGTCTGTCCCGAACACGCGATTATCTCGGGCGATATGGACAATCCGAACACGGAAATTTCCAAATTATTAGCCCGCGAGACCGTTTCCGTCCGCAAGCCGGAAAAAGGCACGAACCCGAAGCTCTTTTACATCGACGGCGACAAGGTCTCGCTCAACCCGACCGAAACCAACACGGAAACCGATTATATGTGGTCGAGTCAATCGTCGGGCGTCGGGCATTTCGCCAAATACGCCGAAGAAAGAATTGCAAAATCGCCTTTGCAGGAAGAAGCTAAAAAGCAAAGTTTCGTGCAAATCGAGCCGCGCAAAAAAGCGCGCCGTGTTTACGACGCGCCCGCTAAAGGTGTTCTCTGGGGCTGGGAAGTTTCGGCTTACATTCTGACCAAAGCAATCTCGGCGGGCGCGTTTTTGCTGCCGGTTTTTGCCGGTTATTTTATGAATGTCCCGTGGGAAGTCAAACAATTCGGCGCTGTCGTCGCATTTATTTTCCTCGCCGTCACCGGCGTTCTGCTGGTCATGGATTTAGGTCGCCCGGACAGATTTTTAAATGTTCTGCTGCGCCCGCAGTTCAAATCGTGGCTTTCGCGCGGCGCCTACATTATCACGGCTTACGGCGCTTGTTTGACGGCGTGGCTCATCGCTTCGTTTTTCAATTACGAGCAGGTTTTGAGAATTATCGAACCCGTCGGAATCGTTCTCGCGCTGCTGACGGCAGTTTACACCGCGTTTCTTTTCGCGCAGGCAAAAGGGCGCGACTTCTGGCAATCGCCGATGCTCGGGCTGCACATGATTATCCATTCGCTGATGGCGGGCTTCGCCGTCTTTCTGATTGCCGCGCCCGTTCTCGACGTTAACGCCGGTTTCCGGATGGTCTTGAATTTCTTTTCAATCGCCGCGCTCTGTTTCCATCTCGTCAGCCTCGCAATCGAGCTGACAACCACGCACACGACCGACGACGCGCACCGTACCGTCAAAATGATAACGCGCGGCGAATTCGCGAGAAAATTCTGGCTCGGAATGATTTTCGCCGGCAACGTCGCGCCGATTCTTCTGCTTTTTACCGGGCAAGTCTGGGCGTTTGCTTTAGCCGGCGTTTTGATTTTAACCGGACTCTGGTTCGCCGAAGACATCTGGGTCAAAGCGCCGCAGCGGATTCCGTTGAGCTAAAAAATTGACAAATTTTTGATTAGGTTTGATAATTTGGGTAAACAATGTACGCCCAATGTGCGTCCAATATTGTCAGAGGAATTTTGAATTATGATTTCAGCCAAAGAAAACCGTGAAAATCGTTTCAGCATTCGGGCGACGGCAAAGCAAAAGGATTTAATTGCCCGAGCTGCTTTGCGAAGCAATAAGACCATCAGCGAATTCGTTCTGGAACACGCTATCGAAGCCGCCGAAGCATTAGAAATGGACGACGCCGATTTTGTTGTCAATCGGGAAAAATACGAACAATTTTTAGCGGCTTTGGACGAACCGCCAAAATCGATTTCCGCGCTTCGCCAACTTTTTTCGGAAGAGGCTTAATGGAAACAAAGCCTTTGGACAAGCTCCATGACCGCGCTTCTTTCGATTGCGGAGTCGAACCTTTAAACGAATATTTGAAGAAATACGCGCTCCAAAATCAAAAAAAAGACGCGGCGCGCACCTTTGTTTTGACAACCCAAGAAAACCGTATCCTCGCCTATTACACATTGGTTTTCGGCTCGGTTTCGTTTGAAGAAACAACCGCCGATATTTCCGCCGGTTTGGGCAAATATCCGATTCCGGTAATTTTGCTGGCGCGTTTGGCAATCGATGCGGGCGAAAAAGGAAAAGGTTTAGGCAAAACCTTGCTGCGCGATGCCTTGCTCCGCGCCGTTAGTGCATCGGAGATAGCAGGTTTGCGGGCGTTTTTAGTCCACGCGAAGGACGCCGCGGCGAAAGCCTTTTACGAAAAATTCGGCTTCGAACCTTCGCCGCACAACGAATTTCATTTGTTTTTAAAAATCGCGGACATCCGAGCGTCTTTGGCGGATGAAGAATAAAATCGGACTCTGGTTCGCCGAAGACATCCGGGTCAAAGCGCAGCAGCGGATTCCGTCGAGTTAACCTGAGAGTTGTGATAATTACATTCAGACCAAATCACTTATAGATAAAAGTGTTGTCGATTCAGTTAATATGCAAAAACACAAACCGTCATTTATCGAATCAATCGCCGAAAAGCTCGGGCTTATCGAAAACCTTCACGCCTTCGAGCAGGAAGAAATTCCGCGCATTAACGAACCCGGCGAACTGCAGAATTTTCCGCCGCCCGAGATGTGGGACGATTGGACGGAATATGAGGCGACGAGCGGCAACCGGCGCGTGAAGAAGAATTACATGATTGTGCCGACAATCTGTTTCAACTGCGAGGCGGGCTGCGGGCTGCTGAGCTATATCGAAAAAGACAGCTTGAAAATTCGCAAGTTTGAAGGCAATCCGTATCATCCCGGCTCGCGCGGGCGCAACTGCGCGAAAGGTCCGGCGACGATTAATCAAATCGAGGACGTCGACCGCATTCTTTACCCGATGAAGCGAACGGGAAAACGCGGCGCAGGCGAATGGCAGAGAGTTTCGTGGGATGAGGTTCTGGACGATATTGCCGGAAAAATCCGCGCCGCGCTCGTTGAAGACAAGCGCAACGAAGTCGTCTATCACGTCGGGCGTCCCGGGCACGAAGGTTTTATGGACAGAATTTTGCAGGCGTGGGGCGTCGACGGGCATAATTCGCACACGAATATCTGTTCGGCGGGCGCGCGTGCCGGTTATGCTTTCTGGCAGAATTTCGACCGTCCTTCGCCCGACCACGCCAACGCGCGGTTTATTTTGCTGATATCGGCGCACCTCGAATCCGGTCACTATTTCAACCCGCACGCGCAGCGCATCATCGAGGGCTTGATGGCGGGCGCGAAAATGGCGGTCATGGACCCGCGCCTGTCGAACACGGCGTCGATGGCGGATTACTGGATGCCGACGCAGCCCGGTAGCGAGGCGGCGGTGCTGCTGGCGATGGCAAATATCCTTTTGCAGGAAGATTTATACAACGCCGAATACCTCAGAAATTGGGTCAACTGGCGCGAGAGCCTGCAGCAATTGAATCCGTCCGCTGAAATCACTTTTGAAAATTTCATCGTGGAATTAAAGAAAATCTACGCCGAATACACGCCTGAGTTTGCCGAACAGGAATCGGGCGCAAAAGCGGAAATGATTCGGGAAGTGGCGCGCAAAATCGGCGCTGCCGAGACGCGGTTTTCGTCGCACAACTGGCGCAGCGCGGGCAGCGGCAATCTTGGCGGCTGGGCGGTCGCGCGGTGTCTGCATTTTCTGAATGTTTTGACGGGCAGCGTCGGCACGGTCGGCGGAACTTCGCCGTCCGCCTGGAACAAATTCAAACCGAAAGGTTTTTCCGTCCCGCCCGCCCAAAAATTCTGGAACGAGCTGCATTTCCCATTGGAATACCCGCTCGCGCATTACGAGATGAGCTTTCTGCTGCCGCATTTCCTGAAAGAAGGACGCGGAAAATTACAGGTTTATTTTACGCGCGTTTTCAATCCGGTCTGGACTTATCCGGACGGCTTTACGTGGATTGAAGCCTTAACGGACGAATCGAAAATCGGTCTGCACGTCGCGCTCACGCCGACCTGGAATGAAACCGCTTATTTCGCCGATTACGTGCTGCCGATGGGGCACGCGTCGGAGCGCCACGACCTTGTTTCCTACGAAACGCATTCCGGTTTGTGGATCGGTTTTCGCCAGCCGGTCCTGCGCGAAGCCCTGCGCAAACAGGGCAAGGAAGTGAAATTTACTTACGAGGCGAACGTCGGCGAAGTCTGGGAAGAAGACGAATTCTGGTTCGAGCTGTCGTGGCGCATCGACCCGGACGGTTCTTTGGGAATTCGCCAGCATTTTATGTCGCCGTACCGCGCGGGCGAAAAAATTACGATTGACGAATACTACCGGTTCATCTTTGAAAATACCGACGGTTTGCCCGAAAAAGCGGCGGCGGAAAATCTAACGCCGCTCGAATATATGCGCAAATACGGCGCTTATGAAATCGAAAAAACTTCGTACAACAAACACTTGACGCCGCTCTCGGCGGAAGAATTGACGGGCGCGGAAATCGACGAAACGTCGGGCGACGTCGTTAAAAACGGCAAGAAAATCGGCGTCGTAGTTGACGGCGCGGCGCGCACCGGGTTTCCGACGCCGTCGCGCAGACAGGAGTTTTATTCCGCGACGCTGCGCGATTGGAAATGGGCGGAATACGCCGTGCCCGTTTATATCAAAAGCCACGTTCACCCGGAAACTTTCGATAAATCGAAAAACGAAATCACGCTCGTGCCGACGTTTCGGCTGCCGACCTTGATTCATTCGCGCTCGGGAAATGCGAAATGGCTGGCTGAAATTTCCAACCGCAATCCGCTCTGGATTGCGGTCGAAGACGCAAAAAACTGGGGTATAAAGACAGGCGACCTAGTGCGCATCAATACCGACATCGGCTATTTCGTCAACCGCGCCTGGGTGACCGAGGGCATGAAACCGGGCGTCGTCGCCTGCTCGCATCACCTGGGGCGCTGGCGCCGCGAGCAGGACGCGACCGCCAATCGCTGGGCGATGAATCAGGTGACGATCGACGAGGTCGATAAAGGGAAATGGAAGATGCGCGTCCGCGAAGGCATTCGCCCGACAAAATCGGACGACCCCGACACGGCGCGCATCTTCTGGTCGGACGGCGGCGTTCATCAAAATATCACGTTCCCGGTGCATCCCGACCCCATCTCGGGAATGCACTGCTGGCATCAGAAAGTCTCGGTCGAAAAAGCGCACGACGATGACGAATACGGCGACGTTTTTGTGGACACGGAAAAATCGTTTGCGATTTACAAGGAATGGCTCTCGTGGACGCGTCCCGCGCCCGGACCGAACGGGCTGCGAAGACCTTTATGGCTCAATCGCCCGCTGCGCCCGGTTGAAGAAATGTTTTATGTAACTCAAAAATAGCGAATTGCGGAAGAGATTTTTAAGACGCTTTCGTACAGTTTAATTCAAATTTATCAACCAGTTTCAACTTTAAGTGCGAGTCGAGATTCGGACGTACCGTGTCCAAGCCGATGACAAAGACGGTTAGTTTTTCCTGCTCGACCTTAATGCGGAGAATTTGTTTGAAGTCTTCGATACGCGCCATTCCACCGGCTTCGTT
>DASWRC010000061.1:0-13161 GCA_036403375.1 Pyrinomonadaceae bacterium
TCGTTATGGAATTTTCTGGGCAATCTGGCAGCCGGGCTGATTGCCTACAGTTGGAAAGAGAAGAAACCGTCGCTGAACTTAAATTTCAAAACGACGGTTCCGGCGATTGTGCTTTAATTCTTATCCAATACTGACGTTAAAATATTATTTTCCCGGGCATCAAAATTGCTTGTACAGAGGATTAATTAAAACATTTGTATCGAATTCACTCGTCGAAGCCGATATATCCGTCCTGTTTAATTTTGTGGAAGTGCCGTTATGGGAAGAACTATTCTGGTTGTCGAAGATTATGAAGACACGCGCCATTTTATGAAGCTGCTGCTCGAAACCTACGGCTACGATGTGATCGAAGCCGGCGACGGTTTGGAAGCGGTCAAAGCCATCCGGGAGAATTTTCCGGACCTCGTGCTGATGGATATTTCTATGCCGGTCATGGACGGGCTGACCGCCACCAAAACTATCAGAACTTTCAAAAGGGGCGTAACCATTCCGATTATTGCAATTACCGCTCACGGAAATAGATTTTATAAAAAAGCAATGGAAGCGGGCTGTAACGATTTAATCGAAAAACCGGTCGATTTCGACTCACTCGAAACTGTGCTCAAACAATATCTCAATACTTAGATATTAAATTTAAGGACTACACTTTTAACGTTATCGGACGCGTTTTATTTGAAACCATTTTTTATTTTACGGTATGTCCGTAAAAATAAATACAAAGTCGATTTGCTGCCGTCGTCAAAAGGCGTATGAAATTACGCCTGTTTTAAGGGCGAATTAATGAACCGGCTTATCGTCGTGCTGCCCTTCCGCCTTTTCTTTACTTATCTTCGGCGTCGTCTGTTGATTGTTTTTCGATTCCGCCGGTTCGGTTTCGACGTTTGCCGAATCGCCGTGCTTTTCGAGCATTCCGGCTTTTGTTTCCCGGTCTGCGCTTCCCTTTTTTTCGCTTGTCATATTTTCCCCCTCGAAATATTTTTTTTTGTGAATTATCGAAATAAGACGCGGTTTACTCCTTTCAGAATTTCTTTGTGTTTTTTAAAAGGCTTGCGATAACGACAATCAATTCCGCCGGTTCGACCGGTTTCGGAACGTGCATGTTGTAGCCTGCCGAAAGCGCTTTCAGACGGTCTTCGACGCGCGCAAAAGCGGTTAGGGCGATTGCCGGCAGACGTTTTCCCTTACCGTTTTCCGATTCCCTGACACGCTTTATCAATTCGTAACCGTCTTCGCCCGGCATCCCGATGTCGCTCACGAGCACGTCAGGCTCGAATTCGTCGATATTAGAAATGGCTTCGGCTGTCGATTCGCAGCTTTTTACATCGACGCCGCACTGTTCCAAAACGGTTGTCAGAAGAAAGCGCGCGTCCGGGTCGTCGTCAACCGTTAAAACCTTTATTCCGTTGAGTTCGGGCGGGCATATGAATGAAAGACTTTCGCTCGCTGCCGGGTGCACGCGGACGGTTTCCTTATCGAAAATCTCCCTCGTTTTGCGAACCACCATGACCGGCAGCTTGACCGTAAAAACCGCGCCCTGCTCATTTTCACGATTTGCCGCCTCGACCGTTCCGCCATGCAGCTCGACCAGTTGCCGGACGATTGATAGACCGAGACCGAGACCGCCGTATTTTTTGCTGCTCGAACTGTCTGCCTGCCGGAAGCGGTCGAAAACAAACGGCAGAAAATCCTCTTCAATCCCGACGCCGGTATCGCTGACCGTGATTTCGATATGCGAATTGACTCTTTCGAGCGAAATCTGGACGCTTCCCGTTTTGGGCGTAAATTTAATCGCGTTCGACAAAAGATTCCAGACGATTTGCTGCAGGCGCACGGCGTCGCCGAGGACCATGCCCGCGCCGAAATCCAGCACGACGTAGATGCGGATGGATTTCGCTTCCGCCGCCGGTCGAAGAGTATCGACCGCCGAGTTGATAATCGCGGTCAAATCGATCGGCTGCACGTCGAGGCGGAACTTGCCGGAGATGATGCGTGAAATGTCTAGAATATCGTCAATCAGGCGCGATTGCAGCCGCGCGTTGCGGTCTATCGCATCGATCGCGCTGGCAAAAGTTTCCTCGTTCAGCTTGTTGGTTTGCAGCATCCGCGTCCAGCCCATAATCGCGTTAAGCGGCGTGCGCAGCTCGTGCGAGAGCAAACCTAAAAACTCGTCTTTCGTGCGGCTCGCGACTTCCGCCTGTTTGCGGGCTTCCTGCTCGCTTGCCAAAAGGCTTTCCTTTTCAATCACCGACTGCCGCGCGCTTTCATAAAGCCGCGCGTTGTCCATCGCGACCGCCACCTGCCCGCCCAGCCCGCGCACAATCTGCTCGTGCCGCTCGGTAAAAACTCCCGCTTTGGAATGACCGAAAAAAAGCCCGCCGATGACTTCGCCCGTGCGCGACCTGACCGGCACGGCGAGATAGCTCGTGACGGGCAGGTGACCGGGCGGCATACCGTGATAAGGCGACCACTTGCCGTAGCGCGGGTCTTTTTTGACATCGTCCAGGCGAATAATTCCCTCGCCGCGAAAGGTCGGTCCGAAAAGGTCGGTCGCACGCGGCATCGGAAAATGCGCGAACGCCTCAAGCGGCACGCCCGACAGTGTATAGAGCATATAGGATTCGCCCGTTTCATCCAGCTGATTGTAAAAAAACGAGCCGAATTCCGCGCCGGTCAGCTCGGTCGCGGCGTCCGTCACCGCCTGGACGAGCTTTTCCTGGTCGAGTTCCGCCGAGATCAGCTGTCCGATGCGGTTGGTCGTTTCGACGATTTCGTTCTGCTCCCTGAGGCGGGCTTCCGACACCTTCCGGGCGGTGATGTCGCGGACAATTTTCGACGCGCCGACAATCCTGCCGTCGGGCGTTTTGATGGGCGAAACAGTCAGCGAAATGTTGACATGCGAGCCGTCCTTATGCAGGCGCACGGTTTCGTAATGCTCGATGCGGTCGCCGCTGCGAATGCGGCTCAGGATTCCGGGTTCTTCGTCGTGCAGCTCCGGCGGAATCAGGACCAACACCGATTTTCCGATGATTTCTTCGGCGCGGTAGCCGAAAATTCGCTCGGCGCCGTTGTTCCAGCTCGTGATAATGCCTTCGAGAGTTTTACTGATAATGCCGTCGTCAGCCGATTCGATAATCGCGGAAAGCCAGTTTGACGCAATTTCCTGGCTCGGAAATTGGTTAAGCCCGTTCTTGGACGCGGCGTCCGCGGGTGTGGTCTGAGAATCTTTATCTGTCATAGCCCCTTGCCGGTATTTAAGAATTTTATCTGAAAGCTTCTTAATTCAAACATTATAGCAATAAAAATATCGGGAATTAAAATCGTTCGCCGGCAAGCCGGATTCGCGTTTGAGGGGAGCACCCAAAAAAAACCGTTTTCCGGTTCTTTGGAAAACGCGCCCCTAAACAATTCCGGTAAAGTAAGATTGCGAACTAACTTCTTAAATTCGTGCTGATAATATGATAATGTTAAGGAAAGGGATTGATAATTTTTATACAAGATGGAAACACGGAACATAATCGTTATCGGAGCTTCCGCCGGCGGATTTGAAGTCTTAAAAAAATTGGTTGCCGGCTTACCAGAAAATCTACAGGCTTCGATATTTATTGTCTGGCACATGTCGGCGGATGTCACCGGAATCCTGCCGCAGGTGCTGATGCGGCATGGCGCGCTCCCGGCGAAAAACGCCGAAGACTTTGAAAAAATCGAACCGGGCAAGATTTACGTCGCGCCGCCCGACCATCACCTGCTTATCGAAAACAGCCACGTGCGCATCACGCGCGGACCGAAAGAAAACCGATTCCGACCGGCGGTCGACCCGCTTTTTCGCTCCGCCGCATATGCTTATCGCACGCGCGTCATCGGCGTGGTTTTATCGGGCGCGCTCGACGACGGGACTTCCGGTTTGTGGACGATTAAATTTCACGGCGGCGTGACGGTCGTGCAGGACCCGGAGGATGCGGAAATTCCGTCGATGCCGCGCAATGCTTTACGCGAGGTTGAAGTCGATTATGTCGTGCCCGCTTCAGAATTGGCGGACGTGCTCGTCCGTCTGAGCCGCGAAAAATTAACGGACGCAACTGAAACTACTATGACCGACGATGAACAGGCTGCTTTTGAAATTCGCACCGCCGCCGAAGATAAATCGACCAGAGAAGTGATGAAATTCGGCGAGCTGACGCCCTATACATGCCCCGATTGTCACGGTGTTCTGTTCCAGCTCAAGGACGGAAATCGCCCGCGTTTCCGGTGTCATACCGGGCACGCATTTTCGTCCGACAGTCTTTTATCCTCGGTTAGCCAGAGCATCGAGGAAAGCCTCTGGAACGCGATTCGGTGCATCGATGAAAGCGTGATGCTGCTCAATCACATGGGCGACCATTTCAGTAATAACAAACAGCACAATTTGGCGGCGACCTTTTACAGAAAAGCGCTCGACGCGCAGGAAAACGGCAACCGGGTGCGGCAGACGGTCCTCAATCACGAGCGTTTGAGCAGCGACAGCGTGCGCGCCCAGGCGGCTGACGAGAGCGGCGGCGAACAACAGCTCGCATCGGGCGAATAACATTGGCAAATGGCAAAGAGCAGGGCTTCAAAAAATAACTCCAACGGTAAAAAGGATTTCATCGTCGTCGGAATTGGCGCGTCCGCCGGCGGCATCAGTGCCTTGCAGGACTTTTTCGCGCTGATGCCGCCCGACAGCGGGATGGCGTTTGTTGTCATCCTGCATCTTTCGCCCGACCACGAAAGCAATCTGGCGCAGGTTATCCGGCTTCGCACGAGGATTCCGGTGACGGTCGTCAGCGAGACGCACGAGGTCGAACCCGATAATATTTACGTCATCTCGCCGAATCACCAGCTTGAATTGGTTGACGGCGTCGTTCGTTCGTCAGATTTGAAGAACGAACACGGCTCCCGCGTCGCGATTGACATATTTTTCCGGACGCTTGCCTCCGCCTATAACAAAAACGCGGTTTGCGTAGTTATGAGCGGCACGGGGACGGACGGCACGCTCGGCTTGAAAGCCGTCAAGGAAGCCAACGGTTTCACGATTGTCCAATCGCCCGAAGATGCCGAATACGATGCGATGCCGCGCAGCGCAATCGCGACGCGGCTCGTCGATTGGATTTTGCCCGTCCGCGAGATGCCCGAACGGCTCATCCAATATCGAGACAGTTCGGTGCGCCTGCATCTGACGGGCGACAACGGCGACGGCAAAGTCGCGAAGGAAATTCAGGCGGACGAATCGCTGCGCGAGATTCTGACGGTTTTGCGGGTGCGCACCGGTCACGATTTTACCAGCTACAAAACGCCGACGCTCGTCCGGCGTATCGCGCGGCAGCTCCAGATTCACGACCTCAAGGATATGCCGTCGTATATGGAATTCCTGCGCCAAAACCCGGAAGAGATTCATTCGCTGCTGAAAAATCTGCTGATTAACGTCACGAATTTCTTTCGCGACCCCGAAGCGTGGGAGGTTTTGGAGCGCGAGGTCGTGCCGAATCTTTTTTCCGGCAAAAGCGGGGGCGAGAACGTTCGGGTCTGGTCGTGCGCCTGCGCCTCGGGCGAAGAAGCTTACAGCCTGGCGATGATTCTCACCGAGCAAGCCGAACGGCTCGCCGACCCGCCGAAGATTCAGGTCTTTGCGACCGATGTCGACGACGAAGCCATCAACCAGGCGCGCGAGCATATCTACACGCAATCGATCGAGGCGGACGTTTCGCCCGAGCGTCTGAAACGATTTTTCGTCAAGGAAGGAAAATTTTACCGCATCAAGAAAGAGCTCCGCGAGTTGGTTATGTTTGCGCCCCACAACGTTCTGCGCGACCCGCCCTTTTCCAAGCTCGATATGATTTCGTGCCGCAACCTTCTGATTTATCTCAACCGCGACACGCAGCCGAGGTTAATGGAGATTTTTCATTTCGCGCTCGCCCCGCACGGTTATCTTTTTCTCGGCAACTCGGAAACCGCCGAAGCCTCGCCGGAGCTCTTTGCGGCGGTCGATAAAAAACAGCGCATATACATGCGGCGCCCCGTCATGCTCGGGCAGTTTCCGATGCTGCCGAAGATGCCGGTCACCGGAAACTGGGAAGCCAGGCTCCCGCTCTCGGAAGCCTTAAAAAAAGAAGTCCACCCGCTTTCAATCAGCGAGGTTCATTACAAGCTGCTCGAAAAATTCGCGCCGCCGTCCGTCATTGTCAACCAGGATTTCGACATTCAATATCTGAGCGATGCCGCCGGTCGTTACCTGACTTTTCGCGGCGGCGAGCTGTCGAAGAGTCTCTTGAAATTCGTCAACCCGGACTTGCTGCCCGACCTTCGCGCCGCTCTGTTTACAGCCCAGCGCGAGAAAAAAACCGTCGAGTTTCCGAATGTGCCCGCGACCATCGACGGCGCGGAAATCGTTCTCAAAATCATCGTCCGACCGGTCGAAATCGATTCGGAAACGAGCGATTATCTGCTCGTTCTTTTCGACGACCAGAACAAGTTCGTGATGCCGCCCGAAACTCAGCCGACCCCGCCCATTACGCTCGGCGACAACAACGACGCGATGGAAACCCTCGTCGTGCGGCTCGAAGAGGAGCTGCGGCGGACGAAGGAAATTTTGCGCGCGACCATCGAACAGCACGAGATTTCGGTCGAGGAACACAAGGCGTCGCACGAGGAATTGCAGGCGATTAACGAGGAATTGCGCTCGACGACCGAGGAGCTTGAAACCAGCAAAGAGGAATTGCAATCGGTCAACGAGGAGCTGACCACCGTCAACCACGAGCACAAGGATAAAATCGATGAAACGATGAGCGCCAACTCGGATTTGCAGAATCTGATGGCTTCGACCAACATCGCGACGATTTTTCTCGACCGTCAGCTGCGCATCAAACGCCTCACGCCGCCCGTCGAACAGCTTTTCAATATCACGCAGATGGACATCGGGCGAATGCTCGAACATTTTACGAATAAGCTCGATTACGCCGATTTATCGAAGGATTCCGAACGCGTTCTGAACAGTTTGCAGCCGGTCGAGCGCGAAATCCGGAGCGCTGACGGGCGCGCCTTTCTGACCCGCATTCTGCCGTATCGAACGATTGACGACCGCATCGAGGGCGTCGTCCTGAACTTTGTCGATATTACCGAGCGCAAGCGTGTGGAAGACGCCGCCGCCGCCGATTTGCGCGACACGCAGCTCCTTCGGGACCTCGCCACGCAGTTCGTCACCACCGTCGATGTTCCGCTGCTTTATGACAAAATTCTCGAAGCCGCCATTACCATCACGCAAGCCGACGCCGGAATAATTCAGCTTTACGACGAACCCCGGCAGGAACTCGTCCTGCTGTCGGCAAAAAATTTCTCGAAAACGATGACCGAACATTTTGCCCGCGTCAAAGCCGATTCGAAAACCGCCGACGGTTTACCGATGTTCACGGGCGAGCGGACTTTCATCGAATTCGACGACAAAAAAAAGAAAGCCGACGATTCCACGCGGCAGTACGTCGAAGAAGGTTTGCTTTCGGCGCAATCGACGCCGCTCATCGCGCGTTCGGGTAAACCCATCGGAATCTTCACCACACACTGGCGCAGCCATCGCCGACCGACCGAGCGCGAGCTGCGCTTTCTCGACCTGCTGGCGCGCCAAGCCGCCGATTTGATTGAACAGCAGCAGGCGGAAGCGGCGCTGCGAAAAGGCGAAACGGAATTTCGTATGATTTCCGAAGCCGCGCCCGCGCTCGTCTGGATTTTAAATCCGGCGGGCGAAAGCCTTTTCTTCAACGACCGCTGGTACGCCTTTACCGGGCAGACCCAAGCGGACGCGGCGGGCAGCGGCTGGCGGCAGGCAATTCACCCGGAAGATTTGGAACGGCTCGCGCACGACTGGCGCAAATCACAGGAAACCGGCGAAGTCTACGCCGGCGAGATTCGTTACCGGCGCGCCGACGGCGAATACCGGTGGCACGTTTTCCGCGCTTTGCCGCGGCGGGGCACGGACGGTAAAATCGAAGCCTGGTACGGTTTGAGCATTGAAATGCACGACGCCAAAAATGCCCAGGAAGCGCTGCGCGAATCGCAGGCGCGCCTGCACGCCGTCACCAATCTCGTGCCGGATTTGCTCTGGAGCAATGACGCTTCGGGCGCAACCGACTGGTACTCTCAGAGCTGGTTTGAATACACCGGGCAGACTTTCAAGGAAGCGGCGAATTACGGCTGGCTCGCCGCCATCCACCCGGACGAACGCGAGGCGTCGCTCAGAAATTTTCAGGCGTCGATTGATACGAGCGAGCCGTTCGAGCAGGAACATCGCATTCGCAGCGCAAACGGCGAATATCGATGGTTTCTCGCCAAGGCGCGCCCCTTCAAAGACGAATCGGGAAAAATCGTCCGCTGGTACGGCGCGGCGACCGACCTTCACGAACAGCGAAAAATTCTGGAATCGATGACGCAGGTCGAAGCCCGGATGCAAATCGCCGTCGACGGCGCGCGGCTCGCGACCTGGGAATGGAACTTCGAAACGAACGAAGTTTACTGGAACGAACGGCACTTCATGATTTTTGGTATGCCCCCGAAAAACAAACCCGTCCAGCCGGAAATATTTTTCCGCCGCGTGCATCCGAACGACCGCAAGCGGCTCGACGCGGAATTGAAAAAGGCGCTCGGCGACGACTCGATTCTTAACTCCGAGTTCTGCGTGATTCGCAGAGACGGCTCGACCCGCTGGATGAGAGGTTTCGGTCGCGTGCTGGAAAAAGATTCCGACGGTAGAGCCCTAAAAATGTACGGCGGGCTGTTTGACATCACCGACCGCAAAGAGGCTGAAGAAAGACTGCGCAAGAACGAGGAACAGCTCAAGCTCATCCTCGAAAGCACGAAGGATTACGCCATCATCACATACGATTTGAAGGGACGCATTACACGCTGGAACGCGGGCGCCGAGAAAATCTTCGGCTACACGGAACGCGAAGCCGTCGGCGAAACGACGCATCTGATTTTCACGCCCGAGGACATCCGCGCGAAAATGCCGGAAACGGAGATGGAAAACACTCTGAAAAACGGGCGCGACGAGGACGAGCGCTGGCATATCCGCAAGGACGGCTCGCGTTTTTACGCGTCGGGCGTGATGCGGATTCTGCGCGACGAGGAAATCGAGGGTTTTGTTAAAATCTGCCGCGACCAGACCGCCAAGCTCGAAGCCGAGCAATCGGCGCTCGAAAAAGAGATGCTGCGCCGGATGGTCTCCACACAGGAAGACGAACGCCGCCGCATCGCCCGCGACATCCACGACCAGTTCGGGCAGCAGATTACCGCTCTGCGCCTGAAGCTCGACAGAATCAAAAAAACCGGCAACGAAAATACCGAAATCGGCAGATACGTTGACGAAGCGCAAAAAGCGGCTGCCGATTTGGACGCCAACGTCGATTTCATCGCGTGGGAGCTTCGCCCGGCGGCGCTCGACGATTTGGGTTTGCGGACGGCGCTCGCGTATTACATCAACGAATGGTCAATTCATTCGGGCATTACGGCGGAGTTTCACGCCTCCGGTCTGGGCAGAACGAGCCTCGGCTTGGAAGTCGAAACCAATCTTTATCGCATCGCGCAGGAAGCGTTAAATAACGTTCTCAAACACTCGAAGGCAAAACAGGTTTCGGTCCTGCTCGAAAAAAGCAAAAATAAGGTTTCGCTGATTATCGAAGACAACGGCGTCGGGTTTAACGTCGCGGACAAAGCCAACCGCAAGAAAGGCATCGGGCTGGTCGGCATGAACGAGCGCGCGAAAATCTGCGGCGGCGAGCTCGAAATCGAATCGTCAAAAGGCGGCGGCACGACGATTTTTGCCCGGATTCCGCTCAAAAAAGAGTAACGAAACAAATTATACGTTTAAATTGGCGGAAGAATTAAAAACTATGCCCGCACGCGTAATCCTTAGCGATGTTTCTGCATCCTCCGCCAGTGTGCCCAGCGCCATCTGACGCTCAGCGGATTGAGCGTTTGGTGGAATCCGACAAGAACGGCAAATCGAAGCTTGATGTAGTAACCAGCGAATAAAATTCTATGCATGATTAAACCCTAAGAAAACCTGTGTCTAATTTTGTTTTGTCCAGTATAACACAAATTTCGACGCTTTTTTCGTAATCTTGCTGACATAAAGGATTTTCGCTGAATTAATGTTCGCTTGGCAACATTACCCAACCGCCAAAACATCTTATAATTAGTTACTTTTTGCCCGTTGAAAATACAAGATAGGGTAGCATCCGGCTTTTGAAGTCAGGTAAAACGTCCCGCCTTGCTCTTCCCGGTTTCCAATCGAAGTAAAAAGCCGAGGGGCTCACGTTCAGCGAGCCTCTTTATTTTTTTTTCCACACAAAACCTTTTGAAATTACCGCAAAAAGCTTGTTGATTCCGGTAACAAAGTCCATAATCAAATTTATGCAAAGGCTTCGAATAATGCTCGCCGAAGACCACGAGACGGTTCGTGAGGGCATTAAACTGCTCATTAATTCCCAGCCCGACATGGAAGTTATCAGCGAAGTCGGCGACGGCAGCGCAGCGGTCAAAGCAGCGCAGAAACTCCTGCCCGATGTGGTCGTGATGGACGTTTCGATGCCGAAACTCAACGGCTTGAAAGCGACTAAAAGACTCAAGCAAACCGCGCCCGACATAAAAATTCTGACCCTCACGCGACACACCGACGATGCCTATCTGGAACAGCTTATCCAATCGGGCGCGTCCGGCTACGTTCTCAAACAAAGCGCGCCGACCGAGCTTATCCGGGCGATTCGTGATGTCGCGAGCGGCAAAAACTATCTCGACCCGGCGCTGACGAGCAAGGTTTTCGGCGGTTACGCGAGCCGCCTGAGCCATCTGCGCGGCGAATCGAAAGCCAGTTTGACCGAACGCGAATCCGAAGTTCTGCGCTACATCGCGCTTGGCTACAGCAACAAGGAAATCGCCGCCAAGATGCAGGTTTCGGTCAAGACCATCGAAGCCCACAAAGCCAACGCCCTGCGCAAAATGGACATGCACAGCCGCATCGACATCGTCCGCTTCGCCATCCTCCAGGGGTGGATGGAAGAAAACTAAATAGTGAAAACTGAACAACGAATAGTGAAAAATTAAAATATTCACTATTCCTGTATTTCAATTTAATTTTTCACTATTAGGGATTTTCCCTATAAAAATTTACTCCTTTCCTAATATTTTTCCCGTTTACAATCTGACAAAATTGCAGAATTAAAAGAGTGGCGAACAGCGTTTGACGTTATTGCTTGATATTTTTTGAGCCGTTTAATATTGGTTTCAGCCGCCGTCACTTAAATTTAGAGGACGCGAGAAATTGTTATAGAACTGGAAGTAGTTCTCCCCTTCGATTTCTCGAATTAAGAATTATGCAACACAAAGGAAGTGTTACCGGTTCAACATATTTCCAGATGAGCGAGCTGCCTTCAATCTTATCGTCAGCGGACGAACAAATTCCGTCCAATAATCGGGTTCTGATTTTTAGCCGCGACCCTGAAACGCAGCGGCTGCTCGCCACCCTGCTCGAAATGTGGGGTTACCAGACCGAGGTCTCCGAAGCTTTGGAAACTTCGTTTGCCGCCGCCGAAAATCAAAAGCCGAAATTGATTCTGCTCGACTCGATTTTGCCGTTTGCAGCACACCTCGAAACTATTCGCCGCATTCGCCGGAGTCAGTTTTTGAAAGAAATTCCGATTATTGTGCTGTCCGGCTTTTCGCAGCCGCATTTTCGAAGCCTGTCGCTCGCGGTCGGGGCAAACGACTTTTTTGTCAAGCCTCTGGATTTCGACGCGCTGGAAAATTATTTAAAGGAAATTAAGCAAACAACAGGGAAATTACACTAACAAGGAGTAAAAAAGGGAAAATTTATGAATTTTGCTTCATATCTGACAGCAGCCAATTCTTCGGGGCTTTTTGAATTAAAAAACGACGGAACCGTGCTCTATTCGCGGTTTCGCCAAAACAACCAGTTAATTAACTCGACGGACGAACTAGCCGGGCAGAATTTTTTCGAAGAAATCGCCGGTTTCGAGAATGCCAGAGAACTGCGCTGCATCTTTAACAACTTCGTCAAAAGCAATCAATTTACGGACAATTTCGTGTTCGACTGCCAATTTGACGAAACAACCGTTCCGGTCAGGGTAATGATGGTTCGCGCCTTTGAAAACAGCTATCCGAATCCGGGCGACATCGTGATTTTGGACATCCGAAACGGAGTCTATTAAAAATAAAGTTTTTATATGAGAAATAAAAATTAAACAAAGAATGAACAAGGGGTACACATGATAAAACAAAACACAGCATTAAATTCGCCGAAGCGAATTATCGAAAACGTCAATTGGGTTGCGAAAAACAGAAATTCGGCGCGACCTCTTGAAACACTTGCGACAAAAAGATTTTTAACCAACTTTCTGCTTGCCGCGCAGGAGGAAGAAGTTTTTCAGGACTTGCTTCCCTATCTGGAAACCGTTTCACTCGCCGGCGGCGATTACCTGTATCAGCCCGGCGACCATGTGGATTTTATATATTTCCCTGAAACGGCGGTCATTTCAGAGTTTCAAATCCTCGAAGACGGTCGCACGGTGGAAATCGCGATGACCGGCAACGAGGGCGTTCTCGGGCTTCTGCCGATATTTAACGCGGGGCGCGCGGCAAACTGGACGCAGGTTTCGGTCGGCGGCACGGCGGCAAAAATCAACAGCCGCATTTTCGAGAAAAAAATCAGCCATCATCCATCATTTCAACGCCATCTTTTTGAATACATCAACGATTACGTCGGGCAGATTTCGCAGCGCTCGGTCTGCAACAGCTATCACGTTATCGAACAGCGTTTTTGCAGCTGGCTGCTGATGATTCAGGACCGCAAGAAAACCAACAAGCTGCCGCTCACGCAGGAACAAATCGCCCGCTCGCTCGGCGTTCATCGTCCGAGTTTGACGCATATCGCGCAGAACCTGCGGTCGAAAAAGATAATCGATTACGTGCGGGGCAAAATCTATATCCTGAATCGCGCGGAGCTTGAAAATTCCGCCTGCCCGTGTTTTTCGGAAATCGACAAGCACGCCGATTATTACGGCAATTCGGCAAAATACGCAGTAATATAAACTATTTAACGACTCCCTCCTCAAGAAAGCTGCATTTTGCGGAAAATGCAGCTTT
>DASWRC010000062.1:0-14864 GCA_036403375.1 Pyrinomonadaceae bacterium
AATGCCTTCTTCCGTCAATTTCTGGAACGTAATTTTTTTGACGAACGAATCTAAGGAGACGCCGCTGAAATTTCTGGCAAAGCCGCCGGTCGGCAGCGTGTGATTCGTCCCCGAAGCATAATCGCCCGCCGATTCGCACGAATAATTGCCGATAAAAACCGAACCGGCGTTAACGATTTTTTCTGCCGTTTCGTCCGCGTTTTCGACCGCCAAAATTAAGTGTTCGGCGGCGTATTCGTTTAAAAGTTCGATGGCTGTTTCAGTGTTTTCGACCAAAATCGCCTTTGAATTCGCTATTGCCTGCGCGGCAATTTCCTTGCGCGGCAGAATCGCGAGCTGTTTTTCTAATTCTTGCAGGCTTTCTTCGATTACCTTTTCGCTCGTCGTTACCAATAAAACCTGGCTGTCCGCGCCGTGTTCGGCTTGCGAAAGCAAATCGGCGGCGACGAATTCGGGGAAGCTTGTTTCGTCGGCGAAAACCGCGACTTCCGAAGGTCCGGCGGGCATATCGATGGCTGTTCCGGTCATAGAAATCTGCATTTTGGCTTCGGTGACGAACTGGTTTCCGGGACCGAAGATTTTATAAACTTTCGGAACGGTTTCTGTCCCGAAACCGAGCGCGCCGATTGCCTGCGCGCCGCCGATTTTGAAAATGCGCGTCACGCCGCAAAGACGCGCGGCATAAAGCGTGGCGGCGTTGACGCGACCCGTTTTATTGGGCGGCGAGCACAAAACAATTTCGCGGCAGCCCGCGATGCGCGCCGGAATCGCGAGCATCAGCACGGTCGAAAAAAGCGGCGCGGTTCCCGCCGGGACATACAGACCGACTTTTTCAATTGCGACCGATTTTCGCCAGCAGAAAACGCCCGGCATAGTTTCGATTATTTCGGGCTTTGCGGCTTGCGCGGCGTGAAATTTTTCGATGTTTGCCGCCGCCTGTTTGATTGCCGTCTTTAAATCTTCGGTGATTTGCGCTTCGGCGTGTGCGAATTCCGCTTCGCTGGCGAGAAAATCCGTTACTTCGACTTTATCGAATTTTCGGGCAAAATCTCGCAGCGCGGTATCGCCGTTTGTTTTTACTTCATCGAGAATCTCCACGACCGTCTGCCGCAAATATTTCGTGTCGAAGACCGGACGCGCCAGCAGCTGTTCCCAGGTTTCTCGTTTCGGATAGCGAATAATTTTCATAACTTTAGATTCAACCCGCCCGCTCCCAGGCAGGTGTTTCTGACTTCTGCTTAGTTCATCATCTGGTCAATCGAAAGCACCAGAATTCCCTCCGCGCCCGCGCGTTTTAGAGCTTCGACGATTTCCCAAAAATCGTTTTCGTTAATCACGGAATGCACCGAACTCCAGCCCCGCTCGGCAAGCGGCATGACGGTCGGGCTTTTCATGCCGGGAATTAAGTTTATGATTTCCGAGAGCTTTTCGTCCGGCGCGTTGAGCAGGATGTATTTGTTTTGTTTGGCGGCTTTGACGGCTTTAATCCGAAAGAGAAGTTTGTTGAGCAGCGCTTGCAACCGAGCGTCGAGATTGGCGCGCGAAATTAGTACGGCTTCGGAATTCATGACGGTTTCGACTTCGCTCAGACCGTTTGTAAAAAGCGTGCTGCCCGAGCTGACAAGGTCGCAAACCGCGTCTGCCAGCCCGATTGACGGCGCGATTTCGACCGAACCGCGAATTTTGTGAATTTCCGCCGCGACGCCGCGCTCTGCCAGAAATTTACCTAAAATATTCGGGTAGCTCGTCGCGATGCGTCTGCCTTCAAAATCTTTGACCGAACGGTAATCGAAATTTTTCGGCACGGCGAGCGACAGGCGGCATTTGCCGAAACTTAATTTCTCGACCTGGCTGACCGCTTTTTCGGTTTCCGCGAGCACGTTTTCGCCGACAATACCGATGTCGGCGACATTGTCCGCGACGTATTCGGGAATGTCGTCGTCGCGCAGGAAAAAAATTTCAAGCGGGAAATTCTCGGTTTCCGCCCGTAATTTTCCAAGCCCGTTCGTAAAGCGAATGCCGCATTTTTTCAGCAAATTCATCGAATCTTCGCTCAGGCGTCCGGATTTTTGTAATGCTATTTTTAATTTTTCGGTTTTCATTTCTGGTAAAAAAGACAAACGAGCGCCCGCAAACTTTTTCGAGTTTCGCGCTTTCGGTTGATAAACTAATTTTTCGGATTTAGAAAAAAGGATTAGCCCGCGCGATTTGTATGATGCGTGTGGGCGTGGTGATGAATTTGAGCAGCGTAGAATTTCATCTTTTTTATATTCTTCGCATATCGTGAAAACTTTTGCAAGCGCTTTGCACTAAGTTCAGCCGCAAATCCTGAATGCTCTTGCACTTTTTTTCGGTTTCGTAAACAATGGCAATGTGCCTGAAAACAGTGAAGAAATTATAAAGGAATTCGGCAAGCGCGTGCAGCGCTGCTATGGCTGCTTTATTTCGTATTATCTCAAGGATATGTATCTCGGCGAAGACGTGACGTTTTTTTGCGAGCATTGTAAGGACGAAACGATGTTTCATTTTGACGAGTTCTCGAAGTTGCTGGACTTAAATAAACTGCGCGAGGTTGCCGACCGAGACCATCATCATTAAAAGCGGAAGATGAAAAAAATAATCCTGCACATCGAAAATCCGTTTGAACGCGAATCGTTCGTGCTCGAAAACGAAGTATCCATCGGGCGCACGGATGCGTCCGGGATTGTTTTGAGCGATACGGGACTTTCGCGGAAAAATACGACTTTTTTCCGTGACGGCGACGCCCTTTTCGTGGTTGATGAAAATTCACTGAACGGAACTTTTATCGGCGAGCGAATCGGAAGCGCGCCCGTGCAGGTTTTCGACGGCGACGTTGTCAGAGTCGGCAGCGAAACGCGGATTTCGATTGAAATAGCCGAGAGTCAGGAGTCGCGAGTCGCGAGTCAGCCGTCTTCGGCAGCAGGCGTAATTTCTCCAAAAAACAAAGACCAAAAATCAAAGAGCAAAAGCCAAAAGCCAAAAGCCAAAAATCAGCCTGCGAAAACGAACACGCTTTTGATGCTCGCAGTTGGCTCGACCGTTCTGATTCTCGTGCTCGGTACGGTCGCTTTGCTCGTCGCGAGTAAATACGACGGCGGCAACACTAATTTAACCCAGCCGACGCCGCGCGTCTTATCCGGCGCGTTGATTCCGGTGCGCGTGATTGACCCGCTCGGCGGTGAAGACCCGGACGATATCGACGATTTGATTGCGTCGTGGGAAGTTGAGGAAAAGCCCATCAACGCGGACGAACTGGAAGCGATTAGCTCGGTTTCGAAAACTGACCCGAACAAGCCGTCGGATTTGAACGTTTCGATTGATTTTTTCAAACAGCAGCTCGACAAAGCCTTGAATCACGGCGCGAGCGGTGCGGAGCCAGCCGGTTTGATTCCGCTGCCCGTCCAGCTGGTCGGCGGCAATGTCTCGAAGCAAAAGGCGAAGCTCGCGGAATTGATTAGATCCAAAGGCTTTTTGCAGCCGCTGGATTTTGCCGATTTAGCGCGGCTCCGGCTCGAAGGCAAGTTCGTCGGCGAGATGCCGATGGCGACCGAAAGTTATGTTCTCGACATCGGCGGCAGCGCGACGGGCGATGAATTTAGCTCGTTCGATTTTGAAGCGGGCATTGCCAAAATTACGCCCGATTCGCCGAAATACAAATATCTCAAACAGCTTGCCGACAATTTCGACGGTCAAAAATACGACCTCAACGCCGCCGCTGACCGCAAACAGATGCGGATTCGGCTCCTTCGAATGTATAACAAGGATTCGCGCAAACTGTTCGAGGAATTCACGAACGAGTATTATCAACAGTTTAAAGTTCCGCTGCGCGTGACGAGCCTCCTGCGTTCGATGGATTATCAAATCAGCCTCAATAAGACGAACGCCAATTCGTTTAAGGTGAGCGGCAAAGGCAGCCTGCCGCCGCATACTTCGGGCTGCGCGTTCGACATTTCACGCAAAAACCTGACGCGTGACGAGCAAAACTGGATGATGAAAAAGCTCGCCGAACTCGAAGGCAATCGCAAGCTCGATTCATTACGCGAAGGCAACGCCAACGCCTGTTTTCACTCCTTCATTTACCCGGACGGCCTCGAGCCGACCAACCTCAACTTAATGGTCGCGCAAATAATCAACTCCAACGACCTCGCCGCCGATTTTTTCATTCCCGAACTTTCGCGGGATGCGGGGTTTTCGGTTTCATTCGGCGATTAATAGTTCTCTCGCGGCGGGCGAACTTTTGCGCGCCTTTTCACTTTTCCGCGTTTTCACCTAAAATTTAGATATGGCGGAAATCGAAAACGATTCGAACGAAAAGGAAACCTTCACCGGACTGGCGCGAAAACTCTCGCGTCTTTCGAGCGAGCAGAAACGCGCCGCACTCGAAGCGAGCGCTTCTCTGGCAGGCGTCAGTTTGCGCGTCAGCCGCGAATTTGTCGAAGCCGTGCCGCGCGCCGCGAAAATTTTATCGGCGGAAGATTTAAGAAATTGGGCGGAAATGGGCAGAAGATTGGCGATGGGCAACGCCGATTTGGGCGCGAAATTTTTCGCGGACGGCGTCGAAGGATTAAAAATCGTTCCCGAAAAAGCGCGTCCGCTCGTTTTTCAAATCTGCACGCGCCAGCTTGTCCTTTCAAGCTCGATTGCGCTCGAAACCTTTGAACTGATTCCGCGGATGGCGAAAGAGATGAAGGACGACGAGCTTTTGAGCGCGTTTTTAAAGCTCGCTTCGGAAATCGCCAACCGCTCGGCAAAGCACAGCTCGGATTTTCTGCAAAAATCGCCGCAGGTTTGCGACGCGCTGAGAAATTACGGCGACCGGAAAACGGAAGTCGCCAAATCGGTCGTCGCGCTCGCCTCGAATTTCGCTAACCGGACGGGCGGAATGACCGCCGATTTATGGGCAAATCTGCCCGAATCACTGAAAAAAGTCACAGCGGAAAACGCCGTTCGCCTGGCGGAAAAAGCGCGCGAGTTTTTGGAGTTCGGCGGCAGCGTGACGCTTCATTTCGTGGCGGCGGGCGCGGACGTTCTGCAAAAAACCGATGCGGTTTTTGACGAATGGGTCGCGGTTCTGCAAACCATCGCCAAGCACGGCAACGCCGTTCTGATTTCGTTCCTGCGCGCGACGCCGCGATTTTTCGCGCAGATTCAAAAGTTGAAAACCGAGGATGAAATCGTTCTCGCGCGGAAAGTATTAACGCTGGTCGCCGAAATCGCGGCGAAAGATGCCGAATCGGCGCTCGCCGCGTTTCGTTCGGCGGCGGGCGCGCTGCGCAAAGTTTCGCTCGAACAGTTTGAAGAATGGGTCGAAACCGGGCTTGTCGAAAAGGAAAATGCATCTGCCAAGGCGCGCAAAAGCTATTTCGCGCTCGAAACGCGCCAGTCGAACGAGCTTTTACAGGAAGCTTCGGTCGGCTTGCCGCTCGAAAAAATTCAGACGGTTTTACGGATTTACGTCGAAGGCTTGACGGGCAAAGAAGTCGAAATCGCGCCGCTCTCGGCAATGCCGCAGGAATCGCGCATCGGCGACGGTAAAACGGTTTATCTGCCGGCGAATGTCAACGAATTCGACTCGGACGAGATGGATTTCCGGCTCTATAAAGTGCTCGCCGCACACGGCGCGGGACAAATCGAATTCGGAACTTTTCTGAAAGACACGAAAGAATTAAAATCCGCGTTCGCCTCTCTGAATGAGCTTTACTCGGCAAGCGCCGAAGAAACGGACGCGTTTTCGCTTGCCGGATACATCGAGGACGTGCAAAAAGGCGAAAAGGCTCTATCGGAAGAAGAAATCCGCGCGGAAATCAAAAAGCGACTCAAAAAACTGCCGAAGGATTCCGATTACCGCGCGGTTTTGCAGGTTTTTCCCGAACCGCGCTTAGCGAAAAAGATTTTCGGCACGATGGAAAACGCGCGCGTCGATGCCGCGCTGCGCCGTTCATATCGCGGTTTGCGGAAAGATTTGGACTTGATGCAAAAGTTCCTGCGCGAGCGGCGACCGTTTATTTTCGATGTGCCGATGGCGCAAGTGCCGTTTGAGCTGCTGTTTCAAATCACGCTGTGCGGCGGCGCAACCGACGACGCGCGGCAATTTTACGGGCAAATCGTCTCGGAAATCGAAACCGTGATTGAAAATTACCTGGCGATAAAAGAAGCGACCGTCGCCGACTCTCTGATGGCGACAAGCCGCGTTTACACGCTTTTTCAGAACATTACGCCCGAAGAAACAAACGCCGAAAGCACGGACAAAAACGAGGACCAGGGGGAATTTGCCTACGAGGATAAAAACTCGCAGGAATCGGTGCTGGAAAATCAGGTCAAACGCGAGCAGCAGCCGAAAAAAATGCAGGACATCAAAGACCTTTTCAATGCGTGGAATACTTTGGACGACGACGATTCGGAACCCGACGACCTGCAGGGCGCGGAAGCCTGGTCGCACAACGAAATGCCCGAACAGCCGCTCGAACAGGGCGATCTGGCGTTTTCTTACGACGAATGGGACCGGGAATTAAACGATTACCGCGTCGGCTGGAGCCGCGTGATTGAAAAAAAGGTGCGGCAGGGCGATAGAAATTTCGTCGAATTGGCGCGCTCGCGCTACCGCGGCGTGATTTCTTCGATTCGTCACCAGTTTCAACTGATGAAACCCGAAAACCTGACGCGCATCAACCGCGAAATCGACGGCGAAGATTACGACCTCAACGCGCTGATTGATTACGTCGTCGATAAACGCGCCGACGGTCAGCAATCGGAAAACATTTACACGAAACGGCTCAGGAAACAGCGCGACGTTGCCGTATCTCTGCTGCTTGACCAATCTTCCTCAACGGCGCGCACTATCACGCGCAATCCGCTGCAGCCTTATACGCATCCCGGACGCCGGATTATCGAAATCGAAAAGGAAGGCTTGGTGCTGATGAGCGAAGCCTTAGAAGCGGTCGGCGATGTTTATTCAATCAACGGTTTTACCAGCGAAGGCAGGCGCAATGTGAAATTCTACGTCGTCAAGGATTTCTCGGAAAAATACTCCGAAGAAATTGAACGCCGTATCGGCGGCATCACGTTTCAAAACAATACGCGTTTGGGCGCGGCAATCCGTCACGCGGCGGCAAAATTACTGCGTCAGGAATCGCGCACGAAGCTGCTTATCATTCTCACGGACGGTCGCCCGTATGACCACGATTACGGCGATGCGCGCTACGCCCGCGAAGACGTGCGCGAAGCCCTGACGGAAGCGAAAATGCAGGGCGTGACGCCGTTTTGCATCACCATCGACCGCGAATCGGAAGCCGAACTCCGCGATTTATACGGCGATGTCGGCTACACGATTATCGACGACGTTTTGAGTTTGCCCGAAAGAATGCCGAATATTTACCGGCGTTTGACGAGTTGATTTTGTGATAAAATGCCGTTATGAAAAACGAAGTCATCGAAATAAATCCCGAAAAGGTCAGCGGGACGCCCGTTTTTGCCGGAACGCGCGTTCCCGTTAAAAATCTTTTCGATTACCTTGAAGGCGGCGAAAGCCTCGAAGATTTTCTTGAAGGTTTCCCGCCTGTAACACGCGAACAAGCCGTTGCCGTTCTGGAAATGGCGGAAAAATCTCTGTTTAAAGAAGTCGGCAAACTTTGAAAATCTTACTCGACCACAATCTCGACCGCAGGCTGAAAAATTATCTGACCGAATACGAAACGGCGACCACGCAGGAGCAAAATTGGGCAGACGCGCTCAACGGCGAACTGCTGACGCTTGCCGAAGTAAACGGTTTTGAAGTTCTGCTGACGGCGGACGCGAATATCAAAAATCAGCAAAACCTTTCAAATCGCCAAATCTCAATTCTAGTTTTGCGCGCATTCAATAACCGCCTTGCGACTCACATCGAAATGATTGAGGAAATTCACGAAGCCTTAGCAGAAATTCAGTCGGGCGAGATTGTTGAAATTTTTCACAAAGACTTGACGGAAAAGCTGAAAGAGCCGGATTGACGACGCGTTTTGAGCTTGCCTGAAAGAATGCAATTTATAATTCTTTATCAAAGCCCAAAATTCGTCGGGCAGTTCATCATCGAAATCTTCGCTCATCCAATAACCTTTGCCTAAGCCTGCCGTCCGTTGTTTCGGTTTCGTTTCTTCAGCTTCGACAATCGGCGTAATTTTTGCAATCGGCTTGCCGTTTTCTTCCAAAACGATTTCTTCACCGTTTTGGGCGGATTTGATGATTATTTCGGTCGAGATTTGATGCAGGTTTATGGTTTTAGTCATAACGTTACCTCGCGCCGATTATAGCATCTTTAGTTGCTTTTCGATGTCTAATCTTCCGCCAGAACGATGATTTTGTCTTCCGGTTTGAAGTTTACGCTTTCGGATTTTGGCGGGTTGACGCGGACGCCGTAAGCGCGCGTTGAATCCTTGGAATAGCGTTCGAGACGGTAGCCGATGGCGATTTCGCTGCGTCGCCGGGCGGATTCCGTGACGGTGTAGAAATTTACTGCCGTGTTCAAAGCGACGTAATTTTTTGCCGGTTTGAGGTAGATTTCCGAGCCGTCGGCGTCGAACAGGTCGTCGAAAACTTCCAATAATTCGGCATTTTCGGAGATTTGCGTTAAAAGCAGTCCGGTCAGCTCGTCGCTGACGATAAAATCGTCCGCCTTGGCGATTTCCGCGAGCGCGCGATTGCGAACGTCAATCATTTCGCTGACGATGCTGAATGCTTCGCCTTTTTTCTGTTCGATGTCGCGCAGGTGCAGCAGCGTCATCATCGTTTTCGCATCCGCTGACTGCGCGTCCAGCGCTTCGGCGTAGCAGAGAATGACGATGTGCTGGAAGGAAGTTAAATCAAGCGCTTCGAGTAATTTGCGGCTCGTCGTGTCGCCGGCTTCAAATTCGACCGTGAGATTTTCTAAAGCTTCGATTGTACCTTTCAGATTACTTTCGACTTCGGAAGCGTCGGCGACGATTTTGAGGTATGAACCGCGCGAAACGTAATTTTCAAGCTCGCGGACAATCGTTTTGCCGCGTTTGTTCCAGCCTAAAATCAAGATTCGTTCGGCGTGAGAATTTTTCACAGACCCGTCGCGAATCGCCGTTTTATCCGTTTTGACGTGCTCGAAACCCGAAAAAATAACCTTGTCGTCGTCTTCGGCGATGGCGATGATTTTATCGCCTTTTTGAATGACCGTTTCCATCGGCGGGTTGACCCGCACGCCGCCGTCTGCAAAGCGCAAACCCATCACGGAGCAGCTCTCGTAGGCAAATAAGGCTTCGCCGAAAGTCTTGCCCGCGAGCTGCGGCTCTTCCTGAAAATAAATCTCGTCGCCGTCATAGTCGAGCAGCTCCTTGTAAACGACGCTCAAGCCGACCTGTCGGCAGGTTTGTACCGTGATGCGCGCAATCACGTCGCTTGAAAGTATCAGCCGGACTTCCGATTTGCCGACGAGACGCGCGATTTCCAGATTTTTTTCGTCGCGGATTTCGGCAACGATGTGATACGGTTCGGCGCGCCGGTTCGTGTTATTTGTCAGCGCAAGAATGGTTTTGATAACCTGCGCATCCGGGTCTTTCGCCTCGTCGGGCGAGAGGATTATGATTGATTTCGTGGCGTGCGGGTTGACGATTTCCAGGTGAAAAAGGTCAATCGGATTGCCCGAGCGGCAGACGATGCGCGTGTTTTTCGTGTCGCCGACGTGGGCGCGGATTTCGTCTTCCATTTCGACCTTGTCCTTGTCGGCGAGGATGACGATGCGCGGTTTTTTCTGGTTCTCGTTGGCTATTATCAGCTCAGAGATTATCAGAAAAATGCGCGACGACCAGCCCAAAATCAGCGTGTGGTTTTCTTCGACGACGAACGAGCGACCCTTTCGAAATTCTTCGAGCTTCGTCTGCAAGCCGTTCGACAAAATGCTGATAAGCAAACTGACGACGAAAATTCCGCCGACGGTCACAAGCAGCATCAGCACGCGATAGCTCCAACCCGTGTCGCCGGCGAGCGTGCCGGGGTCGATAGCGCGCATCAGGCTCTGCCAGAAAGCTTCGGCAAACCCGAAAAGCTGCGGTTCCCGTTCGTCGGGCACGATTCCGGCAACGAGCAAAACGGCAGTCGCGGTCAGAACGATTGAAAGGGAAATCAGCCCGAGCCAGCCGACCAGCGAGATTGTGCCGCCCGATAAACTTCTGTCAAAGGCGTAGCGCAGGCGTTCGCCAAGAGTAACTTTTCTCATCGCTATTTGTGATTCGGGAAATTTAATGCGAAAAAATCGCGGCTTGCGTCCGGCAATATTTCGCTCGTGAATTTTCGCCGAAAATGGTTCGTTTTGCAATTTGCGGTTAAGCCAAGTTGTTTTTGAGAGTTTAATTCTATGCTTTAATGGCTTTTGCCGCGCGTTGTGTGTTATCTTTCTGGTTCAATTGAGCAGTTTCTCCGTTTATAAATATTTATTCTAAAACAGCTGCCGAATTTTATTTTAACGAGGTCGAGTGTCATTATATGCCCGCACGGCGGAATGGCTGCGCACGTCCCGATGAGTTATTCGGGGGAGCTTATCAATGGCGAACTGCCGATGCTTTTAGACGATTTGTATGTTGTCGCCGGCTGCGCGTTCTCGTCGCCCTACGGACCAAGCCCGTGCATCCGCGTGGTTTGGACGAATCCTTCCGCAACAAAATCAATCGGCGGTGTTCCGGCTTTGACAAACGCCAGCATCGGATTGGTGCAATCGCGGGGCAGTGCAGCGCAGGGCGTCGTCTTTATCGCTTCGCACCGGACGGTCGTACCGATTAACCACCGTCGCGGCTTTATTTAATTTTCTTCGCGTTAATCTTTCGCCCGCTTTGCGCTAACACCAATCCGGTTACTTTTCCGCTCGCATCTTTTTCAAACGTCACGTTTGCTCCCGCAAAAGAAACGGCAAACTCGGTTTCGGAGACCGGTTCGAGCTCTGCCTTGCTTTGTCCGGTCGCTTGTCCCATCAGCTTGTCGCCTTCGCGCGTGACGGAGAGAATAAAGCCGGGCGCGATTTCATAGTCGCCGACGTAGGCGTCGAAAACTGCCGGGTTGACCTTTGTTTCCTTGCCTTCGAGACGTTTTACAACCTGCGCGCCGTTTGCATTTTTCGGGTCAATCTCGACCGATTTTTTGTAATTCGCGAGCGCCATGTCCTTTTGACCGTCTTTCAAATAGGCTTCGCCCAGACTGTCGTACGGGTTAGCCGACGCGGGAAACATTTCGACATTTAACTTGAAAATCTCAATCGCGTCTTTCGTGCGGTCGCGCCCGAGCAGCTGGTAGCCGAGCGTATTTAATTCGCCTTCGGAAAAATCATATTTGGCGGCGTCTTTGGCGGCTTTGAGTTTTCTGTATTCGGCAACGGCAGCCGCGCCGCCTTTCTCCAGACCGATTTTGTAAATTGCTTCGGCAATCGATTTTTTCGGTGCGTCGGCGGGCTGATTGTTCAGGATATTAATAACGGAATTGGTAATGTTTTCGTGATACCGTCCCAAGCCGACGTTGTCCAGAATGATAATCGTGGTTTTCTGGTCAACAACTCTGGTCAGCAGCGCGTTAAAGCCGTTGATGCCGCCGCTGTGCGCGATGATTTTGGTTTTCTGCGCGGTTTTGCCGATTGGCTGTTCTCCAATAAAAAAGCCGTAGCCGTAGTTTGAAAGACCGGGCTTGAACATCAGTTCCTTGCTCGCGGCGGACAGGATTTTATTGTCGTAAAGCGCCTGGTCCCACTTGTAAAGGTCTTCGACGGTCGAATAGAGCGAGCCTGCCGCGTAGGGCAGAAGCATGTCAAGATAAGCAGCATTTTCATAACCGTCGGGCGACTTCTGGTAGCCCGCGGCGCGTTTTTTTATCAGCGGCGAATGAGTGTCGTAACCCGAGTCATTCATCCCGAGAGGGGCGAAAATGCGTTCTTTGAGAACCTCGGCGTAGGGCTTTCCGGTGACCTGCTCGATAATCGCGCCGAGCAAAAAATAACCGGAGTTGTTGTATTTGAACGCGGAACCCGGCTCGAATTCGAGGTCACCGCTCGCGAATTTTTTGACGAAATCCTTAACTTTGTAGGGGTTGCGGCTTTCGTTCTCGAAAAATCCCGGCAAGCCCGTATAACTCGGAATGCCCGAAGTATGATTAAGAAGCTGGTGAATCGTCACTTTATCGCCCGTGTCTTTCCGGTAATCGGCGAGATAATCGGTCAGTTTGCCGTCAAGCTTGATTTTGCCTTCTTCGACGAGCTGCAAAATAATCGTCGCGGTAAACTGTTTTGTAATCGAACCGATGCGAAAGCGCGTGTCCGGCTGAATCGGAACTTCCCATTCCATATTCGCCATGCCGAACCCTTTTTTTAAGATGACCTTGCCGTTTTCGGCAACCAGCACCGCGCCGTTTAATTGCCCGTAATCGTAATAAGTTTTGAGCAGCGCATCGATTCTTTCCGCTTTATCCTGCGCGATTGCGGTGACGGCAGCCAGTAATGCGATGACGAATAACGCCAGTAATCTACGGGTTTTCATAAGTGTTCTCCTTTGGTTCCGTGAAATAGTACGGTCTCAGAAATAATTTCGTTCGGTAATAATGCCACCGAAGCGGCAATTATTCAATCTCTTTTGGAAAACTGCCGTTAAATGAAGTCTTCAACCGGCTCACAAAACCGGGCGCGCGACCAGCGAAAGTTGTAACAATTAGGATTTGTTTAAGTTTTGAATTCGGCTCAAGCCTGTGGTTGATTTCCTGCCTGACCTCCAACCAAAGTCGGAGGCAATTTATTGTTTATTCTTCACGCGCAAAACTTCCGCCACGCTCCACGCCTGCGCCGGACAGCCGCGCGGGGCGTGCGGCGCATCGGCGTCGAAAATCTCGGAAATCTGTCCCAGACCGCATTCCGTCAAATGTTTTTTGAAGCCCGACAGGATTTCTTCGACGCGCGTTTCCGTTTGATTTCCGTTCGGATAAACGCGCCGGTAAGCATCGACAAATGCGCCGATAAGCCAGCCCCAAACCGTGCCTTGATGATAGGCGGAATCTCTCTCGAGGGGTGAACCGGTATAAATCGGGCGATAGTCCTTGTCTCTGGGCGAAAGCGAGCGCAAACCGACCGGCGTTAAGAGTTCCTTTTCGACCTTTTCGACAACCTTTTGCGCGTGCCCGATTGAGAGCATGGAAAAGTGAAGGCTGGCGGCAAAAATCTGGTTCGGACGCACGCTGGCGTCGCGTTTGCCGTTGATAACAACGTCGAAAAGGCAGTCTTCGGCGTCGTTCCAGAAAACGGCATTGAAACTTTGCCGCGCGGTTTCCGCCATCGCCTCGTAGCGCCGCCGGTCTTGCTCGTCGCCGAACTCCATGGCGAACGCCGCCATGATTTTCAAAGCGTTATACCATAGCGCCTGAATCTCGACCGGTTTTCCGATGCGCGGCGTCACGACCCAATCGCCGATTTTCGCGTCCATCCATGTCAATTGCACGCCCGTTTCTCCGGCGTAAAGCAGACCGTCCGTGTCGACGTGAATCCGAAAGCGCGTGCCGCGCAAATGCCAGGCGATGGCTTCCGCCAGTTTCCCATATAAATTTTCGCGAATAAAATCGTAGTCCCGGGTTTTTTCCGCGTAAGCGCGAATCGCTTCAAAATACCAGAGCGTCGCGTCAACTGTGTTGTATTCGGCTTCGTCGCCCGCATCGGGAAAACGATTCGGCAGCATTCCCATCGAAAGATGGTTTGAAAATTCGAGCAAAATATCACGCGCAATTGCCGTGCGGTTGGTCGAAATCGTCAAGCCGGTAAGGGCAATCATCGTGTCGCGTCCCCAATCGGAAAACCAGGGATAACCGGCAATGACGGTTTTTCCCGCGCCCCGCGCAACAATAAACTGGTCGGCGGCGAGCGCCAATTGCGCCTCGAAATCATCCTTCGCGGCTGCCTTAACAATCAAATCCTCGCGCCGTGCGAGTTCTGCCGCTTCGAGCTGCGCTGTCTCATAAACCGCGTCGATTCTGAGAGAAGCGATAACGTTGGCGGGCGTCGTTAAATCGAATTTCAGGGCAAAGGGCTGAAACAGGTTTTCACGAAAATCAAACCCGCGCTCCCTTTCAATCGCGTATTCAAAATCGCGATACCAATAGCCGGTTTTCTCAATGCCGACCGCATTATGCGTAAAAAACAGCGTCGGAAATTCCGTCGAAGGCGTGACGGAAACGATATTTTCCGCCGCTTCGAAATCGGTCTGAAAATCGTTCGCGTTTTGCCGCAAGTGATGATAATCGCGAAAGGCAAGCAGCGGTTTTAATACGAGCGATATTTGCCGCGGGGCGGCGCGGCGCTCGTGGGTCACGTTCGGAATTTCGAGCCAGTTTTCCGATTCATCGATGACCGACCACCGGCAGACGGTCGTGTTTTCGCCGTAAACCATAAAAATTTTCTTTTCTATCCGGACGCCTTCAATCTCGAAAGTCCAAACCGGAAACGGGTCGAGCCGAAAAGATTTCAAATACCGAAAGCCGTCCGGGTGAACGGAATTCGGATATTGATTCGCCGAAAGCTCGTAAGCGTTTTCGTCTATGTGAAGCGTTTCTTCAAATTTTGAAAGCATCACGACGCGTCCCAGAGGCGGTTTGGTCGCGGCGGTCAAAAGTCCGTGATAACGACGCGAATTGGCGCCCGAAATCGTGCCGGAAGCAAAACCGCCGATGCCGTTCGTTTCGAGCCATTCGCGGCTCAGGGCTGCTTCAAAATTGGTGCACACGTCAGAGTCGAATTTAATCATCGTCTTTCCTAAATTCCGTTTTGTTTCATGGTTATTCCCGCGCTAGATTTTGATTGTAAAAGTTTCGCCTTCAAGCGACAAATTCGG
>DASWRC010000063.1:0-32047 GCA_036403375.1 Pyrinomonadaceae bacterium
GTTATGGAATTTTCTGGGCAATCTGGCAGCCGGGCTGATTGCCTACAGTTGGAAAGAGAAGAAACCGTCGCTGAACTTAAATTTCAAAACGACGGTTCCGGCGATTGTGCTTTAATTCTTATCCAATACTGACGTTAAATAAAAAACTATTGACCTGCGACAATTTTTCTCGTAAGATGGGTTCGCCTGCAAAAATATTACTTCCAGACCAATTACCAGAATCGATTTTGTTAATTTCTTTGGAAATTATATTTCTAACGCGAATTACTAGGATAGCGATACACTCAGCACAATGGATAACCGTTGAAATCCAGTTAATGGGCAGTTTAGACAAGGTTTTTAGCAATTCAATGACAAGCGACTAGATCGAAGTTCTCCATACTACTGAGTCAATTTAATTAAAGCATTCGACTGTATTAACAGCTTCATAAGCGGCTGTTGATGCAGTGTAAGTTCAATTTGTCTCTTGAAAATTTACGATACACAAAATAGGAGGATTACGATGAAAAAGTTCTTTCAATTTTCGGTGATTGGTATTTTTTTAGTCTCTTTGCTCGGTTTAGGCTCTTGTCAGTCCAATCCCACGCAGCAAACGTCAAATTCTGCCACGCCGACATCAAATTCTAATGCGCTAAAAACTACTCCGCAGGCAGTCAAGCACGCAGCGGCTAATTTTCCCGATTTCGGCTTTATGGTTACGCCTGCCGATTATCTCAACAAGTATTCCAGTGAGCCGGTCTTTCATCTCAAGGCGGATTTTCCGGCAGAATTACCGCCCGAATCGAATATGCCCGCTTTTCTGAAAATTGATTTCAAAGCCAATCCCAAAGAATACATTACGGCTGTGCGGGATTATTCTTTTGAGGGCAATTTACCGAATTGGGACCCTTTTACCAACCTGACCCGGCAGTGGTATCACATTCCGTGGCTGCATCCGAATTCCGAGAGCGGGTATCCGCCCAACGGCGGAACCGAAGGTTTTCGCGGGCTCATCAAGGAAGCGCCGATTGCGCCGCAGCAGTTATCCGCGACGCAGAGCGGCAGTTACCAGGTTTATGCCATCACCTTAATCAACGAGTATGCCGGCTACACGATGGGGCAGATGTGGAAAGAGCCGGATAATCCGAATCCGGGCGCGACCGATAAACGCTACGGCGGCGGCTTCCCGAATGGAACGGTTTTCGCAAAATTATTATTTACCGATGCGCCCGAAGGAACCGACAAGGTGGATTTTCTCGAAAATCCGCTTTCGTGGAATGTCTATATCACGGAAAATTGGACTTCGCCGAACCGGGTCGTTAAAAAAGTTAATCTGCTGCAGATGGACATCGCGGTGCGCGACCCGCGCGCCGACGGACCGGGACAAACCGGTTGGGTCTTCGGCACATTCGCGTATAACGGAAAATTGAACAACGAGAACAAGTTTATGAATCTTGTTCCGGTCGGAGTCATGTGGGGCAACGACCCTCAAAATAAAGACAATAACGTCAATCCGTTTCCCCCCAAGCCGGTTGACCAGATTCAAAATCCGAATTTGAAGGAAACCGTGGTTTTCCCGTCGCCTGACCTGCCGCCGCAGCATCTCGGCTGGAATTCACGGCTCAACGGTCCGGCGGATTTGAATACGGCATCGTGTCTTTCGTGTCATATTGCCGCTGAATATCCGGCGGCAACATCGCTGGTCGCGCCGGGAATGGTGCCGGACGGTGGACCGACACCGCCCGCGCAAGGCGGCAGCGATGAATGGATGAAGTGGTTCCAGAACCTGCCTGCCGGAACATCGATGAATAAAGAGACTTATTCAACCGACTTTTCGTTTCAGGTCGCTATCGCGCTGGAAAATTTCTTTGACGCCAAGAATGCTCTGTACCAGGGAGCCTGGGCGAGCGACTATAAGATTAAGGAATTTCCTATTTCAAGAGACGGCGGCGGCGGCGAGAACATTCCCAAGTTCGACAGCGAACAGAAGCTGAGTAAGAAGAAGTAGTAGTAGACAAGTTCAACGCTGATGTTTTGTGAATGCAAACAAGTCATAGAATCTCTCTATGACTTGTTTCGATTGCCGAAGAAGCCCGGCAATCTTCCCGTTTTTGTATGATGGTGCCAGACACCGGGAAGATTGCCGCACCGCCAAGCTCGATAACGCGTCATTCCGGCGGCGGTGCGTTTCCTGCATTTACCTGTAAATCAAATAACCGACACCACAACCCAAAGAGGAGTTTAGTTCTATGAATATCGTTAAATTTTTTCTTAACGGGAAGGCAGTTACGTTAGAAAATCCGTCTCCCGATTTATTGCTGCTCGATTATCTGCGTTCCGAAGAAGTAGGACTGACCGGCGCGAAAAAAGGATGCGGGCAAGGCGGCTGTGGTGCCTGTACGGTCATTCTTTCTGAATGGAATGAAGAGAAAAACCGCGCCGAGCACCATTCGATCAATTCCTGCCTGCGTCCGGTTTGCGCCCTTGACGGATTGTCTGTCACGACCGTCGAAGGAACCGGCTCGATGACCCGACCGGAAAATGAATTTCTTCATCACGCGCCCGTCGCCAGCCGCGGCGCGGCTCCGCTGCCGTCGCCCGACGAAGACGCGAAGGAAGCCAATCCGCTTCTTTTTCAAGCCCGCAAGAAAATTAAGGAAACGCACCGAAAACTTCTCGGCTTAAACAGAGATTCCGACCCGATGGACATCCGCAAAATCGCTGACGCGATGAATCCGGTGGCTCACCGCCTGGCGTTGAATAACGGCTCGCAGTGCGGCTACTGCAGCGTCGGCTGGGTGATGAATATGTCGGCTTTTCTGGCTGAAAACCCGTCGCCGACCAAACGCGAAATTGAAGACATCTTTGACGGCAACATCTGCCGCTGCACCGGTTACAGGGCAATTCTGACCGGCATGAAAACATTCGCTTCCGACTGGTCTGAGGAAGACGAAAAAAACCGTATGGAGTGTATAACCGAAGATGTCTGGAAAAGCCTGCCGATATCATCCGAACCTTACATTCCATTCCCGAATGAAGCGCGGACCGCGCCTCAGCCGGTCGAAATTCAGGGAAATAAACAAACCTGGCAGACGGCTGCGACCCTTGACGAGCTGAGCGCCATCGTCAAGCGCAACCGCGATAAAACGGTTCGCTTCATTCACGGCAACACGTCTTACGGAATTTACAAGGAAGAATTTCACGCGGCTGATTTGCTGGTCGATATTCGCCTTATTCCAGACCTTTACGGCATCGAAGAAACCGCCGCGGAAATAGCGGTCGGCGCTGCCGTGACCTACACTAATTTTCTCGACCGTTTGAAAACCGTCATCGAGAAAAAGTGGAACGTTCGCCTTCCGGAAGACCTGCAAAATCCGCAGTGGGACAGACCGACCTGGGCGACGAGCGCGCTCGGCGTCGCGCATTTCATGGCGCATCGCACCGCCGGGATGATTGTCCGTAACGCGGCTTCACTGGGCGGAAACACGATGCTCACGTTCAAGCATATTCACGCGGGCGAGCCGTTTCCGTCCGACCTTCTGACGGCGCTCACCGCCATCATTGCCCGAATCGAGTTTCTCGAAGTATCGAGCGGAAACCGCCTCGTTCTGACAGTCGAAGAGATTGTCGACCGAATCGTTAAAAACGCCGCTTACGCCGACGATATTGTGCTTATCCGCTATCACATCCCGACAGGTGAAAAGGACGAAATAGTGCTGGCGCAAAAAGTGGCGCTGCGCGAAGTCAACTCGCATTCCATCGTCAACGCCGCCACCAATCTGACGGTTGACAAAAATCTGCGCCTCGAAAAAGCGGCATTGATTTTCGGCGGTATCGCGCCTTTTCCGTGGCACGCGAGCGATACGGAAAAAGCGATGACGGGCGAAACGCTGTCGCTCGAACTATTCGATAAGCTGCAGCCGATTCTAAAAAAGGAAGTCACGGCGCGGCTCGAAGCAGAAACTCTGCGCATGAAAGGCTTGGTTTCGGAAGGTTTCACGAACGAATACCGGACCGACCTCGCGACGAGTTTTCTCTACAAAGCGATTGTCAACGCGCTCGTTCAGCGAAAGGTGAAAATCCCCGAAAACGTACGCTCGAGCGGCGAAATCACGTGGGGTCGATGGGCAGTCAGCGACGGCACGCAGCACTATCAAACGCAGACGGCGACTGACCCGAAATTTAAAGCGCCGGTCGCGGAGCCGTACATCAAGCTTATGTCGCTCTATCAGGCTTCCGGGCAGGTTCATTACACGCACGAGATACCTTTGCCGCCGGGCGGGCTGAACGCAGCTTTTGTCCAGAGCCGTCGCGCGCTGAGCGATTATCATCTCGTCAAGCCGCACGGCGCGACTCCGGTTAGTCCGGCAAAACTTCGCGAGCACCTGCATCAAAAGTTTCCGGCGTTTGTCGATTTGATTACCTACCGCGAAGTTCCGTCGCCGCAATACAATTTTCAGGGGATGGGTGGCGACCAGCCGCTTTTTGCCGTCAAGCAGGTCAGTTATGTCGGGCAGTCAATCGCGCTGGTGCTGGCAAATTCGGAGCAGGACGCGATTGATATTGCCGCTTATGTAACTGAAGAATGCGTCGGATACGCGCCGGTCAATTGGGGAACGGCGTGGAATCCGATATGGAACAAGCCTGTTTTGTCGCTTGAGCAGGCGATAGAAATGAACAGCGTCTTCCCCGACCAGCCGGCATCCGCGCCGTTTGCCTCGCACATCTGGAAAATTACGCGAACCGGCAGCCGTTTCGATTGGCTGCGCAGTAAGAAACCGCTCGATAAGCAGATTACCAATCGCGTAGACAAAGTGGACGGCGCACCTTGCCGGATTGTCGAGAGTACGCAAACCACCGGCGGTCAGGCGCATTTCTATATGGAAACCCAAGCCTGCGTCGCGTTGCCGGCGGACGGCGACCGGTTTATCGTGCATCCTTCATCGCAAAGCCCGATGGAAATGCACCAGACGGCGGCGATGGCGCTCAACGTCGAATATAACCGGATTGATGTCCGGATTCAGCAGGTCGGCGGCGGTTTCGGCGGCAAAACCGAGCAGGCGCGCTTCGTGACGGGTCCGGCGGTCGTCGCGGCGAAAGTAACGCAGAAGCCGGTGCGGCTCGTCATGCCGAGGGAAAACGACACGCAGATGATAGGCAAACGCCATCCCTATTACGGGCAGTATCAAATCGCGGTCGATTTAGGCGAAAACGACCCGCGCGACCGGGGACTTATTCGCGGAATGCACAGCAAATTATGGGGCGACGGCGGTGCTTTTTACGACTGTTCCTACATCGTTTCCAATTGCATTCAACTGCGCATGGACAATGCCTACAAAGTCGCGAATTTTGAAAGCCAGATCGATGTCTGCCGGACCAACACCGCGCCGAATACGGCGATGCGCGCGTTCGGCGACGTCCAGGCGATGCTGATTGTCGAAAATGCGGTTGACGACGCCGCTTATTCTATCGGAATGCTGCCCGAAGAGCTTCGCGAAAAAAATCTCTACGAGCGCGGCGACGTGACGCCCTTCGGACAAGCCCTCTCGTACTGCTATATGAAAGAGGTTTGGAATTATTTGAAAGAGCAGTGCAATTACGCCCAAAAGCGCGCCGAGGTCGATGATTTCAACGCAAAAAACAAATGGCGCAAGCGCGGGCTTTGCCTGCTCCCCGTCAAATACGGCAACGGCTACAATCTCGCGATGCTCGAACAAGCGGCGGCGATTGTCTCGGTTTACTCCAATGACGGCACGATTATTATTAATCAGGGCGGCGTCGATATGGGGCAGGGTTTGATTACGCAAATCACCCAGATTGCTTCTTACGTCCTCAACGTCCCGATGGACATGATTCAGGTTGAAATGCCGCGAACCAGCGTTATTCCGAATCCGACGAGCACGGGCGGCTCGACCGGCACGGCGTACAGTGGCGAGGCGGTCAAGCAAGCCTGCGAGGACATGCGCAGCCGTCTGACGGAATTCGGCTATAAGATGCTCAGGGAACACGGCGACACATGGTGCCATAACGCGGGCATAGATTTCTGGAACTACGGTAAAAAAGGCTGGGCGACCGTAACATCGCCGCCCAACGGAACCGCTAAGATCATCTGGCAGAATTTGGTGACTCTGGCGTGGCAGAATCGCGTCAGCCTCGTTTCGACATTTACCGCGCCGATTAGAGGCGGAGAAACGCCGATTCCCGCCATGACGTTTAAGCCGAAAGCTGAGCAGCCGAACATTCCGGGCATCCAAACCTCGGATAATACGGTCATTAGCGGCATTGTCGATTCGTTCACGGGCTTTACGTATTCTGCCGCCTGTTCCGAAGTCGAAGTCGACATTCTTACCGGCGAAGTGAAAATCTTAAGGTCCGACATCGTTTACGACATGGGCTGGAGTCTGAACCCGGCGCTCGACATCGGTCAGGTCGAAGGCGCTTTCGTGCAGGGCATCGGTTACGTCCTGACCGAAAAACTGGTCTTTGAACCGGACGGCGAAGAACAGGGACGGCTCAATACGGACAATACGTGGCGTTACAAGCCGCCGGCAACGAGCACCATCCCTTTACAGATGAACACCTACCTGTTCCCGCGAGACCTGGCGAGCAGCGTTCCCGAGGAGCCGGACACGCTCTTTTCCTCCAAGGAAGTCGGCGAACCGCCGCTCGTGCTCGCCAACTCCGTCTTCTTTGCGGTCAAAGCCGCCGTTCGCGCCTCGCGCGTCGAACGCGGACTCGACGGATTGTTCAGATTAGACGCGCCGGCGACCGTTCAGGAAGTGCGGCGTGCCTGCGCGGATTAAACTTTACGGTTTTGAAAAAGAGTTTTGCGAAGCCGTAATTGCCGGGCGGCGAATTACTAAAAGGAGAAAACAATGGCATTAAGTGCAATGGATGAAAACGGAAACGCGGTCGATTGGTGGTTTATGTACAAGGTTTCGGGCGAATCGAAGACCTCGGACGGGAAAAAGGTTCTCGGAACCGAATATATTTATTTTGACGCGAATACGCCGTCGGACGGCAAAGCCGCTCTTTCGCCGTATCAAGTCGATAAAGCCGGAGCGCTGCCCAATACTTTAGCTCAGATTTACACGGCGGCAAATCCGGATTTAGGCTGGTATTGCTACAACGACGAGAATCCGATTACGGAACAGGTGAACAGCGAGCGCGGTCACACGAAGGGCGTTGTGGCGTTTGATTTGGAAAGCGATACAGCCTTCTGGCTGGTTCACTCGACGCCGAAATTTTCGCCGAAAGGCGCTTACGGCTATCCTGAAACCGGTATGAAAATGGCGCAGACGCTGCTCTGCATCACACTGGAAAGCGCCGACGTTGCGCAGTCAATCGCCAAACAGATGTTTGTCGCCCAGCAGCCCAATGTTTATATGGCTTCCGACATTCCTCAGGCTTTGCAAAACGAGCCGAACGATGCGCGGGTCAAGCTGATTCAGAATCAAGCGGCGGAAGGCAGCACGCCGGTCAGCGTCGTCATTCCGTTTAACTCGAAGGGCGGAGTGAAGTTTATGTCCATCGCCAAAAACAAAACCTGGGGGCTCGACTTCTACAACGATTTGGTCGGACCGACGCTGCACGAAAATCTCGACGTTGAAACGTGGGAACACGACCCCGTGCCGCCCGCCGCCGACAGCGATAAAACTCATACGGTGGTGGATTTTAGCGGAATCGACCTTAATCCGCTGGGGATTGATATCGCCTGGGAAGAATCGGACGACCACGCCAAGCTGGCGATTTCAGCCGCGACGGAAGAGGTTCACTACGTCTGCATCGGCGACATTAATTTCACTCTCGCGCAGCGTAAACGCGGCGGCGGAACGGTCGCTTTCCAGTGCGATGCGCTGTGGGAAAGCCTCTCGTCAATCCTGCGCGGAGTTATCGTCCATCCAAAGCAAACCGATACCGCCGCATCGTAAACGGCTAGTGTTCTGATTTTGGGTTGTTCAAAAATTTTTATCTAACGGCACATTTTAATGCTGCCTGGAAGCTTGAAAAACAGGTAAATTATGAGTCAATATCTCGAACCCGACGAAACAGCTCTGCAAAAGATAAAACACGTTGTCGTATTGATGCTGGAAAATCGCTCTTTCGACAATTTACTCGGCTGGCTTTATGACGGCGAAGAACCGCCGCGCGGGCAGGAATTTAACGGCTTGCACTCCGGGCTCTGGAATCCGCTGGAGAACATCGATTCGGACGGGATTCCGTTTATCGAACAGGTTTATATTCAAAAAAACGGCGCGTCGCCGAAAAAATCTTTCCAAAAATCTTCGCCGCCCGCAGAACCCGATTACACGCTTCCGAGCCCCGACCCGGGCGAAGGCTATAAGGATACGAATCATCAATTGTTTCAATTTTACGACGCGGCAATCGAATATCCGCCGACGCCGACGAATATGGGGTTTGTCAATAATTACAAAAACGCCATGCTCTACGGGACGTTTGCCTACGGCGACGCGCCGACCGACGCGCGAAAAATAATGACGTGTTACACGCCCGCGCAAACGCCGGTTTTAAGCACGCTCGCGCGGGCATTCGCGGTCTGCGATGAATGGTTTTGTTCCGTGCCGAGCCAAACGCTGCCAAACCGGGATTTCGTTCATGCCGCAACTTCCGGCGGGCACGTCAATAATCAACCGGTCGCCGACTGCGCCGCGCCGACGATTTTCAATAAGCTTCAGGACGCGATTAAACAAAACAATCGGACGGATTTGAGTTGGAAAGTTTATTCGGGAGTTTCATATTCAAAGACTTCGAAAACGGTCGAGCCGTTTTCGCTGACGCGGCTTATTATGACGCAGCTGCAGAGCCCGGCTTTCGATGCGAATTTTGTTTCAATCAATGAATTTTACAATGACGCAGCGGCGGGAAATCTGCCGAGTTATTCATTTTTGGAACCGCAATTTTCCAATCCCGGACAAAACGACCAGCATCCGCCTTCGGACATTCGCGCCGGCGAGCAGCTTATCGCCGACGTTTATAACGCGGTCGTGAATTCGCCGCAGTGGACCGAAACCCTGCTGGTCATCACTTATGACGAACACGGCGGCTGTTACGACCACATTGCGCCGCCGGCGCACGCCGCGCCGCCCGATAAAACCGGCGCGCCCGCGCAATACGGCTTTACGTTTAACCGCTTCGGCGTTCGCGTGCCGGCTGTTTTGATTTCGCCCTATATCCAAGCCGGGACAATCTGCCGTCCGGCGGGCGACACGCCGTTTGACCATACTTCGATTCTGGCGACGATTCGCAACTGCTTTAAGCTCGACGCGCCGCTGACGGGGAGAGACGAAGCGGCACCCGATTTGAGCTGCGTCCTGACTCTTGCAGCGCCGAGAACTGATAAACCGAGCGTGTCGCCGCTGCCGTTTTCTCCGCAGAAACAAAAAACCCGTGTCAATGAACTGCACAAGACAATCGCGCGCGTCTTAACAAATCTGACCGGCAGCCGTCCGGCTGAAAATGAAAATATTCACGACTTTATACACCGCGCCTATAAAGCTCATTTTCACGTTCGGAAGACTGATAAATCCTAATTTTTATTGATTTTAATTCTTCGCGACCAGATATAAATCGCGTCCGGCGCGTTCGACGATTAACGTCTCCCTATCCGTTTCGTAATCTTCACGCCGGAAATTCCGGTAATCCAGAAAACCCAAACCCACACGGCGGCAGGTTTCTTCGTCGATTTGCGAAGCGAGCGTGATTTTATAACGCGGCGCGGTCGCGTCCCGTTCGCTGCCGGCAAAAGCGACGTGCGCGAGATGCGCGGCAACGCAGAGATTCGTTTCAAGCTCGGCGGACGCGGCAACCATCTGTTTTACTTTTTCGATGGGCGCGTAACCGAATTTTTCAATCGCCGCGCCGTGCGTCTCGGAAATACATCGCAGGTGCGGGGCGTAAATAAGCAGCTCGCCGCCGGTTTCGATAATTCCGCCGAGCTTGTAGCTCGCCTTACCGCCCGTCCAAAGCTCGTCGTAATGCTCGTCGAGCAGCGCGACGACGCGCCGGTATTTTTTATCGACGCATTTTACGTGAACCTGCCGGCTGATTTCCGCCGCGCCTCTGAACGAAGAACGAAAATCTCCGGCAAAAAGCGCGTGAGTTTGTAATTGATTTTCCGTCGTTCGCGTGACGACCGACGCGAAGGAAATGATTCGTACGGAAATAAAATCGGCGGCGGCTTCGATTAAATGCCGCGTCGGGGTTTCAACGCGCCCGATGATGTTTTCGATTCCGGCGAGCGCGCCGAGCCAATGCGTCGCGTTCGTCAGCTCCGCGCCCGAAACGCCGGGGAAAAAATACTTCGCGCCGCCCGCAAAACCCGCCACCTCGTGCGGCACGACACCGCCGAAAATCAAAACGTAATCGTAATTGCCGGGCGCGAGCCGCCGGTTGATAGTCAGCGGAATCGCTTTTTCGAACAAACCGCCGGTGAGTTTCCCCACCGTTTTCCTGTCGAGCCTGCCGATTTCGACCAGCTCGTCGGGATTGCTCCATTCGTGGTCGAAAACCATTCCCAATCCGGGAATTTCCGCGCCGTCGCCGATGCCGATTTTGGCGCGCTTTTCTCCGGCAGTCATCGGCGAGTGCGTGCCCTGCGCGACGAGCGCGTCGAATTTTTCGACCCGTCTTTCGGTTAACGCGCGCGCGGCGAACGGAAATAATAAATCCGTGTTGTCGTCGCGCGTCTTGTCTGGAATTACGGCTAAAACGCGCGCGCCGGGCGCGATTTCCGCTAGAGCGTCTTCAACAATCGCGCGCAGTTCATCTGCCGACAAGTCGGCTTCCGGCGCGCCTTTTCCTCTAATGAATGTTTGTTTTTTTTCCGACGCAGTTTCCATTCCTTCTAAATTTTGGGAAGTTTTTCTCTTTAGATGAGAATAACCGATTAGAATTTTAGACGCACGCTGAGCTGCATGGTGCGTGCGCCGCCGAGTTGGAAAACGGGGCTCACGCCGCCCGTCGGTTCGGCTGACGCATAGCCGCGCGCCATCGTTCGGGTCGGAACGCCGAAATCGCTGGAAACTTGTTTTTCGCCGTATTGATACAAAATCTTCGACTGCGGATTGCTGAAATTCGGACGATTGAAAACGTTGAAAACTTCTGCGCGAAGCTGCAGCTGGAGCTTTCCGGCGAGTTGGAATTTCCTGCCGATTGACGAATCGAACTGCCATGCGGACGGTCCCGTGAAAGCGTTTCTTCCCAGATTTCCCTGCGCAAACGGGTCGTCCGGTTTCACAAATGCGTCCGCGTTCAGTTTAATTCCGGTCGGGCTCTCGGCGGTCGTCAAAAACAACGGCAAATCGCCGACGAGCTGTGCGCGGCGGTAATCGAAATCGTTGGCGGTCGAATTGAATTCGGCAATTTTCACGTCATACGGCAAACCGCTGCGGGCAAAGAAAACTCCGCCGAAAGTCCAGTCTTTAAATAAGCCGCCTAAAAAACCGTCCGTTTTAAGAGCCGGCAAATCATAAGAAAATCCGAAGTTAAACGAGTGCCGCACGTCGAAATCCGAGTTTCCGCGGTCGTCCGCTGCCGGGTAATTCGTAAACGGCGTGGTGATGTTGCTGTCGGTTGAGGCATTGTCAATCGAGTGCGCCCAGGTATAATTTGCGAAAGCGTTGAAACCTTTTGCCAAACTGCGTGAATATTGAAATTGAAATGCTTCGTAAGCGGACGAATAGGCGTTGTCGATATAGATGATTTTTGAAAAATTGGAGCTGAAATAGCCGGTTCCGATTTCGCCCGGGCGCATCATATTGAGCGTTTGAGTGCGCTGCAAATCGCGTCCCGTGCCGCCGACGTAAGCGGCTGAAAACAGGTTGCTGCCATACCTGAGCTGCGCGGTCAGGTTCCAAAAGTAGGTGCGCGGCGAGACGTAATCCGGCGCGGCGGCGACAACCGCCAGCCGGTTTCTCGATTTGCTGCCGGAGCTGTAATTCAAATCGAACGGAAAATCGATGAGCGGCAAACTCAGATTGTCGGCAAACTCGTTGGCGTGTCTGAGCGGCGAAACCATCTCGTTAAACTGTGATTGTCCGAGGTCGTAAAAAGTTCCGATGCCGCCGCGCAGGATAATCTGTTTGTCTTTCCGGCTGAAAACCTGAAACGCGACGCCGACGCGCGGCGCGAAATTCCGAAAATTTGTCTGGTAATAAGGCGTTCCGGCAGGCGCGAGCCTTAATCCGCGCTGGTCGGATTGCGACAAATCGGGCGCGGTTTCGAGTGTCAGCAGACCGTTTTTTTCCTGTACCGTCGGCGCGGGATTGATTTCCCAGCGCACCCCGTAAACCAGATTCAGGCGCGCGTTTGCCTGCCAGTTGTCCTGAATGAACGAAGAAATCGAGAGAACTTTGGTATCGACACTCGGGTTTCGGTAAAAGGAAACGCGGCTTGCCGTGGCGACGGAGATTTCTTCCGCCGAATTAAAGCTGTAGTCGATGCCGTAACCGGAAGTCTGCAAGGTCGGCGCCAGCTGGCGGTAATCAAAGCCGAGCTTTATTTCGTGACCGGCGCGCCGATATGAAAGACTGTCGGAAAAATTCATCTGACGCATCGCGTTTTCCGCGTAGTTTCCGTAATAAAACCCCGGCGCGCCGGGAAAACCGTTGAGCGAAAAACGGTAATGCGTCTCACCGGGCGAAAAAACGGTCGGGATAAAAAGCGATTCATCGGGCATCACGCCGCCGTAAAGACCGTCAAAATCGTGAACCGTGCTGCCCGTCTGGCGGCTCAGGTTGAATCTGAATTCGTTGACCAGACGGCTCGTCAAAGCCTGTGTCGAGCCGAAAGTAAAAGTGCTCGTAATCTGGTTGCTGTCGATAAACGCCGAAAGATTCGAGCGGTTCCGGTTCTCCGAAAAAGACGGCGAAAAGTTTACGCGCGCGAAAAGCGAAATTTTCGAGTTAAAAATATGGTCGATGCGCAGGCTGGAGTTTTCAAAACCGTTCGGGTCGGCATAAGTCGCGCGAAACGGTTCGGAAAGCGGAAAAGCGGCAATCGGCGAACCGGGCGTTTCGGGTGAATCAGCGGGCGCCAGCGCGCTGCCCGTCGCGTTAGGTTCTTCACCGTTCGGCAGAGGGAACGAATTGTAAATCGCCTGCGCGATTTGATTCGGCGCATCGCGGCGGATTTCGCGCGACGGCACGTCCATCAGGACAGTCGGCTGCGGCAGGGTGAATCTTCTTTGCTCAAACGAAAGGAAAAACAAAGTGCGCGTTTTGGCGTTTCGCGACGGCTTCGAGAAATACAAAGGACCGCTGAAAGTACCGCCGAAATCGTTGAAATTATGCGGCGGTTTTTCTAAATCGAAATAATCTTTGGCGTTGAGCGCGCCGCTGCGGAAACTTTCAAAGAGCGAAACCGAAAAATCGGTGCCGCCGGATTTTGAAACGAACGAAACATTTGCGCCCGGCATTTTTGCGGTCGCGGGCGCAAAATCGAGCGTTTGAATTTTGACTTCCTCGACCGCCTCGCTCGCGATGAGATTATCAAGCCCGCCCTGAATATTCATCGACGGAATCGAACCGCTGCCCGTCTGCCCGAGAAAATTGTAATTGGTCGTTCCGAAATTTGCCGAAATGCCGTCAACCGTAAAATAATTGGCGTTCGTGCGCTGTCCGTTCGCGCTGAACTGCCCGAGATTCCGGTTATCGACCGGCGTAAACGTGACGCCCGGAACGAGATTTATCAAGGATTGATAACCGCGCCCGGTGAACGGAAAATTTTCCAGTAAGTTTCGGTCGAGTGTCGTCAGCCCGCTCCGGTTTTGCTCGACCGCCGCCGGTTCGCTTTCGATTCTGATTGTTTCGGAAACCGGATTTACTTTCAGCTCGACCTTGATTTGCCGCGCGTTTTCTTCCGTCAAAACCAGGCTCGGAACCTCCGACGGGTCGAACCCGTCTTTTAAAATTTTCAGGCTGTATTCGTCCGACGGCAGGAACGGAAAATCGAAAAAGCCTTCGGCGTCCGTTGTCACCGTGCGTTCCAGAGTTCCGCTCGAATTAAGAATCGTCAGCTCGACGCCCGCCAGCAGCGCGCCGTTCTGGTCAACGACAATCCCGCTCAGCCGCGAAACGTTTTGAGCATAAACGGAAATATTTCCAGCTAAAAACACCAGCAGAGAAACGAGCAAAACTTTGGCGAGCAACCTCATGACAACATTTCCTTTGATACGGCAGGTTTTAGAATTTCAAAATTTTCGTATTATGGGATTGTAAATTCTATTGTGTAAATCGGCAACAAAAACTTTATAATTATACTCGCAAATATAAAAAAATACGAAATATTTTCAAAATATGAAAATATTTCGTATTTCTGCTGATTTTTTGGCGGAAGACAGGCACGATAGTCGAGAACGCGGTTTGATTTTCGTCGTTTTAGTCACAATCCGAATTTCGCTCATTCGGATTGTTTTGCTCCCGACTACCGGGCGCGTCTTCCGCCGCCTTTTTTGGAGAAAAATCTACCGAAGCTCCCGCGCCAGATTGATTATTTCTCCGAGATTATTTGCAAAAGCCGCTGATTTTGCGGGAACATTGCCGCCGCCCGCGCCCGAGCTGAAAGAAGCGCGCACGTCGCGGTCAACGGCGAGCGAAAGCTCGAAAAGCCGCCTTGCCGCGCGGATTAAATCGGCGTCGCTCGCCGCATTGACGCTGCCGCCGCCCGCCGTGCCGAGCCCCAAAGCACTCTGCAAATCGCCGCGCAAACTATCTGAATTTTGTGCTAAAACCGCCGCGTTTTGTTTGATAAGCCGCCGCCAGTCGGCGCGCGTCGCTTCATCCATTTTTTCGAGTTGGGCAGGCGAAAATCTTTCGGCAATCTGTTTCATTTGCAGCGCGCTGCGGCGCACCTGCGAAGATTTCGCGAGCGCGGCGGACGCAAACCGGCGGATTTCCGTTTCGATTTTTTCATCTGAAAGCCCGCGCGCCGCAAAATGATTTCTCAGCGTGTCGGCTGCCGGAATCGAGTTTCGCGATTCGACCGAAATGCTTTCCAGAGTGCCCGCCGGGTTTTTTGAAGGCTTGTTTTTCGCGGCTTCTTCCGCCGTTTGAATATTGACGGAAACCGACGGGTTCGAGCGCACTTCCGCGAGCGCGTTCAAAATTTCGTCACGCCGGCTTTTGGCGTCAACGACGCCTTTCACCTGAATTTTCCCGGCAGGCGTTTTGACGATAGATATCTGCTCGCCCGAAAGCCCGTTGACGCCGTTAAGAAGCTGCAAAATTTTTACTTCGAGTTCTGCCGTGTCGGGCGCGGAAGTGGTTTCAGCAGGCGCGGCATCTTTTGTTTCCGTTTCGTCCGACGGTTTTCCCGCGCGTTCGGTTTCCGCATTATTTTTACCGGCGGCGAGAGTACTTTTCAGAAATTCCGAGTTCGGCTCAAACGCCGTTTTTTCAACCGACGCGCGCGGTTTTTGCTCGAAAGCGGCTTCGGTAAACGAAAATTCGTGCGCCGCTCCCTGCTGGTTGACCGTCAGGGACATTTTGTTTATCCGCCAATCTCGATTGACTATCAAAGCCGCTTTCGTAATCGGGCTTTCGGCTTTCGGCGTGAAATTTATCCGGTAGGCGTTGTCCGCCTGCTCCTCGACGGTCGCGTTTTCGAGCGCGCCGACAATTGCGCCGAAACCTTTTGCCGACACCGAGATTTGCCAGATGTTTTCCAAATCTTTCGTGATAATGTCGTTATCGGCTTGCACGAGCCGCAGCTCGGACATTTTACCGACCGCGTAAAGCGTGCTGACGCCGTCCTTTCGACGCCATTCGCCGGCAAGCAGGCGGTTGTTTTCGTCAAACAGGCGGCGCACGGAAAGTTTTCGCGCGGCGTCGTTAATAAATTCGATGCGGCGTTTTTTGAGAATCGTGCCGTCTTCGGCTATTTCCTCGAAATTCAAAACGCGGTACAAAACTTTTTCCGTATCGTTTTCGCTCTGTTCTTCGAGCGTCGCGATTTTTTGAATTATTTCGTTGGCGGAAACCTGCGGGACAAAGATAAATAATTTCGCGACCAGAATCGCGGCAATCACCAGCGCGGCGAGCGAGCCGCCGGCGACTGCCGTTTGAAAGCCGCCGAACGACGGGACGAGGGAATTTTTTAGCGCGTTCCAAAACGAGCGTTTTTTCTTTTGCCGGCTGTCGAGCAGCGCACCGAAAAGCGGAACGGTTTCCGCCTTTTCTTCCGCTAAAAATTCGGCTAGCGACTTATCTTCCGCAAGACCCGGGGCGGAAATGGCGCGTTGGTCGAAATACGGGTCTTCGTAAACCGCATCGAAAATAATTTTCGACGATTCTCGTTTCAGATTAAGGAGAAGTTTTCTATCTTCGCTGAAATTAAACGTCAATTGGTCGGGCGCTTCGTCCGCGAAATTCAGAAAGGCTAATCGAACATCCTGTTCGCTGAAAATCTCGATAAACTCGGGCGCTTCGTCAAGCTCGACACTGAAATTCGTCAGATTCCGCTCGATTTTCCGCGCTTCTTTGTTATCGCCGTTAATCGACAAAAACAGCTCGCGCGGTTCGTGCTCGAAAACTTCACGCGCGCCGCGCCGTAAATTTATTAAGGCTTTTTCCTTTAAATCTTCATTCATACCGCCACCATTTCCTGAAGGATTTTCAGACCGCCGCCCGAGTCCTTGCCAATAAAATCAACCGAATATCTATCTGACAGGGGTAAAAGATTTAACAAATCATTAACTTTATCAATGCATTTCCGGCAGCTCACGATATGCGCCAAAGTTTGCGTTTCAAGCGTTTTCGCTTCGTCGCCGCCCGCCGCGTAAATTTCCTTTAACCGGTCATCGCTCAGGCAATCGCCGCTGGTCGAGCGAAAAATCATTTTCGCGAGCGAAGGCGTTAACTCGGCAGTGCTGCGGAAAGTCTGGTTGACAATCAACTCGGGCGGAAGGCGGTTTTCAATCGTTTCAATCGTTTGCGGGTTTTCGATAACCGATTTCGCTTCCGTGCGCGCCGTGCTCAGCCTCACTTTCACAACCTGCGTCGTCGCGCGCATCACTTCGGCAATTTCTACCGGAAAATAGCCGTGAAAAAACCGCAGTATCATGACGCTCGCCGATTTCGAGCTGTCCTTGCGCAGGCACAGGAAATAACAAATCCTTTTCAATTCTTCCCGGGTCTGAAAATTATCCAGAAAGCGGGCGCTTTTTAAGCCGAGCCGCATCGTTTCAAAATCGATAATCGACAGCGTATGTTTATCGCGGCGCGTTTTTTTTCTGAGGTACGAAAGGTGAAGGTTTCTGATTACGCCGTAAAGATACGCTTCCGCATTATTGATCTGGTCGAGCGCGGGCTGCGTCAGAGTAAACTGTATAAAAGCGTCGTGAAGCAGATCTTCCGCCAGCTCGCGGTCGTGATGCGCAATCTGCATCGCCCAGCCGCGCAGGCGTGGATATGAACTGATAAAAATCTCTTCATGATTGTTGAGCTTCATTATTTTTCTTGGTTAGCGCCAAACGAAGATTAACAATAATTTCTCAAAAAAACTAAAAAGGCAACAAAAGATTGTAGGAAAATGCCCAATCATCTTACTGCAATCTTTTGCTGCTGGTTCCAAAGTCGAGGAGGACTCAACTTCAATTCACTACAGAGACTGTCAATTCAGTTCAGACTCTACAATAAAGTAGTCGCCGGGCTGGATAAGGTAACGCGCGTCTTTGAAAAAAAATTTCTTTTTTACGCGGCGCGTTCAATCTACCAATCAAAGCGAAAAAGCGGAAGGCTCGCAGAATTTCTGCGAGCCTTCCGCTCTTCTGGAGAATATGGAAGAATTTCCCCGGTGCTTTAGATTGAATTACGGCACATAGGAATTCGGAATCGGTCTATCGCCGTTGGTTCCGAAAGCCATAATCAGAAGCCCGGCATTCGAACGCTGCGCGTACCAGTTGCCGTTTGACGAACGGAACACGGCGGTGTCGAATTTGCCGTCGCCGTCGTAATCGCCCGGCGTCGGCAAGTCGCCGTTTTGACCGAACGGAACCGAGTAGAACGAATTGTCTTCCGAGCGCTGGACGAACCATTCGCCGGTCGATGGACGGAAAATAGCAATATCGGCTTTGCCGTCGCCCGTGTAATCGCCCTGCACCGGTTTGTCCGTTCCGACGCCGAAACGGTAAACCTTGAACTGCGCGTTCGACGATTGCAGATACCACCAGCTTCCATCACTGGGACGGAAAATAGCGATGTCCGCTTTATGGTCGCCGTCAAAGTCAGCCGCCACCGGTTTATCTTCCGAAGTGCCGAAATTGACGATTGACGTTCCCGAGCCGCCGGAATTCAGGATATACCACGTGCCTTCCGACGGACGGAAGACAGCGGCGTCGGTTTTGCCGTCGTTGTCGAAGTCAGCCGGAGCCGGAATATCGCCCGCCGCGCCGAACGGGAATGAAAAGTAAGAAGCATCCTCGCTTCTTTGGATATACCACGTACCGTTCGACGGTCGGAAGACGGCAATATCTGCTTTCCCGTCGCCCGTGTAATCGCCCGGCGTAATGATGTCCGAAGAAGTGCCGAACGAATAAACTTTGAAATCGTTCACGGACGAACGCGTGTACCACCACGAGCCGTCCGAGGGACGGAAAATACCGACATCGGTTTTGCCGTCGCCGTCAAAATCGAACGGCGATTTAACCGTTGTCCCCGGGTTGCTCGAACACTCATACATGCCGAAGACACGGATGGTGTCAACATACCAGCCCGAATTCGGACCGGTTCCGGCTGTATTGTCGTCTGCGCCGAAACGCCATTTCAGCTGAACGTTTTGTCCCGCTGCCGAAGCCGGAAGCTGAATTGTCGAAGTGATATAACCACCCGAATTTCCGCTCCATGCCGAACGATTTGCCAAAGGGTTGTTGACGCCTGCGCCCAGCGCGCCGTTATAGCCGTTAACGATAGCGCGACCGCCTGCCGTGACGATGTCCTGGAAAGCACCGCCGTTGATGCTGATTTCAAGCGCGCCGCCGTCCCAGCCCCCTTCCGTGTCGAAACGGTTGCGGAATGAAACAGTTGCCGCCGCCGATGAAATCGGAATCGCGGGCGAGGTTAAATCGGTTCCGCCGCCGACCGTTGTCGGGTCAACCGCGAACGCCGAATTTGCCGCCGTATCGGCATTGAGCGGTGAATTAACAAAAGTTATGCCGCTTTGCACCGAAGTCGCCGTCCAGCCTGCCGGGAATGCCGGAGCGACCGCGCCGTCAAAGTTTTCGCTGAAGGTCTGAACCGGAACGCCGATCAGAATTACACGTGTAAAGCTCGTCGCGCCGAGGCTGCTGTTGACGTTAAAGGTCAGCGTAATGTTGCTGCCGCACGTGCTTGCCGGGACGGTGTAAGTTACGGTTTGCGTAGCTGTCTGCCCGTTAGCAATCGTGCCGTAGTTTGCCGAACTGCCGCCGACAAGCTGAAGCGTCGTGCCGGTCGCCGGATTGCCCGTATTGTTCGTGAGCGGAACCGTAATCGTCAGGGTTTCGCCCGGTTCGGGGAAGCCGTCGTTGTCGCCGGTCGAATCGCTGACGGTCAGGGTCGGCGTCTGCAAAAGGTTCGGTAAATCAAAACCTTCCGTCACGGTGTTGCCGGTCGGGTTGGTCGCGCTGAAGCCGAGACCGCGCACGGCAAAGCCAGCCCAGAGGTCGTTAAGGTCCGCCGCGTTTCCGTTCGCCTGCGCCGCCTGGATAATCGCGTTGCGTTCCTGAAGCATCGTCGGGTTCGAAGGCGCAACCTTCATACCGTCCATGGCGAGCTGAAGAATTTTTTTATTGCCGTTCACGTTGCCCAATCTGGCAATCAGTTTCGCGCGGACTTCCCAGAGAATGCTGCTCCAGATTTCGCCGCCGTCGTGGACCGCGGTTGCCGAACCGGTAAACGCGGGCGCAAACGCGCCGTCGGTCAGGTTCATCTGTGCCGGGTCGATGTCGGCAAAGGTCAAAGGATTGTGCGGGCGATTGCTCGGTCCGCCGGTAAAGGCTTTGACGGCTTTCGGGAAACGGCGAATGCCGTAGTAATAATTCGACGTAAAGCCAGTGCCGCGCAGCAAAAGCGTCGCATACGCGCCGGTCGTCGAAACGATATTAATCGGATCGTCGTTCAAAGAGAGCAAAACGTGCGCGAAGAAGTCGGAGTTGCCTTCGTTCATCTGTCCGGCTTGTGTGCCGCCGACACCGTTGTGCAGGCGTCCGAAAAGACCGTGCGTCATTTCGTGAACGATGATTTCCGCGTCCAAATCGCCGTCGCGGTCGGGCGTCGGCTGATTCCACAGATACATCTGCATACGTCCGCGACCGCCGTCAGCCGGCGTCGAAAAGTTTGCGTTGTTGTAGCACGGCGCGGTCGGGCACGAGCTGCCGACAGTGTTGTCCTGCGCTTCCGCCGAGACTCTGTCGGCACCGGCACCGCCGCGTCCGAAGTTGTCGTTCTGGAAGTTGCGCGCCTGTTCGGTAAAGCCGAGCAGGTAGGTTTCGTCGTGATAACGGTTGATAACGAAGAAAAGGTTCGTCGCTACACCATTCTGATAAGCCGCCAGCAGCGGGTCGTCGCCGCCCGAATTATTCGCTCCGGCGCCCGGCGTGTAATTAAAATTGAAAACGCGGCTCGTTCCTTGAACGGTCGCATCGACACCGTTCGGCAGAATGCGGTCAACACCGGCTTCGACGTTGTTTCCGTCGGTGAATCCGTTGCCGCCGTTCGCGCCGTCGGTTATCCAGCCGAGATTGTTAAAGGTGTAAGGCGCTTCGTTACCGATGACGGTAACATTCGTGCGCGCCTGAAGCGTGCCCTGCGTTCCTAATGTCGGATCGACAAGTCCCGGCGCAGCCAGCGGCGCGGGATTCGGCATAACTTTCAATAAGCTGTTCGTGTTGGCGTAAACATTGTAAGTCGCCGGTTGCGTCTGGCTATGAGTAATGTCTTCGCGATAAAGCATCGTGCCGGTTTCGGCGTCGACGATTACGTAATACGCATCGCCTTTCTGCCAGTTGAGAACACGCCACGACGAGCGCAGGACGCCGCCTTCAATCGGGAAATACATTTTCTCGGCGGTGGTTGCCCAATCGCCTTCGCCGAACACGGCTTTCAAATCGGTCGAAGCCGCCGCGTTAAATTTCGTGTCGCCTTCTTTCAACTGGTAATTGATGTACTGGGCGGCTTTTTCGACTGCCGCCGCGGGTTCACCGAAGTTTTCCGAGACGGAAGCGTAATCGGCGTTCGAAGCGAGATTGTTGACCACGCGGAACATCGCGTTTTGTTTGTTAAACCCGGCGCGGATTTCGCCGCGGAAAACCGGGATGCCGTTCACAAATTGCTCGAGCCGGGCAAATGAAAGCTCGCCGTTCGGGTTTGTATAATCGGCGGTGACTTTCAATTCGTCAGCCTGCTGGTCGGTCAAACCGACGAGCGCGCTGTTCTGCTTGATAAAACTTCTTAAAGTTTCCGAGCGTTTGGCAGAGGACGGCGAGGTTAAAAACGCGCGACCCTGAAAAACATCGGGTGCGATGATTTCGGGATTTCCGAGCTCTTTGTTGTACTCGACTTTCAAAGTCGGAACTTTTTCCTTCAATGTGCTTTCGGCTCTGACAAATTCGCCGCGCCGGTCGGCGACATCGACTGCCGATAATCCGCGCTCGGCGCGAAAGCCGTTTAGAACATCGCGCGCGCCCTTATCGGTACGAATATCGAAATAACTAATTTCCTCAGCTTGAGTTTTATCCGCCTGTTTTTGCGCAGATACTGTCTGTGTGCGGAATTGGTATGGCAGAATGGTTACCCCAACCGCCAATCCTAAAAACACTAATATAAGTGCGAATCCCTTACGAGCAGACGCAGCTTCCCTATTTTTCATCAAAAGTCCTCCTGTTTTTTTAACGTGATTTACTACTCTGAACGTAAAAGATTAGTAACATTCATTACTAATTGTGGTTATGAGTTCTAATAAAGTAACACGACGAAACCAATAAATCAAAAAAATATTTCCGCAAATTGAATAATTGTCGTTTATAGACGGAAAATCGGGTTTAATTTTTATTTTAAAAATTAAACCCGATTTCGCAAAAATGCCAATAAAAATAAAGAAAATTTTACTGGTAATCGATTAAATTCGGTTCTATAATAAAAAGCGATTTTATAAGCAGTTCCACTGTAATTCAAAAAACAATTTAGGGTAATTCAAATTTCGATTCGAGAAAGGGGATAAATGAATGGCTATTGCTACAACTTCAAGCAAATCGGTTTCTAATTCTAACAAAGCAAAAACAAATGGTCGGGTTAAGTCAAACGGGCAGGCGAAGTCCGATTACTTAGACCCGAAAATGCTTCTGAGCGTTCTGACGGCGGTCAAAAAAGGAGATTTCACAAGCCGTATGCCGACCGATGAAGTGGGCATTACGGGAAAAATCTACGATGCCATCAATGAGATTATCGAAAAAAATGAGATGCTCACCGCCGAACTCGGACGCATCAGCGAAGTCGTCGGGCGCGAAGGAAAAATCCAGCAGCGCGCGACCCTCAGTCATGCAACCGGCGGCTGGGCTTCGTGTATCAGCTCGGTAAACACGCTTATTACAGACCTTGCGCAGCCGACAACCGAAGTCGCGCGCGTTATCGGCGCGGTTGCCGAGGGCGATTTGTCGCAGAATTTCAATCTTGAAATCGACGGGCGACCGCTCAAGGGCGAATTCCTCAGAACCGGTAAAACCGTCAACACGATGGTCGCCCAGCTCGGCGCGTTCGCATCGGAAGTGACGCGCGTCGCGCGCGAGGTCGGCACGGAAGGAAAGCTCGGCGGGCAGGCGCAGGTCAAAGGCGTTTCGGGAACATGGAAAGACTTGACCGATAACGTGAACCTGATGGCGTCGAACCTGACGGGTCAGGTGCGCAATATTGCGGACGTCACGACGGCGGTCGCGAACGGCGACCTTTCCAAGAAAATCACGGTCGACGTTAAAGGCGAAATTCTCGAACTCAAAAACACCATCAACACGATGGTCGACCAGCTTTCATCGTTTGCTTCGGAAGTAACTCGTGTGGCAAGAGAAGTAGGAACGGAAGGTAAACTCGGCGGGCAGGCGGAAGTAAAAGGCGTTTCGGGAACATGGAAAGACTTGACCGATAACGTTAACCTGATGGCGAATAATCTTACCGGACAAGTAAGAAACATCGCCGAAGTTACAACGGCGGTCGCGAACGGCGACCTGTCGAAAAAGATTACGGTAAACGTTAAAGGCGAAATTCTCGAACTCAAAGACACCATCAACACGATGGTCGACCAGCTTTCATCCTTCGCATCGGAAGTAACTCGTGTGGCGCGCGAGGTCGGTACGGAAGGAAAGCTCGGCGGGCAGGCGGAAGTAAAAGGCGTCGGCGGCGTTTGGAAGGATTTGACCGATAACGTAAACCTGATGACTAATAATTTGACCGGTCAGGTGCGTAACATCGCCGAGGTGGCGACCGCCGTGGCAGGCGGCGACCTTTCAAAGAAAATCACGGTCGACGTGCGCGGTGAAATTCTCGAACTCAAAGATACGCTCAACACGATGGTCGACCAGCTCAACTCGTTTGCGTCCGAGGTAACGCGCGTCGCTCGCGAAGTCGGTACGGAAGGAAAACTCGGCGGGCAGGCGGAAGTCAAAGGCGTCGGCGGCGTTTGGAAGGATTTGACTGATAACGTAAATCTGATGACCTCGAACCTGACGGCGCAGGTGCGCAACATCGCCGAGGTGGCAACGTCCGTGGCAAACGGCGACTTGTCGAAAAAGATTACCGTGCAGGTGCGCGGCGAAATTCTCGAACTCAAAGATACGCTCAACACGATGGTCGACCAGCTTAACTCGTTCGCGTCGGAAGTGACGCGCGTGGCAAAAGAGGTCGGCACGGAAGGAAAGCTCGGCGGGCAGGCGCAGGTCAAAGGCGTTTCGGGAACATGGAAAGATTTGACCGACAATGTGAACTTCATGGCGTCGAACCTGACGGGTCAGGTTCGCAACATCGCGGCAGTCACCACGGCGGTGGCGAACGGCGACCTTTCAAAGAAAATCACGGTCGACGTGCAGGGCGAAATTCTCGAACTCAAAGACACCATCAACACGATGGTCGACCAGCTTTCATCCTTCGCATCGGAAGTAACGCGCGTCGCGCGCGAGGTCGGTACGGAAGGAAAACTCGGCGGGCAGGCGGTCGTGCGCGGCGTTTCGGGAACGTGGAAGGATTTGACCGATAATGTGAACTTCATGGCGTCGAACTTAACGTCGCAAGTTAGAAATATCGCGGACGTCACGACGGCGGTCGCGAACGGCGACCTTTCCAAGAAAATCACGGTCGACGTTAAAGGCGAAATTCTCGAACTTAAAAACACCATCAACACGATGGTCGACCAGCTTTCATCCTTCGCTTCGGAGGTAACGCGCGTCGCGCGCGAGGTCGGTACGGAAGGAAAGCTCGGCGGGCAGGCGGTCGTGCGCGGCGTTTCGGGAACGTGGAAGGATTTGACCGACAATGTGAACTTCATGGCGTCGAACTTAACGTCGCAGGTGCGCAATATTGCGACGGTGACAACGGCGGTGGCGAACGGCGACCTATCCAAAAAGATTACGGTCGACGTGCAGGGCGAAATTCTTGAGCTGAAAATCACGATTAACACGATGGTTGACCAGCTCAACTCGTTCGCGTCCGAGGTAACGCGCGTCGCGCGCGAGGTCGGCACGGAAGGAAAGCTCGGCGGACAGGCGGAGGTGAAAGGCGTCGCGGGCGTTTGGAAGGATTTGACCGATAACGTGAACTTTATGGCGTCGAACTTGACAACACAGGTGCGCGGGATTGCCCGCGTTGTGACCGCCGTGGCAAACGGCAACCTGAATCGCAAGCTCGAAGTGGAAGCGTTAGGCGAAATCGCCGAGCTTGCCGACACCATCAACGCGATGATTGACACGCTGGCGACGTTTGCCGACCAGGTGACGACCGTGGCGCGCGAAGTCGGTATCGAAGGTGAGCTTGGCGGGCAGGCAAACGTGCCGGGCGCGTCCGGCACATGGCGCGACTTGACGGATAACGTAAACCAGCTCGCCGCCAACCTGACCAACCAGGTACGCGCGATGGCGGACGTGGCGACCGCCGTGACGAAAGGTGATTTGACGCGAACGATTACCGTCGATGCGTCGGGCGAAGTCGCGTTCCTCAAAGATAACGTGAACGAGATGATTCGCAACCTGCGCGAAACGACGCAGAAAAATACCGAGCAGGATTGGCTCAAAACCAACCTTGCGAAATTTACGCGGCTCCTGCAGGGACAGCGCGATTTGTTAACGGTCGCGCGGCTTATTTTGTCGGAAATGGCGCCGCTCGTCGAAATGCAGCACGGCGTGTTTTATATTACGGACACGTTCGAGGACGAAACCGTTCTCAAGCTGCTCGCTTCTTACGCTTACCGCGAGCGAAAATCCGTTTCCAATGAATTTCGTCTCGGCGAAAGTCTGGTCGGGCAGTGCGCGCTCGAAAAGGAAAGAATCATCATCAGGAACATTCCGCCCGATTACGTTAAAATCAATTCCGGTTTGGGCGAATCCGTGCCGACCAATATCGTCGTCCTGCCCGTTCTGTTTGAAGGACAGATTAAAGCGGTTATCGAGCTCGCTTCTTTTGAACCGTTTAACGAAATCCACTTCGGTTTCCTCGACCAGCTCACGGAATCAATCGGGATTGTTATCAACACGATTGAAGCGAATATGAGAACCGAAGAGCTGCTCAAACAATCGCAGTCGCTCGCGCAGGAACTGCAGGTCGGACAAGCCGAATTGCAGGAAACCAATCGCCGGCTCGAACTTCAGGCGCAATCACTGCAAACTTCCGAAGAACTCCTCAAACAGCAGCAGGAAGAACTCCAGCAGACGAACCAGGAGCTCGAAGAAAAAGCCAAACTTCTTTCGGAACAAAAATCGGAAGTAGAGCAGAAGAATCGCCAAATCGAACTCGCCCGCACGGCGCTCGAAGATAAGGCGAAACAGCTTGCCCTGTCGTCGAAATACAAATCGGAATTCCTGGCGAATATGTCGCACGAGCTGCGCACGCCCTTGAATTCGATGCTTATTCTATCGAAGATGCTGGCGGAAAACGCCGAGAGCAATTTGAACGAAAAGCAAATCGAGTTTGCCGAAACTATTCACTCGTCAGGCGCGGATTTGCTCGCGCTGATTAACGAGATTCTCGATCTCTCGAAAATCGAATCCGGTACGATGGGCGTCGAAATCGGCGACGTGCATTTTGCTTCTCTTCAGGAAGACATCGAACGTACGTTCAGCCAAATCGCGCAGGATAAAGGGCTTCAGCTTATTACAGCGCTTGGCGACCAGCTGCCCGAATATATGCAGACGGACGCCAAACGCCTGCGCCAGGTCTTGAAAAATCTGCTTTCAAACGCGTTCAAGTTTACGCATCTGGGACAGGTCGAAATGAGCGTCGGCGTGGCAGGCGGCGGCTGGAGTTTTGATAATGACAGTTTGAACCGCGCTAATTCCGTGATTGCCTTTACGGTCAGCGACACCGGAATCGGCATTCCCGAAGACAAGCAGCAATTAATCTTCGAGGCGTTCCAGCAGGCGGACGGCACGACGAGCCGCAAATACGGCGGGACGGGTCTCGGGCTTTCAATCAGCCGCGAAATTGCGCGTCTTTTGGGCGGCGAAATCACGCTCGAAAGCACGCCCGGCAAAGGCAGCACGTTTACCTTTTTCCTCCCGGAAAATTACCAGCCGACAATGCTTTCGCCGAAAGACGATGTTTTGGACGAAGAATTTATCCTCGACGGAAATCAGCCGCAGCCGAGCCTGATTTCGCTGGCGCGCGAGCCGCAGGAAGAATCGGGCGCGCGCGTGCAGATAATCGTCAGCGACGACCGCGCGACGCTGACGCCCGAAGATAAAGTGCTGCTGATTATCGAGGACGACTCGTCATTTGCCCGCATCCTGCTCGACATCGCGCACGAACAGGGCTTCAAATGTCTGGTTTCGCAGCACGGCGAAGACGCGCTGATGACGGCGCGCAAATATCGTCCCGACGCGATTACGCTCGACCTGACCTTGCCCGGAATGCACGGTTACGCCGTCCTCGACCGGCTGAAACACGACCCTTCGACGCGGCATATTCCGGTGCAGATTATCTCGGTCATCGACGATTTGCGGCGCGTTCTCAAGCTCGGCGCGTTCGGTCACGTGACGAAACCGGTCAATCGCGAGAAACTGGTGGAAAGCGTTAATGACCTGAAAGATTTTGTCGAGCGTCCCGTTAAGAGACTGCTGCTTGTGGAAGACGACGAAGTGCTTCAAAACAGCATCAACGAGCTGCTCGGCGGCGGCGACATCGAGATTAAAGCGGTCGCCACCGGCGAGGATGCTTTAGATGCTTTGCAGGCGGAAAAATTCGACTGCGCGATTGTCGATTTGATGCTGCCCGATATGGAATGGTCGGAATTAATCGGCAAAATCAAGCAAAAGAGCGGTTATCTTGAATTGCCGGTAATTGTTCACACGGGCAAGGATTTGACGAAGCGCGAAACCGCTAAAATCAAAAAGCTCGCCGAGACGATTATCATCAAGGACGCCGATTCACTGGAAAGATTGGTTGACGAAACCGCGCTCTTCCTGCATCGCGACGTTGCGAATTTGAACGACTCGCAAAAGAACATGATGAAGCGCGTCAACGTCACCGACCCGCGGCTCGAAGGCAAGAAAGTGTTGGTCGTGGACGACGACATTCGCAACATCTTCGCTTTAACATCGGCGCTCGAACGCCAGCAAATGCAGGTCGTTTACGCGGAAAACGGTCGCGACGGCATCGAAATGCTCAAGAAAACGCCCGGCATCGACGGTGTTTTGATGGACATTATGATGCCTGAAATGGACGGCTATGAAGCGATGAACGAGATTCGGCAGATTCAGAAATTCAAGGCGCTCCCGATTATCGCCGTCACCGCTAAAGCGATGAAAGGCGACCGTCAGAAGTGTATCGAAGCCGGTGCGTCCGATTATATTACCAAGCCGGTTGACACCGAACAGCTACTTTCGCTGCTTCGGATTTGGCTAGACAAGTAAGAAAAAGAGTAAAATGGAATGGCAGGTTTTGATCGCACTTCATCAAAATTTGCCTTTTGTGAATTAAGGAGGGTTAATGACTTCGGAGAATAAAGCCAATGTTTTGCTGGTGGACGACCGACCGGAAAATCTGCTGGCAATGCAAACCATTCTCGAAGATTTAGGTCAAAATCTGGTTTGCGCGGCTTCGGGTCACGAAGCCCTGCGTTTTTTGCTGACCGAAGACGTCGCGCTTATTCTGCTCGACGTTCAGATGCCGGGATTAAACGGGTTTGATTTCGCCGAGCTCGTCCGCGAGCGCGAGCGCACGCAGGATACGCCGATTATCTTTGTTTCCGCCACGAGCCGCGACGAGCAGTACGTTTTCAAAGGCTATAGCTTAGGCGCGGTCGATTATATGACCAAACCCTTCGAGCCGGAAATTCTCAAATCGAAGGTTCGCTTTTTTACGCGGCTTTTTCTGCAAAACCAGGAAATCAAACACCAATCGCAGCTTTTAGAACGAGCCAACACCGAGCTTGACAGCCTGAACGCGGAACTCGAAGCCCGCGTTCAGCGCCGCACCTCGCAGCTCGAATCCGCCAACGCGGAGCTCGAAAACGAAATCAATGTGCGCAAACAATCCGAAGCGCGGCTCGCGACCGAGCACGCCATCACGCGCACGCTTGCCGACGCCGTTAGTCTGGAAAAAGCCGCGCCGGCGATTCTGCAAACGTTCTGCGAGCATATCAAAGCGGATATTTGCAGTCTTTGGCTGCTCGACGAGCCGGGCAAGACGCTTTCCTGCACGCATCTCGAACATTCCGGCAAAGTAGATGAGTTTGCGCAGTTTATCAACGAAACGCGCCGCCTGAGCATTGAAAAAAATATCGGCTTGCCGGGGCAGGTTTGGAAAAAAGGCGCACCGGTCTGGCTTCCGAACACTGTCCAGGGCAGCAGTTTTCCGCGCGCGACGTTTGCGGCTTCGATCGGGCTGCACAGCGCCATCGGTTTTCCGATAAAAATCAACCGGGAATTTTACGGCGTCATCGAATTTTTCACGCGCCGCCCGCTGACGCCCGACCAGCCCCTTCTCAATATGCTTGAAGCCATCGGCAGCGAAATCGGGCAGTTTATCCAGCGCAAACGCGTCGAAGCCGAGCGCGAAAGCCTGCTTCAGCGCGAAAAAACCATGCGCGAAAAGGCGGAAACGGCGAGCCGTCTGAAGGACGAATTCTTAGCCACCGTTTCACACGAGCTGCGCACGCCGCTCAATGCCATTATCGGCTGGGGACAAATCCTGCAAACCGGCAGGCTCTCGGGAGTAAAACAGGAAGAAGCGCTCGAGACAATTTATCGCAATGCCAAATCACAGGCGCAGCTGATTAACGACCTGCTCGACACGTCGCGGCTGATGACCGGAAATCTGCTTCTGAATCTTTCGCCGACGCCCGTCATCCCGGTTATCGAAGCCGCGCTCGACGCGGTTCGACCGGCGGCGGAAGCCAAAGACGTGACGCTTTCGCCCGTTTATAACTCGCCGGTCGAAGCCATCACCTGCGACGCGCAGCGCTTGCAGCAGATAATCTGGAATCTTTTAACGAACGCCGTCAAATTTACGCCTTCGGGCGGCGAAGTCAAAGTCGTGCTCGAACAAAATAAGGATACGATTCAGATTATCGTGACCGATGACGGCGAGGGAATTTCGCCCGATTTTCTGCCGTTCGTCTTCGACCGTTTCCGCCAAGCCGACAGCTCAAGCACCAGAACACATAACGGCTTGGGCTTGGGCTTGGCAATCGTCCGCCATCTCGCCGAGCTGCACGGCGGCACCGTGCAGGCAGCGAGCGACGGACAGGGACACGGCTCGTCTTTTATCGTTACGCTGCCGCTTTCGCTGGTCGTCAGCCTGCCCGCGAAAGCCGTTAAGGAAAACACGAATAAACGTAAAGCGCACGAAAAATCAAAAAACGGACTGAGCGGCATTCGCGTGCTCGTCGTCGACGATGACGAAGACACCTGCGAGATGCTGACCTTTGCGCTGAATATGCGCGGCGCGGAAACGCAGGCTTCAAACTCGGTGGCGGAAGCCTTTCTCTCGCTCGCCGACTGGAAGCCCGACGTTTTATTGACGGACATAAATATGCCCGGCGAAGACGGTTATGCGCTGATACATAAACTTCGCGGCAACGGCGCGGAAAAGCACGCCGGCATTCCGGTCATCGCGCTCACCGCGCTGGCTCGTCCCGAAGACAGCGAACAGGCGCTTTCCGCCGGTTTTCAGCTTCACCTGGCGAAACCCGTCGATATTGAAGAATTAGCCGAAGCAATCGTCAGCCTGGCGAAAAAATAGCAACACGCGCCGCCCGGCGTCCTTCCGAGATAAAATAGTGTGTAGATTTTCAGCACAAAGCCGCAAAGATTTTTATTATTTTTAAATCCCTTTGCGGCTCTATATCTTTTGCGCCTTTACTTTCCTTTGCGCCACCAGCGTTAGAACTTTTCTTTTCCACTATGCCGGTCGCATAAAACCGAGATTGGTGTTTGCGAAATTGGTAATTTTCGGAAATACGCTGACCATAGCGGCTTCCGGCAAGCCGAACCAGCGCGCCAGGGTCGCGGCATATTGTTCGACCGAAGCCGTCGGCACAAAGCGTCCGCGTGCGCCCGAGCCGGTATCGGCGTCATCCGGTCCGTCGAGATTGAGCGTCGGATACGGCGTGCCGTTCGTCGTGTTAATGCCGAAAAAATCGCTCGCCGTGACGCCGCCGCCGACAATAAAATGATGATTCGCCCACGCGTGGTCTGAGCCGACGCCGCTGCCGGTGCCCGCCGGATTCATCGTCCGCGAAAAATCGGACATCGTAAACTGCGTGACTTTATCGCCCAAACCCTGCGCGACCATTTCGTCGTAAAACGCGCGCATCGCCTGACTCATCTGCGCGAGCAGGCTTGATTGCATCGGAACTTGCAGGTTGTGCGTGTCGAAACCGTTGATTTGACAGAAGAAAACCTGCCGGTTGACGTTTAAATCGCCGCGTTTTTTGATAATCCGCGCGACCTGTTTGAGCTGGTTTCCGATGCTCGAAGGCGGAAACTGGACGGTGACTTCCTGCGATGTTTGCAGCGAGGCGTTGACCGTTATCGCCTGATTGGTAATGTGGCTCGCGGCGGCGATAAGCTCGGAATTCAAATCCTGCCCGCGCAGGGCGTTAAACGCCGCCAGCTGTGCCTGCGAATCGGCGGACGAATCGTAGCCCTGCGGGTTCAAAACCTGATTAAGCCCGGCGGGCGCGGCGGCGATTGCGAGCGGCAGAGTCGTGTTTCCGGCGGTGAAAAGCTGCGCGCCGGCAATCGACGTAATCATCGGCACGAGCGACGACGGATTATCGGCGGCGGTCCGCTGGTCGGAAAGACGTCCCGCCCAGCCGGTCGAAACCGTATGGTCGCTGCGCCCGCTTTGATACTGCGCCGCCTGGTCGGAATGCGAATACATATTGTACGGTTTCGGGTGCGTTTCATCGTACATCTGCGCTTTCGTCGTCGGTTTGACGAGCGTGCCGGCATTGCAGACGACCGCCAGTTTGTTTTGTCCCCAAAGCTCGTAAAGCCCGTTGGTGACTGCGCCGACGCCGAACGCCGGATGAAAGCCGTAGGTCAAACCGCCCATCCGCGGGACGGTAATCGGCAGCGGCACGTTCTGCGCCAAAGCCAGCCCTTGCGCGCTTCGGAGATTGGAATACACATTATAACCGCTTATGCCGGCGTCATTATGCAGCGGAATCACCGTATTATTGCCGTCGTTGCCGCCGAGCAAAAAGATGCAGACCAGCGCGCGGTAATCACCCGGCACATTAGAGTTTTTCGTTTCGTCATCCGCCTTTTGCGCCATTGCCTGCATCAAACCGAAATGCCGCATCTGCGTGGCGAGCGCCGTCATCGATAGCGCGCAGCCTGATTTGATTAAAAAGTCTCGTCTGTTCTGTTTCATAA
>DASWRC010000064.1:0-3687 GCA_036403375.1 Pyrinomonadaceae bacterium
TTTTGGTAAACAAGCTCGAAACAGAATTTTTGAGCCAAATCTTTGACAAAATCCGCGTCCTTTTCGCTTTCTTCGCCGCGTAAATCGTGATTGAAATGCGCGATAGCGAAACGCGAGTTCAGTTTTTTGCGATTCCTTAAATCGTCGAGCGCGACCGCTAAACCGACCGAATCCGCGCCGCCCGAAACCGCAACGACGAAAGTTTCGCCTTCAAACGGCAAATCCAATTTTCGCCATTCGGTCAGCAAATTTCGGACGAATTTGTGCATTCTCTAAGATTTTTCGGGAAAAGCCGCGCCTTTTTTCAGGCTGATGGTACAGCGCGAAACGCAGATTAATTTGCCGCGCTCGTTGGTGATTTCAACCTGCCAGACGCTTAAAGTCCGCCCGTGATAAACGGCTTTCGCTTCGACGCGCAGATTTCCCTTACTGACCGCGCGCAGATGATTCGCGTTGATTTCGATGCCGACCGGCGTAACCTCCGTTAAATCGCTGCTGACGACCGCGCCGAGCGACGCGGAAGTTTCCGCCAAAAGCAGCGAAATTCCGCCGTTCATAATGCCGATGTATTGATGAACCTTCGGCGTGACCGGCATTGTCAAAACGACTAAGCCTTTTTCCGCGTGCTCGACATTGATGTCAAAAATGCGTAAAAGCTCGCTTTGCCGCGTTTTTTCGATAATTTCGGCAAGTTCCATTAGTTTACTTCGATTTCCAAATCTCTTTTTGCCGCGTCGAGCGCCTCGAAAACGCGTTCCGGCGAGGTTCCGCCGATTTGATTTTTGGCGGCGAGCGTTTTTTCCAAACTCAGCGCCTCGAAAACGTCCTTTTCGATTTTCGGCGAAAATTCGAGCATTTCCTCCAGACTTAATTCGTTTAGCTCTCTGCCCTTCGAGATTGCAAATAAAACGACTCTGCCGACCGTATCGTGGGCAATGCGAAAGGGAACGTCTTTTTGAACAAGATAATCCGCCAGTTCCGTGGCATTTAGATAGCCTTTCGAGGCGGCAAGCCGCGATTTTTCGGCGTTTATTTTAATGTTGCGCAAAACAATCTCCGTCACGCGCAGGGTTTGCTGAAGAGTATCGACCGAGTCGAAAATCGCTTCCTTGTCTTCCTGCATATCCTTATTATAGGCGAGCGGCAAACCTTTCATCATCGTCAAAAGCGCCGTCTGATTTCCGAAAACGCGCCCCGCTTTGCCGCGAATCAGCTCCAGCGCGTCCGGGTTTTTCTTTTGCGGCATCAGCGACGAACCGGTCGAAATTGCGTCGCCAAGCTCGATAAAGCCGAACTCATTGCTCGCGTAGATGATTAAATCTTCGGCGAGCCGCGAGAGGTGCATCATCAAAATCGAACCCGCGCCGGCAAATTCAATCGCAAAATCGCGGTCGCTGACGGCATCCAGACTGTTTGCCGTCACGCCGTCGAAACCCAACTGGCGCGCGACCGATTCGCGGTCGATTTCGTAACTCGTCCCGGCAAGCGCCGCCGAACCGAGCGGCAAAACGTTGACTCGCCGCCAAACTTCGTCCAATCTTTCGCGGTCGCGCGCAAGCATTTCAAAATAAGCCAGACACCAATGCGCCCAGAGAACCGGCATTGCACGCTGCAAGTGAGTGTAGCCGGGCAAAACCGCCGAGCGATTATGCTCGGCTAAATCGACGAGGGATTTTTGCAGCGCGCGCGCCAGCCGCGAAATTCCCGTAATTTCTTCGCGCAGCCAGAGCCGGAAAGCGGTCGCCACCTGGTCGTTGCGGCTTCTGCCCGTGTGCAGTTTTCTGCCCGTGTCGCCGATGAGTTGAATCAGTTTCGATTCGATAAACGAATGCACGTCCTCCGCCGGGTCGTCGAAATAATTTTTATCGAAATCAGCGCGTTTGAGCAGCGTTATCAAACCGTTTTTGATGCGCTCCATTTCGAGCCGCGTTAAAATTCCGGCGTGAAAAAGCCCTTCGCAATGCGCGATGGAAGCGCGAACGTCGGCGCTGAAAAGCCGCCGGTCAAATTTGAAAGAGTTGTTGAATTCGGCAAAGGTTTCATCCGCGCCTTCGGTGAATCTTCCGCCCCAGAGATTTTTTGTTTGCGTCATTGATTTAATTTTACAGCCAGCCGCGAAACCATGCGGCAATCGTCAAAATGACGGTCAGAACGCCCATTATCGAAATCGTCAGCCAAAAACCGGTTTCCGCCGATTTAAAGTAGGAAACCTCGAAATTCATGCCCCAGACGCCGGCAATCGCGCCCAATGTTCCGACGAGCAGCGTGACGAATGTGAGCCGCTGCATAATCCGGTTCATTTTTTGCGAGGTCTTCGACGTAAATAAATCGAAAAGACTTAGAACCGTATCGCGCGCGCTTTCGATGGCATCGACCGCACTGTCAAAATGCGAGTTTAGCAGTTTAAATTGGTCGGCGGAATCCGACTGCGCGATTTGTTGAAAATCAGGGCGCGCAAAGGCGTAAAAAACGTCGCGGTGCGGCAGCAGCCAGCGGCGCAGCATCGAAACGCGTTTTCGCAAAGTCACCATTTCCGTCAGAATCTCGTGGTCCTGCACGTCGGTTCGAAGGATTCGATGGTCGAGTTTATCGACTTTTTCTTCAATCTCTTCGAGCGCCCGAAAATACGTCACGATGTGCAGGTCGAGCAGCATCGCGACAAAACTTTCCGCGTCAAGCTCGCCGAGGTGACTTTCGCTTTTCTCGCGCGCCTCCAATTCCTTGAAAAATCCGACTTCGCCGTCGTTGACCGTGATGACGTAATTTTTACCGACCAGAAAATCAATCGGAATCCTTGTAATCTCGCCGTTTTCGCCCGCCTTTACGGAAATGATAAAAAACCGGTAAAAATCTTCAAAAATTTCTATCTTCGGGCGTTCGGAAGTCATCAGAATTTTGACGAGCGGCACATTTTTCAATCCCAAACCGGAAACCGCTTTTTCGACCGTTTCCCTCTCGCGTCCTAAAATGTTTATCCAGAGAAGCTGATTGGTTTTGATTTTGGCGAGCTTGACCTCTTCCAAATCCAGTTCCTTGTTATTTCCATTCGCATCGAAAAGATAGACTTTCGTTCCCAATTTTTACCTCCCTGTCCGTCCGGCTTCTGACATTATAAACCAAAAAAGAATTTCCTAAATCGATTTTTGACATTTTACAACGCATACGTTAATTTATGCATCTATGCTCTTGTTATGCAATGATTTTGCATAACATTTTATTTTTATGCAAAAAGAACAGCGGCAAACGACGATTCTGAAAGTAATCACCGCCAACCAAATCGGACGGCAGGAGGAGCTTGCCGAAATTTTGGAGAAGAAGGGATTTTCGGTCACACAATCAAGCGTTTCGCGCGATTTGCTGGAGCTTGGAATCATAAAAGCCGGCGGATTTTACGCGCTTCCGCAAAAAGCGAAAAGCGATGCGGCGTTCGGTTTGGTGAAGCTCGAAATCGCGGGCGAAAATATGGTCGTAGCTAAAACCGAAGCGGGCTTGGCATCGGCTTGCGCCGTCCGAATCGACGCTGCCGGCATCGACGAAATCGTCGGCACAATCGCGGGCGACGATACGATTTTTATTGCCGTTCGCGGACCAAAAGAACAAAAAGCGGTTTTGAAAAGAGTTTGGGAATTATTTGAGAAATAGTGGTCAGTGGTCGGTGGTCAGAATTTGGGTTTAACTGACCACCGA
>DASWRC010000065.1:0-21144 GCA_036403375.1 Pyrinomonadaceae bacterium
ATAACAAGGGTTTAGATTTTAGGTTTCGTCAGCGGAGGCAGAACCGTTTTTGATTCTGCCATCCTTTGGGTGATGAAACCTATTTTGACTGACGAACTTTTGCAGCTTTTGCAAAAGATTTCTGAACATTATCAGCCGCCACCGCCAATTGGCAAGCGCGGTCGCCGACAAGAATTTTTCGAACAATCTTTTTTATTGCTCGCCGTCGTCGCCATCGTCACCAAGACCTTTGCCGACTCGGAACTTTTCCGCCTTCTGCAAGCCGATCCGCAATTGCTCGCGACTTGCGGTTTCGCAAGAGTTCCGCACCGGACAACCATCGTAAGACGCTTGAAAAGTTTGACCGCCGCCGCCGAACGACAAATTTCACTGACCGGCACGACGATTCTCGAAACATTCGTCGCTGCGGATGTGCAAACGGTCAGCGCAATCGACGGCAGAATGTATCAGGCGATTGGTCCGCGCTGGCACAAAAAGCATCGCCGCGAGAATCTGATTCCTCAGGGGCTCAGAAACGTCAATCGCGAAAGCGAATGGTTCAAAAGCGGTTATCGCGGCTGGGTGCAAGGTTATCGCTTGGTTTTGCAGTCTTTGGTCTTTCCTTGTCCCGTGCCGCTGAGCGCGTGTTGGACGCCCAATAGTTTTGGCGAATCGACGGCTGCCAAACACGTCGTGAGCAACGGACAGTTAGTCAAAACCGCTGTTCTGCTCGGCGATGAAACCTTTGGCGGTAAAGATTTGACCGATCTTTATCGACAACACGGCGGTTGGTTGTTGACGCCAAAGCAACTGCCTAAAAAACGCCGTTCGTTCAAACACGATCTTTATGATTATCGCAAAGAAACCATTGAGTTATTGTTTCAAAGAATCATTCAAACCTTCGATTTGAAAACGTGTCAGGTTAAAGGATTGCATAAAAACGGCGCATTTATTCTGGCTTGTGTTTGGGTTTATCAGATAGTTTGTCTGATGAATTTCAGAGAATCTAAACCGTTATTTGTTATCAAAGAACTGATTGAAGCGGCGCGTTGGAGAATTCAATTATGATTTATGCACACGCTTCATTTAACTAAACGACAATGAACAAATATTTTTTTATACTTTTGCTTTTAATTTTCTGTACCGGCGGCGTTTCGGCGCAGAAAACGTTTCTTTTTAAGAACGAGTCGAAAATCTACGACGTGAAAGTCCGGGTCGAAAACTGCGGCACCGAATTCGCAAAATTGATTTGTAATTCAAAAGGCACTTTTTACCTGTTGAAAAAAAACAGCGGGCAGGTTTTTCAGACGATTGAGATGGAGGAAACTTTCCTTTCTCTGGAAGGCAAAATGGTCGAAAAAGGAGACATTACCGAAGCGTTGGGCAATGACAATCTGGGAGTTTATTTTACAGATTATAATTTTGACGGCATCGAGGATTTGGGCGTCAGCAACGGTAACTATGTGCCGTACGGCGGAGTTTCGTACGACGTTTATTTGTTTTCAAAAGCAAAGGGAAAGTTTGTTAAAAGCGAGGAATTATCGAATTTGGAGACCGAAAATATGTCGGTCGAGATTGATAAAAAGCTGAAAATCATCGAAACCCACACCAAAAGCGGCTGCTGCTGGCATGAATCGGCGCGTTATCGGTTCGCCGGTAACCGCCTGCAGAAATTCTACGTTTTTACCGAAGACGCAACGCTCGGTAGCAAATGGATGGAGTTAGTTACCAAAAGACTCGTCGGCGGCAAATGGCGCACGACAACCAAACGGGTTTTGATAAAGCAGTATTACAAGGATTAAACGCTTTTGTATTCAAAATGCGGCTTTTCGCCGAAACTGTAGAAAAATTCGAGTATCTCCGAAGCTTCGATGTCAGGCTTGGGAGAGAGATGTTTCGGGTATGTAATTGCAGAATCATAATCGTCGAGCCGGAAGGAATCGAAAATCAAAACCTTCGTCAAAATCATAAAACACAAATTTCGCCCTTTGGCTTGAGCCGGAATTTTCAGCGCAGTTCGAGGGAAATCGAGTAACGGATTTTGTCTGATTTTTTCGGCTTCGAGTTCAAAAATTCTGCCCAAATTGATTCGTTCTCTTTCGCCGGATTCCTTTGGCAAATTCACCATGCAAACTTCGACCGAAATCTTTTCGGGAAGAAAAATCCCGCGTTCGCAGAGCTGCGGCGCGAGATTCAAGGTAATTGCGGTCTGTGTTTCTTTGGCAAGCGTGCTCTGCATCGTCTCGCAAATTACAAGTTGAATTTCGCGCGGATGCTTGTAACACGCGGCGTCGGTTTGAATAAAAACGGCGTTAAATTCGTCGTAATTCAATTTTTCAAAAATTCTTTTCACCACCGCGATTGACGGCGCGTGATAATCGAGTAAAGTCAGATTGATTTCGGCGGGCGAAAGTTTGTCGAGAAGCGGAACGATAAGCGGCGCAAACGGACCGCAGCCGGCGTATAGAATCTCGATTTTCTCGTGCGGAAAGCGATTTTTGAGTTCCGTAATTGCGGCTCGAACAGCGCGCAAAAATTCGTATGTGCGCTTAAAATCCCACAAACAGCGCGCGGCGTTGATAGGTGAAATGGCTTTTCCGGTCGGAAGAAGCGTCCCGTTTTGAATCTCCGAACTTTTATCTGAATCGTCGAATCCGGTGATTTCTGAGAACAAATCGTAAAGCTCAAGACAAGCCGCACGCAGCTTGGCGGGATTTTTTCCGGTTAAAATTATTTGCGACAGCAGGCGAAGTTTTTCCGTTTTTCGGGTCATTGTTTCCTATCCTTTATTTCAACTTATGATGCCGGCAAAACGGTTGAGTGCCCGTCAACGCCTAAAACAATGCCGGGAATTTGCTTCATATTATTGAATTTTTATAGATTCTCCGACCGTTTGAAAACCTTTCTCGGGTTCGTCCGCATTATACGTTAATTTTACGCTCATGTTTTCGCGGCTGTCGGCAAAATCAACATTCAAAGAGTTTTGCGTCCGCGTAAACGGCTCGTTCAAATCCGTCCCGGACCAGCAGGATTGATAGCGGACGGATTTAACGTCGAGGATTTTCCACGCCGCGTCGAGCTTTAACCAGATTAGATTCGATTCCGTGCCCGCGCCGCATTGACGGTCGAAATCGCTGTCACGCGAATCGCCGGTAATGTCGATGACCAGATACCGGAAGCCGGCTTTTTCGTTGGCGAACATCAGTTCGGTGTCCGTAATGCGCGCGGCATCAATCTGCTTGCGGACATCGAGCCAGCGCGCTTTGCCTTTAAAAGTTATCGTTACGGCGCGTTTTGCGGCGCGAATTTTATAATCCGCGACTTTCGATTTTTGCGCGAAAGTTAAATTTACCGCGAAAAGTAAAATGATAATAAAGATTGTAGTTTTCATAAATAAAATTATTCCGTTAATCCCCGAAAAGCGCCGCCGACAAAAAGCGCGACGAGCAGAAGCGCAAAGCATATCCACATCAAAACCATATTGCGCCTGCCGAAAATCGCCTGCCACGCGCCGCCGATTGCCGCCGTCAAGCCGCCTGCGATGAGCGCGCCGAAAATGATATAAATCATCAACAGCATATGAGCATCGCCGTTAAATTTCGCGCCGTTTTTCGGGTCTTTCGCGGCTGACGCCAGCAGCGCGGTTACGAAAAACGTAATCGCAGACATAAAACCGCTCAGAAATAAACCGAGAAAGGCGAGTGCGACGCCGCGAATACGGACATTGCGCTGCGAAAACAGGTGTCTGCCGCAGCGCGGGCAAGCCTTCGACACGGTTCGACCTTCCCACCGACACTTAAAACAAAAATGAATCTGCGGCGCGGGAAGCTGATTCGGATACAAAACATTCTGGTTCATAACATTTCTTTGACTTTTTTAGTCGGCTGTTTTTGCCGGTCAAAGCGATAATAATTGAGTTTGAGACGAAAATCACCACCCAAATAGATAGTTTTATTACTGAAAAAACGCACCTCTTGAAAGCAAAAAAGCGAGGTCACGGTAAACCTCGCCTTCTCTTTAAATTTGTAAATCAAAAACGGCGGTTAATTCGCCCATCTGCCGGTCGCGCGCAAGCTGTTGAACTGGCGCGTGAATTCCGGTTCGAGCGACGTGCCGTCCGGCTTTAAAACCTGTCCGAGCGTGTCGTTCGGCGCAATTCCGCCGTTCGTCGGGTCTTTGATGACCGGACAGATTCCGTACATCGGACCTTCCGAGCCGTCCGGGTTACGGAAACGTTTCTGGACGAAACCTTTGCTCAGGAGATTATTCAAATCGCTGAGGGTTTTGATAATCGGCGTGCCGTCGAGCGCCAAACCGTTTTTCTGCTGCAAATCGGCGAGCGCTTTTCGTCCGTCAGAGGTGTTGAAAGCCTTGTCGGAATAGCTAATCCAAACGTGAATCCAAAGCCCGAGCGGGTCGTTTGAAAAATAGCCGTTGCTTAAATCGACGATGTCCGCCTGCCGGTTGTTGCCGAGTCCGATTTGATTTCCCGTGCGCGTCGGGAAAACGTATAAAGTATAGCGGTTGGCGAGAATCTTGGCATTCGCGCCCGCCGCATCCAATGTAAAGCTGTCGTTATTTAGGTCGCCCATCACCGCCCAGAAAGTCGGTTTTCCGCTGTCCGAATAAGCCGGATTAAGACGTTGCGCGCGAACGTCGCGCTGAAACCAGAAATTGGGCGTGTCGAAAATCGAATTGCCGTTGCCGGTCACTTGGCGGCGTCCGAAAATGCGCGAGGCGTCAACGCCGTTCTGGTAATAATACGGGTCGATAAAATCAAACAGGCGGTCTTCGACGCCCGCACGAGTTAAAACAGGCGCTGCCGAGAGCATAAACGCCGCGAGTAAAAACATCACAAATTTTTTCATTTCATTTCTTCCTTCTAAATATTTTTAATGGGTCGGTCAGAAGAACAGTGATGCCCGAGACGGGAAAAAGACGCAGCGGACGAAAAATATTTTAAAAAGCGAAGAAGGCGAATCGAATTCGATTCGCCTTCTTCGTGCATATATTGCCTACTAACAGGTTTGTTTCCTTCGATTTTTGTTACGGTTTGACGGCTAAGATATCGACTTTTTCAATCATCGGCGGCGAAGCCAGAAGCTCGCCGGCTTTTGCCAGCAAAGCTTCGGCAACCTTGCCGTTGAGATGCGCGTCGCGTCCTTCGTCGCTTTCAAAGGTATCGAAAATTCCGAACGTCGAATCATTAAATTTCAACGCATACCACGTTGCGGTCAATGGTTCTTCGTTAACCAGTGCCAATCCCCCGTTTAGAAATTCCTCAAGTTCCGCTTCCTTGCCCGCTTTTGCCTGCAGACGGACAAATAAAGATTTTTTTACCATAATTAACCTCCTTGTTTTAATGGTAATCCTTACCATACCACCACGACGAAAGACAGGCAAAATTACGCGAATTTAAAGGGCGGCTAAAAATAAGCCGCCCTTCTGAAAACTGATTCAAACAAAAATTACTGAAGCTTTCTGATAACGAAATTATCGCCAATCGCGACGCCTTCGAAACCGGCGTACTTCGGCGCGCCGACGTTGAGCGGAAATGTGCCGAGCTCGATGTCGTTGACGCTCGCGCCGACGGTTTTGGCAACCGGGTCAACTCTGAGCTTCATCCGGTTCCAGCTATCGAAAAAAGTGTCGCCCGTAGCCAGCAGAGTTCCGTTCATGCCGCCCGCGCGCAGTTCGTAATGAATCGTATACATATTCGGCGGAGCGGGGCTTAAAACCAGCACGACGTTGGCGGAAGTTGCGAGATTGCTGTAGAGCGTTCCGGAATTTGTCAGCCCGAGCGCGAGATATTTGCCCTCAATCGGCGCGGGATAACCCTCAAACGAAACTTCATACGGCACACCCTGCGCGGTAAACGGCGTCAGCGCGGTCGGGTTGACGGTCGGGGCGTCAAACCATTCCGAAGCGACGCAGCCGTTTAAATAATAGCCGCTTGTCATCTGAATCGGCGAAAACATCTCGTACGGATTGTCCGAAGCTCCGCAGAAACGCCACGTTTGACCTTCGGCGGGCGCGAGCCACGCGTTATTTTTATTGCCCGGATATTCAATCCAGAAACCCTGAATCGGCGTGTGCGTGTAGGTTTCCTTTAAATTTCCTTTGCCGCCTGCCGGTCGAAGAATATCGGGTCCTTCGCCGAACGATTCGCGATAGATTACGTCCGGCGCGGGGGCTGTCTGCGGCAGTGGATTCGGTCCGACCGTTCCGCCGCCGCCGCTTGCCAACGCCGCTTGCGCCGCAAATAATAAAACCAGTAACGATAAAACTTTTAAACTATTCAATTTTGCAAAACTCTGATACATTTTTTTCTCCAAAAATTTTTAAGATAAAGGCAGAACCGGAAAAATACTTTTCCCGCACAAAAGCTGGAATTAAATCGGGCTTTGTTAAAACCAAAAATGTTAAAGTGCATTTTCAGGGGAAAAGGCGGAATGATTAAGCCTCTTTGCTCAAACAGTGCGGGCGAAGGAAGAAAAAAGACGGGTCGGGAAAAACAGTTTTGACGAATCTGAAAAAAAAGCGCCGCCTAGTTTGAGGCGACGCTTTTTTGTTTTATTACGGGAAATTATTTAGTACCCGTTCCGACGATTGCGGTTATTTCGATTGTCGTAACGATTGTTGTTACGGTTATAGGCTTCTTCGTAGCCGCGGATAAATGCTTCGCGATAATCCTGCCGGGAGTTTCGTTGATTGCCCCAGCGTGAATTATTGCCGTTATTCATCTGTCGCATCGCCTGACCGGCGGCGCGCTGCGCGTTGGCGCGTCTGCCGCTGCGGGCATCCTGAAGACCCTGGTCATAGCCGTTGCGATAGGCTTGCTGCCGGACATAATCGACGCGATTATATTGATTGTTGTAATTGCGGTCATCATCATACCGGTCATTGTCGTCGCGGCGATTGTTATAGTCGCGGTTGTCATCGCGGCGATTGTCCTGCCGGTTGTCTCGACGGTCGGACTGCGCGCTGGCGGTTGTCGCCGACAGGATTCCGATACCGAATAACAAGGAAAAAGCCACTAAAGCGGTTCTGATTTTGTGTTGTAAATTGTCTATTTTCATAAAAGCCTCCATTCTTGAAAATCTTTAGAAGCGATTCTTATGCCAAAGTTGATTTTTTCAATGAATTACTGGCTTTTATCCCAATTGCAAAAGTCAAGTTTGGAAGAAATACACGCAAATAGGATAGTGAATAGTCTATTTCAGGACACAGAGAACAAGAAAAGGCGGCTTTTCTCGAAGCCGCCTGTCTCTATTGAATTGTATTGTTTTGAGATTCGGTCAGATAATTTAGCCTTTGCTACTGAGATTTGCCGGAATGAACGCGTTCCGCGTTTTTAAACCACCGACGCTCTCTTTGTAAATCAACTTCCGCCTTATCAACCAAATCGTGTGTATAATAACCAATCCGAAAAATTTGTGCCGTTTTACCGGCTTAAACTATCCGGCGGTGTATTGTTTGATTTTTCTATCATTCTCTATCACCTCCTGATTCTTAGACTACTCTAAAGGGTTTCAAGTTGTCAAAAAAACATTCACGGTTTATAAATCGGGTCAAACTTTCACGAAAATCATTTCGGCGGTCGCGGTTCTGCCGTCGGGAAATGTGTCCGAGCGTTTAATCCTGAGGGTTTTACGGTCTTTGCCGAGTTCCCATTCTTCGGACGTGATGCCTTTGAATGATTTATCGCCGAGCTTGATGTCGCGCGTGATGTTGATTGTCAGTTTTCCGTCCGCGCCTGTCTTTAGGTTGAGTACGGTCGGAACGTTAAGCAAACCGTCCGGCGTGCGAATCGGCGTTTCGGTCATCGAATCGCTGCCGTCGAGATTGTATATGAAATTAAACTTATCGGCTGCGGCGCGTCCGGCGTCAATTGCGACCGCGACCGTTAAGTGTTCTTTGTCCTGCGCAATCGATAATTTATGACTTTTGATGTTCGCGTAATAGGGCGGCAAATTCGTGCTCTGCTTCATATCGAGCGACCAGCTCCCGCTAAAATCCGCCGCGTTCGCAAAAACTACCGGCGCGACGAGTAAAAAAAATGCAGAAATAATCCTTTTCATCTAAAAACTTTCTCCTGTTGTTTTTGAATAGCCCGAAAGGCTTCAGCGAGGCTTAACGCGCATTGCGGGAGAATGTTTCCGGGGCGAAAAGGATTTTACAAAGACTTTACAAACTCATTACATCGTTAACAAAACGCACGATTATTTGCGGATGACGCGCACGATTTCGCCCGGCGCGCTCTCGTTGCCGAGCGAATCGACGGCGCGGACGTAATAAAAGAAAACCTCGCCCGACGTAACGCCTTCGTCCTTAAACTCGTTCGTTTCGAGCGGCTCGGTGTTGCGGCGTTCCCATTGCTCGCGCGGCACATCCTTTTCCGCTGAGCGGTAAATGTTGTAACCGACAAAATCGACCAGCGGATTCTGGTCGAGCTTGTTTCCGGCGTGGTCTTTAAAGGTCACGTAGGGCGTAATCGGCGCGCTCTCGTTGCCGGCGGCGTCAACCTGCGTCAGGCGATAATAATAACGGTCGCCGGGGCTTGCCAGGTGGTCGTCGAAACTGCCGTCCGGCACGGGGTCGTCCGTGATGCGTTCCCAGAAAATAAACGGCAGATTCTCGTTCACCGAGCGATAAACGTGAAAGCCGATATATTTGCGGTCAACCTTCTGCCGGAGCTTCTTCTTTAACTTGTCCTTGAGACGTTTTTTCATAAACCGCCTTTATTCTATCGGATAAAAAAAGGCGACTCAAACCGAAATCGCCCCTTTAATTTAACTTATTCTGCGGTCTCCGCTTTATCGAGAACTAACGGCTTCGGAGTTTTCGATTTGCCCGGTAGTTTTATTAGTCTCTAAATAATCTTTCAGAGAAATGTTAATGATATGGTTCCAGCCTTTGACGAAATTTTCTTTGGCAAAATCAGAAGTTTCCTGCGGGAAGGTTTCGAGTCCTTTGTGGGTCAATCTAAGCAGCGTTTTATTTTCCTGCTCGAATAGCTCGAAGGTCACGAACGAGTTGCCCGCGCAGCCGTCGTAGCGCCAGCTGTAGGTCAGTTTTTTCTCCGGCTCGACCTCAGTTATTTCGCAGAGATGCAGAAATTGTTTGCCGCCTTCTTCGCCGCCGGTAAACTGAAACCTGAAACCTATCTCGGCTTTGAATCGAGCGAGGTCAAAATACCATTTCTTCATCTCGTCTTTGTCGGTAATCGCGCGCCAGACTTTTTCGACCGGCGTGTTAAATGTTCTTTCGATAACGATCGGCTGATTGTTCATAGTTTTTTATTCCTTTGATTGATTTGAATCCGGCGTCGCCGCTTCTTCGGACAGATGGCGTTCGAGCGCGTCTAATTTGTTTGTCCGGAAAGTCGCGCATCGCTCAACCCATTCGGAAACCTCTTCGAGCATTTCGATATTCACCTCGCAGAATCTTTCTCTGCCTTGTTGTTTGATAACGACTAGCCCGCACTCGGTCAGAATTTTGATATGTTTAGAAATCGCCGGTCGGCTGATGTCGAAATTTTCCGAAACCGCGTTTAAGTTTAAAGTTTCATGCGCCAGAAGACTGATTATTTCTCGTCGGGTCGGGTCAGCAATGGCTTGAAATACACAAAACGCCCCGACGCTGAAGGCGTCAAACAAATTGCCGGTTAGTTGTTACTCGCAGTCAGCGAGCGATTGGATTTTTCCTTGCGTTCCCAGTGATTCTCACTGGGCTTTATTGTTGGTCGCCGTTGGCTACTTTTTATAACAAAACTGTTACACAACAAATTTGTGCTAGAACAGTTAATAAAATTAACTTTAGCTTTCCTTTTTTTCTAATTCTCTAAGATACTTTTGAATGTCCCTTTGTCTTTCAACAATTTCTTTTGTAAAAACAAGAATATCTTGGGCTAAATCGGCGAATTTCTGCTTTGTTACTAATAAAATAACAAGACCTTCATCATAGAATTCTCTCCAGGGTAAGGTTATTTTTACATTTGAAATTTCTTTTTCTTCAACGATAACATCACCTTTATTATCAATATATGTTTCAACGAGTGGGGCATCTATAACAAGAATTGGGATATGAAATTTATAACTATTTTCAGCTTCTTTCTTATCTTTCTCATTCTCTAACATTTCTTTGTAGAAATCCAAATCCTTTTGAACTTCATATTCATAAGCTTTTGCAAGTTTGTATAACTCGGTGTAGATATAAGAGTCACTGTTCGTATGAGCTTGAACTAAGGAATATCCTTGACGGCTTTCTAAATTTAATGTCTTTGTTGGAAACAATGATTTGAAATTGATTTTATGATGCTTATCTAGTTGAATTAAGAAAACCCAAGTAATAAATGATCCGTCTCTGTCAACAATTATATTTCCAAAAAACGCATTTTCTATCAAAGTTTTCTTTACAGACTCGTTACACAGAACGACAAAAGGATAAGAAGATTTTTTACATTCAATTATCAATTTTGAAGTTAAATATTGACCATAATCATTATTGAAAAATTTACTTGCTACAATATCAATTTCCCTTGATACTTTGGTTTCTAGGTCAATAAAGAGAGGCGATTTAGAGCAGAAGTAATCAAGTTTTTTCAAAGTTTTCGCTACAAATAATTCAAGTGGGTAACCACTTTTTTCAAGCCAGTCTTTAACACTATCAATCAAATTTTTTCCCATAGTAGTTGAATAATACAAAAGGGCAAGAATTACTCTCGCCCTTTCAAAATTAACCTGTTATCAAACTACTCCGCTGTCGCCGCCGCTTTATCGGGAACGGCGCGATTCGCTTCGAGGTTTTTGGTTTTCTCGAAGGTCGGTTCCGCGCTCGGTTCAATGCGCGGGGTAGCTAAACCTAAGTCTTGCTGACGCCAGAGGTTTGAGACCAATAATTCGCGGATGAACGCCATTTCTTTCGGCAGGCGGTCGTAGAGCTTGAAGAACAGCTCGTCGTGCATCGCGATTTCTTTGAGCCAGAGGTCGCGGTCTAAATCCATGACCTTGTTAAATTGCTCCTCGGTGAAATCTTCCAGCCCGCGCCAGTCGAGATGATCGTATTTCGGCTGCCAGCCCAAGGGGGTTTCGACGCCTTTCGATTTGCCGCGCGCGCGCTCGACGACCCATTTTAAGATACGCATATTTTCGCCGAAGCCGTTCCAGAGGAATTTACCGTCTTCGCCTTTGCGGAACCAGTTGACCGAAAAGATGCGCGGCGGTTCGGGAATCGAGCGACCGAAATCGAGCCAGTGCGAAAAATAATCGCCCATGTGATAGCCCGCAAACGGCAGCATCGCGAACGGGTCGCGGCGGACTTCGCCGATATTGCCGAACGCCGCGGCGGTCATCTCCGAACCCATCGTCGCCGCCATGTAAACGCCGAACGCCCAGTTGAACGATTGCAGAATAAGCGGCACGACCGAGTTGCGTCGTCCGCCGAAGATAAAGGCTGAGACGGGAACGCCTTCGGGCGAGTCGAAATCTTCATCAACGACCGGACATTGCGTAATCGGCGCGGTAAAACGTGCGTTCGGATGCGCGGCGGGTTTTTCCGAAGCGGGCGTCCAATCGTTGCCCTGCCAGTCAATCGCGTGTCCGGGCGCGTCGCCGTCCATGCCTTCCCACCAGACGTCGCCGTCGTCGGTCAGCGCAACGTTCGTGAAAATCGTGTTTTCGCGGATTGATTCCATCGCGTTCGGGTTGGATTTGTAGTTCGTGCCCGGCGCGACGCCGAAAAATCCGAATTCCGGGTTGATGGCGCGCAGCCGTCCGGTTTCGTCCGGCTTAATCCACGCGATGTCGTCGCCGACGGTCGTTACTTTCCAGCCTTCTTCCTGAAAGGCTTGCGGCGGAATAAGCATCGCGAAATTCGTCTTTCCGCAGGCGGACGGAAAAGCCGCGCAGACGTAATCTTTCTTGCCGTCGGGCGATTCGACGCCGACAATCAGCATATGTTCCGCCAACCAGCCCTGCTCGCGCCCCAAGGTCGAAGCGATGCGCAGTGCCAGACATTTTTTGCCCAGAAGGGCGTTGCCGCCGTAGCCCGAACCGTAGGAAACGATTGAGCGCTCTTCCGGAAAATGTACGATGTATTTGTCTTTCGGGTCGGGCGAACAAGCCCACGCAACATCTTTTTGACCCGATTCAAGCGGCATTCCGACCGAATGCAGACAGTGCACGAATTCGCCGTCGCCTAAGGCTTCAAGCGCCGTTGCGCCCATGCGCGTCATGATTTTCATATTGACGACAACGTAGGGCGAGTCGGTGATTTCAACGCCGAACTGCGAAATCGGCGAGCCGATCGGACCCATGCAGAACGGAATCACGTACATTGTGCGCCCGCGCATAGAGCCCGCGAATTTTTCGTTCAGAATCGTCTTCATCTCGCGCGGGTTCATCCAGTTGTTCGTCGGTCCGGCATCGCTTTTCGCGAGCGAGCAGATGTAGGTTCTATCTTCGACGCGCGCCACGTCCGAAGGATGCGAACGCGCCAGAAAAGAGTTCGGACGTTTTTCGGCGTTCAAGCGAACAAATGTGCCGCTCGTGACCATGTCTTCGCAAAGCCGGTCGTATTCTTCCTGCGAGCCGTCGCACCAGTAAACGCTGTCCGGCTGACAATGCTCGGCGGTTTTCGTGACCCATTCGATAAGTTCCTGATTTGTGACATTCGACGGAATGTTTGAATTTGCCATACTTTCTCCAATAAAAAAATAACTTTTTGATATATATAATTTCTAAAAATTTAATGCCAAACTAGCGCAAAAATTACGGTTTGGCAACAAATGACTGTTTATTGTTCATTATTTGGAACGCTAGTTCTATAGTAAATATAAGCGTTTTATAAACGTATATTATCACAAGATAACCGATATGTAAGTTGCGAAAGTTTTAATTAAGCAGTTTTTGAGATTGATAATTTCGGAAAAGGCGCAAAGATTTTTAAGTAAAATTCAAAAAAGCCTGAAACATTTCGCGCGCCAAATACGCGTTTAGGAATGAGAGCATTTATAAGCTGATTTCAAAAGCAATCATTATTTATATCGTAAGGAGCAATAAATTTATGGATTTTTTTAGAATAAACAGACCTTCGCCGGCGACAAATCAGAAGCAGGAAGAGAAAAGCACGAATTTGGTTGTCAATTGCCGTTGGTCGGTCAATAGCGCGCCGCCGGCAACACCGGTTCGGATTATCGTCGAAAGCACCAAAGAAATCGACGCGGAGACCGCACAGGTCAGCATTTTTCAGGAATTCGGCGGGCGGGAAAATCCGATTGCCGTATTGACCGTTCCGTTCACGGGCAAAAAGAACATCGATTTCGAATGGAAGACGCAAGCCGCGAAAGGCGGAAAATTCGAAGAAGGCGTCTATCATTTTCGCGTCATGGTCGGCAATCACCAGGGACGCACGCCGAAGGCAAACGGACTTCAATTGAAAGATATAATCGAGCGAGAGAAAAGCAGCTATACCCCGGGAATAAATAAAAAACCGCCAGTGAATATCAGCGGTTATTAAAAATCGAACCGCCTTAAAAGTAGTTTTTATCGAACCGGCACAAGACTTCCGTGCCTGAAAAAAAAGCGAATCGTCGAACCTGAAGCCCGGCGATTCGCTTTTTTTATTGAGGAGGGATTTGGTCTATAAGACCTACGGCAGATAAGCCGCCGGAAGCGGTTTGTCGCCCGCAATGCCGAACGGCACGACGCTTGTTCCGGCAGTCGATTGTTGTAGATACCACGTGCCGCCGCGCCAAACCGCAATATCGATTTTGCCGTCGCCGTCGTAATCTGCCGGAACCGGCTGGTCGGTCGCGCTGCCGAAGCGCGAAACCCGGAAACCGAGCTGGCTCTGCTGAAGATACCAGTTGCCTTCAGACGGGCGATAAACGGCGACGTCCGTGATGCCGTCGGCGTCATAATCTGCCGGGACCGGCTGGTCGGTCGATAACCCGAAATTAGCGTATTGAGCCGCGCCGTCCGAGCTGCGGCGGATGTACCAGATGCTGCTCGAAGGGCGAAAAACCGCCGCGTCCGCAAGTCCGTCGGCGTCGTAATCGCCGTAAACCGCGCGGTCGCCGGTTGTGCCCCACGCAATGTAGGTTACGTTTCCGGTCGGATTATTGAGCGAGCCGCGATAATAGAAGAAGCTTTGCGCGCCGCCGCGATAGACGGATAAATCCGCACGTCCGTCGCCGTCCCAATCGCCGACGGTTAATTTGTCGCCGGTCAAGCCGAACTGCTCGATGCGAATCGAATTGTTCGAGCTGTTATAGATGTAGAAAACACCCAGATTGCCCGAAACATTTTCGCGCCAGATGGCGAAATCCGCACGTCCGTCGCCGTCGTAATCGGCGGGCGCCGGTTTGTCGGTCTGAATGCCCCATTCAAACGTCGCAATCGTCCCGGTCGAGCTTTTCAGGATATACCAGTAATTATTGTTTTCGTCCGGGTCGGGACGGAAAAGCGAAATGTCCGAGCGTCCGTCGGCGTCGAAATCCAAACCCGTGCCGAGATTGTTGACGGATTTGCATTTGCCGAAGCTGCCCGCATTGTAAAGCGCCTGAACTTCCGCCAGAGTGAGCGCGCGGTTGAAAATCTCGGCTTCGTCAACCAGCCCGACGAGCGTGCGTCCGCCGAAAAGAGCGCCCCCGCCGATAAAGAGTTTCACGTCGGTCGGGTTGCGCGTTATATTAGGGGTCGGGTTCGTATTTTCCAAAACTCCGTTGACGTAAATTTTCAGCCCCGCCGCATCCCACGTTCCGGCGACGTGATACCAGACGCCCGCTTGAATCGTCGTCGTCGAAGGGACGTTCTGCCCGTTGGCGATGAAGAAATAAAATTTGTTGTCCGGCTGCGCCAGAATATCAAAATCACGACCGAAATCGCCGCGCGAAACAACTTCCATAATGCGGTTCGCGCTCTGCGGCGTTTGATTAAAAAGCACCCACGCATCGATCGAACCGGCGGTTGCCAAATCCTGCTGCGCGTTTGACGGCGCTTCAACCCAGTTCGTTCCGTCAAACAGAAACGCCCGTTGAACTTTGCCCGGCGCATATTTGGCAGTGCCGGTTTGGCTGCCGCTCGCGCCTTGCCCGTGATTTTGTACCGGGCTGTAGTCGCGTGCCGTCCGGTCGGCGGAATACCAGCCGACCATTCCCGGCGGCGGCGGCGTACATTCCTGCGCCGACGCGTTTTGGTCCAATAACGAAAAGAAAGAAACGATTAGAATTAGATAGCCGAAATTTTTCACTTGTTTTGCTCCCTTGATTTAAAAAAATGAGTTTTTAGAAACGTCGCTACGGATGAAAAGAACATCCGAAATCTCTTCGTCTTCCGCTCTTCGCACGCCGGGCAAGGCATCTGCCCGTAAAAGCGCACGATTCGCTCGCGCTCGACGGTGGTAATTTCGATTCTTTTTCGCATCGCGTTTAAAAAGACTTGCTTCCGTGTTGAGAAAGTTATAAATTTTCTGAAAACAAAAATCCTGAAATTTTTGCGAAAAAAATGCGAAAATTGAGCGCTCATGATTTCAAAGGCGGAAAAAATCTACATTTTTGAGGAATTCCGGCTCGAACCCGACAAACGGATGCTGAATCGCGTCAACGGCAGCGTGGAGCAGATTCGTCTGTCGAACCTGCCGTTTCAGGTTTTGCTTCACTTAATCGAAAACCGCGACCGATTCGTCAGCCGCAATGAACTTTTGGACAAATTCTGGAACGGGCGCGACGTTTACGACACGGCTTTGACAAAGGCGGTCGGCGCCGTTCGCAAGGCGCTCGGCGAGCCTTCGGAAAACCCGCGTTTTATCGAAACGCGCTGGGCGGAAGGCTATCGTTTTATCGGCGCGGTCGAGGAGCAGCCGGTTTACATGGAATTCGAGCGAACGCGGGAAGTTAAATTTGTTATCGAGGAAGAATATAACGCCGAAAGCCATGAAACAAAGTCAGTCCCGGCGGCGTTAGCGGGCGGGTTACCGGCAGTCGATATTCAGGAATCTAAAATCGGGATTCAAAATAAATCTCAAATTTCGGATTTGAAATTACAAACTGCCGGAAGTCGTTTTTTCACGCGCCGGCGAGCGGCGGCAATCGTTTGTTTTATTTCCGCGACGTTGATTGTGTGCGGGTTGAAATACTCTTTAACACAGCCGGTTTCAACCAAACCGGCGCCGACGAATTCGATTGCCGTCCTGCCGCTTAAAAATTTATCCGGCAATACGGAACGCGATATTTTTGTTGACGGGATGACCGAGAGTTTGATTAGCTCGCTTTCAAAAATTAAAGGGTTAAAAGTGATTTCGCGTAATTCGTCGTTTTCGTTTAAGGACAAACCGGCAAAGCCGCATGAAATTTCCGAACAGCTCGGCGTGGCGACTTATCTCGAAGGCAATTTCCGCGAGAGCGGCGACAAAATCCGTGTCGAAGTCCGACTGGTAAACGCCGAATCGGGCGAGATTTTGTGGAGCGCGGACGATTACGAGCGCAGGCTCGGCGACGTTTTTGAAATTCAGGACGACATTGCGCGCAGCGTCGCAACGGAGCTTCGTCTGAAATTAACGACTGCCGAACAGGAGCGCGTCGTCCGGCGGCAGACCAACAACGTTGAAGCCTACCAAAATTACGTTAAAGGTCGGTATTTCTGGAAAAAGAAAACGCGCGACGATTTAGAAAAAGCGCGCAGGTTTTTTAATGCGGCGATTGCGCTCGACCCGAATTACGCGCTCGCCTATGCCGGACTTGCGGATTATTACATAAGCGGCATTTGGTACGCGGATTTTCCTGCTGAAGAAGCAAGTAATAAGGCAGAAGCTTTGATTGCCAAGGCTTTAGAATTGGACGACCAGTCGGCGGAGGCGCATCGACTGCGGGCGAAGCTGGCGGAACGCGCGTGGGATTGGGAAACCTGCCGCCGCGAATATCAGAAAGCCATCGAAATCAATCCAAACGATGCGTATAACTGGCAGGCTTACGCTTTTGTGCTGCGCAATTTCGACCGGCGATTTGACGAGGCGGTGACCGCAATCGAGCGCGCCGCCGAACTCGACCCGCTTTCGCCGAGCATTAATACGGATGTCGGCGTGATGCTGACGCACGCCGGACGTACCGACGAAGCCATCGCGGTTTTCAAAAAAACGCTCGAAACCGAACCGCAGTTTTTCGATGCTTACTGGAATCTCGGGCTTGCTTACGAACGCAAAGGAATGAACCGCGAAGCCGCCGCCGCCTTTATCGAATCAGAGCGGCTGAAAGGGACAAAAGAAGAAAGTCTGGCGGCGTTCCGGACAGCTTTCGAGCAGGGCGGAATGCACGCGTTCTGGCATCAATGGCTGGCATTGTTGCTCGAAGATGCGAATGCTAAAACCATTCCATCCTTTATTCTAGCCTCTTTTTATGCCCGGGCGGGCGAAAACGAAAAGGCGCTTGAATGGCTTGAAAAATCCCTCGCCGCGCACGAACCTTATTTGGTCAATTTGAAATGCGATTTCGCCCTCGATTCGCTGCGCGCCGATGCGCGATTTACCGATTTAATGCGGCGCGCCGGGCTGGCGAGATAGTCGCAATTTAATCAATCGGCGTCAGCGCGGGTTTATTCAAATTTTGTTTGACGGTGTGAAACACGACGCCGGCGATGATTATGACGCCGCCAAGAATTGCCCATACGCTCGGGCGTTCGCCGAGGAAAAGAAAAACCCAGATCGGATTAAGGAGCGGCTCGACAAAGCCGATAATGCTCGCGTCCAGCGAGCGCACGCCGCGCGCGATGCCGACCGTAAAAAGCAGGTAAGCAATCCCGATTTGAAAGATTCCGAGATAAAGAATCGCCAGCATATCGTTGACGCGCGGCGCGGGCGGATTGCTCCAGACGAGCGGCAGCATAAACAATACAATCAATAAATTCCCGTAAAAAACCGAGAGCGCCGGATTGCGGTTTTTGAGCGAGCGCGGATGCCGCAAAAAGACGAAATAAAGCCCGAAGAAAATACCGGAAGCGAGCGCGACGATATTTCCGAGAAAGATATTCGAAGCCAGCCGGTTGGCGTTATTTTGTGGTTCGAGGAAAAACAAGCTCATCCCGGCGAGACAAATCAGAACGGTCAATAAATCCGAAACGCGGAATTTTTCCTTTAATATAAAGGGCGACAGAATGAGGATATAAATCGGCGCGGTGTATTGCAGAAAAATCGCGTTGGCGGCGGTCGTCGTTTTGTTTGCGTAAACGAAACACGACAACGTTCCGGCGTAGAGCAGGGAAGTGAAAAGCGTGAACAAATCAGGTTTTAAGCCTTTTTTATAGGTGAAAAAGGCGACCGTCAGCGCCGCAAACAGCGAACGCCCCAAGTTTACCGTGAAAGCGTCGAGCGTCGTGTATTTGATAAAAAGCCCGCCGGTTGACCACAACAGAACGGCGACGAGGACGAATGCGACCGGCGGAAAAGTTTTAGAAGAATTCATGGAGTTAATAGAGGTCGCCGGAGTTAACAGAGTAAAAATCCTTAAACTCTATTAACTCCGGCGACCTCTGACGAACTTTTTTTATTCGCTGGAAGATGCGCTTTTGATGGTTTCGCGCAGGCGTTTGGCGGAAGTCGTCGCGGGTTTCAGCTCGACCTCTTCGACGCCGTAAACTTTTTTGCCGAAAACGCCGTTCCAGGGCGGAATGACGAACGAAACATTGCCGTGCGCTTTTGCCTGACAGGCGAGCCGCAGAAAAGGTTTCTCATCTTCCGGCTGGTTATAACCGAAAATTTTCATCTGCTTGCGTTCGAGCCGCTGAACTTCCGCTAGTTTCTCCTGCCCGCCGAGGACGCCGATCCAGCACGTGCCGCACGAAGCCGAGCGGCATTCGACCGGAATCACGCCTTCCCAGCAGCGCTCGTCCTGCGATTTCCAATCCTGCGACTGGTCTTTTGCGGCGGCGGTCGCGAGTTCTTCATCGTTTATCAGTGGAAACCGCGCCTTTGATTTTGTTTCGTCCCAGGTGCCGGTGAATTTTTTATCGACCGTTTTCAGAAATCCGAAGATGCCCTGCGAATCGTCTTTCGCGCGCGTCTCAACTATTGTCGCGGGCGATTTTGCCAGCAAACCCGAAGGCTTCTGCGTTTCGCCTTTAGCCGCTTTGAAGGCTTCCAAACCGACCTGATTCAAAGTCATTAAACCGACCGCCGCGATTGCGAGAGTCAAGGATTTATCGGCTTTGACGGCGATTGCCGCCGTTTCTATAACTTTGCTCAAATCCGCCGCCTCATCTTTAAAGGATTCAGCGAGAGTTTCGATTGCCGCTTTAGTTTCTTTCCAGTAGCGATGCCCGTAAAGAAATTTGTGTGACGAATCGATTTGATTTTTGAGTTCAAAATCTCCCTGCATAACGAATTTCTGAATCGCTTTTTCGCGGTCTTCGGCTGCTTCCAAATAACGAAAAAGCTCTAACGGGTAAAAACGAAACCAGATTTGCACGGCGTTGCGGTCAACTTCGTGAATCGCGGGCAGAAGGCGTTCGAGTGCCGCAAGCCAATCGGCTTCGCTGAATTTATTTAAGTATTTTTCTAGATTAGTCATATATTTGTTTAAAAATCGAGTATTGAAATAAACAAAAAATGTAACAAAGTTTGAGGGGAGAAAACAACCTGAGAGCGAAGCTAAAATTTTCTTGCTCCGTAAATTTTCTAAAATGAGGAATGTTCCCGCACGGACGGAAGAATTTTTCGCCTACAAGAAAAAATACTAAAAAATCTCGAACATCACTGGACGTTATAACTATTCGGACAGGGCTTGTCGGTGAATCAATCGGCACGCTTCAACCGATTTCAATTGCTGAGAATCAGGCAGACTAAATTCCACCGTTCGCAGTTTTATTAAGCGATATGCGCAAAGTTTTTGTTTTGTGCGAAAGCGCGCTTGACAACGAATTTGTGTTTTCGGTATAGTCTTTAGTTTCGGACATAAACGTCTGGACTGACTGTAGTGATACTTAATAAGTATTACACGTAGATTTTTGAAGGTTCTAGCAGGAATTGTAGCGTAAGACAAGCGAACCAACGCTTGCGACATATTAGACAAATCTTTTATAAAGTCACGCTACAGCAAAGTGAAAACCGGAAGAATTTTAAGTTTAATCCATTAATTTAGAACGCAAGTTGAGACTTGTAGCTAACTGCCGGACATTAGTTCGGCAAGAGTCAGGTAAAAGGATACTTTTGCCTTTCGGATTTTTAAATAAGAGGAAAGAATGCCAACGATTAACCAATTAGTTCGCAAAGGTCGCCAAGCGGTGAAATACAAAACGGCGAGTCCGGCTTTGCAGGCAAATCCGCAGAAACGCGGCGTTTGCACCCGCGTTTACACGCAAACACCGAAAAAACCGAACTCGGCGCTTCGCAAAGTGGCGCGTGTTCGCTTGACGAACCAAATCGAAGTAACGACTTATATTCCGGGTATCGGACACAATTTGCAGGAACACTCAATCGTTTTGATTCGCGGCGGTCGCGTTAAAGACCTGCCGGGTGTTCGTTATCACATCATTCGCGGAACGCTCGACGCTTCGGGTGTTGCGAACCGTAATCAGGCGCGCTCGAAATACGGCGCGAAACGTCCGAAAGGCGCCGCACCGGGCAAGAAGTAATTTAAAGGAATAGAAATATGCCAAGAAGAAGAGTTGCAGGAAAAAGAGAAGTTTTGCCGGATCCGATTTATAACAGCATCCTCGTTACCAAATTTATTAACGGTGTGATGTGGGCGGGCAAAAAATCAACGGCGGAAAAGATTTTTTACGGTGCGATGGAAAGACTCGCGGAAAAAGCGGGCGACGAGGCTTTGAAAGTTTTTAAAAAAGCTTTGGACAATGTCGCTCCGACGCTCGAAGTCAAATCACGTCGTATCGGCGGCGCGACTTATCAGGTTCCGATTGAAGTCACGAAAGACCGCCGCAACACATTAGCTATTCGCTGGGTCGTTACTAACGCGCGCAACCGGGGCGAAAAAACGATGACCGACAGGCTGGTCGGCGAGCTGATGGACGCATACAACGCGCGCGGCGGTTCGGTTAAGAAACGCGAAGACGTTCACCGCATGGCAGAAGCAAACAGAGCGTTTGCACATTATAGATTTTAATTAGTAATCGGTGGTCAGTTGTCGGTGGTCAGATTTAATAGACTGACCACCGACAA